>JAJOJD010000010.1 GCA_021208965.1 Gammaproteobacteria bacterium
TTCCAATTACAACTCCTCCTTTTGCAGTTCCATCTAGTTTTGTAACAGCTAAGCAAGAAACCTCTGTTGCTGCTGTAAATTGTTTAGCTTGCTCAAAGGCATTTTGACCTGTAGAACCATCTAAAACCAAAAGTACATCATTTGGTGTGTTTTCCACCACTTTTTGCATTACTTTTTTCACTTTAGAAAGTTCATTCATTAAGCCTACTTTATTATGCAAACGCCCTGCTGTATCAATAATTACTACATCGGCATTTTGAGCAACAGCACTTTGTAAAGTATCAAAAGCCACTGACGCAGGATCACTTCCCATTTGTTGTTTTACGATTGGCACACCTACTCTATCTGCCCAAATTTGCAACTGATCAATGGCTGCTGCTCTAAAAGTATCGGCAGCGCCTAATACAACGTTGTAACCTGCTTTCTTAAACTGATAAGCTAGTTTACCAATAGTTGTTGTTTTACCTACACCATTAACTCCAACCACCATAATTACATATGGTTTAGTATTCGCAGGAATTTCAAACTGTGTTGCTTCTCCAGAATTCGTTTCAGATAATAAACCTGCAATTTCTTCACGAAGAATACTATTTAATTCATCGGTTCCTAAATATTTATCTCTTGAAACACGTTCTTCTATACGCTCAATAATTTTCAATGTTGTATTAACACCTACATCGGAAGAAACTAAGATCTCCTCTAAATTATCTAAAACCTCGGCATCTACTTTCGATTTTCCGGCAACAGCTTTAGTAAGCTTAGAAAAAAACGAAGTTTTCGATTTTTCTAAACCTTTATCTAAAGTTTGTTTTGCCTCTTCACTGATATTTTGTTCTTTCTTATCGGAAGAGAATATTTTCTTAAAAAAACTCATACAAAAATTAGGGTTTAAGTTTTTACTGACACCTATTTGATTTCAAATCTATTTATCAGACAAATGTAAAAATAAAAAAGCTACTTTCAAACGAAAGTAGCTTATCTATATTGTGTAAAATGAATTATTTCTTTTTCAAGAATTCATCAACTTCTTCTGGACTCATAACTGACTCAACGAAAGTATAAGCACCAGTTTTTGGAGATTTAACCATTTTGATAGCTTTAGTTAATCTTTTAGAAGCTGTTTGTAAAGTTGCTACGGTTTTCTTTGCCATGACTTATAATATTATTTAAAGTTTAAAAAACTTCTAATTACTTAATTTCTTTGTGAACAGTTACTCTTTTTAAGATTGGATTAAATTTTTTAATCTCTAATCTGTCTGGAGTATTTTTTTTATTTTTTCGTTGGCGCGCTTATTTTATTGCCACGCATGAATGCGCATTATGCGGCGATGGTGATGGTGGTTTTATCCGTTGCCGCTTATTCCGTTATATCCGGCGGACAAATTCCGACGCTACGCGCTTTTTTTATGGCGATGATGAGTATGATGTCAATTTTATTAAACCGACATTCAAATTTGTTTTATCGGATTTTTTTGGTGGCACTCGTCTTTATCGCTTTTGATCATTATTTACTCTATTCGCCGAGTTTTTATTTGTCTTTTTATGCGGTTTTTTTAATCGCTTATCATCAGTTGTGGTTGTTACCGACGACGAAAAAAATATATTCTTACGCACAGTTGAATGTCTTTTTGTTGATTGGTTTAATGCCAATGTCGTTATTCTTTTTTTCGCAATATAGTGTAATAACGTTATTGGCGAATGTTATCGCTATCCCATTAGCGGGGTTTTTAATTTTACCGGCAACGATATTGTTGACGACCATCACAGCATTGGGGTTTTCTGCGCATACGGCATGGCACGTATTAGCGATGGTGACCCAGTTTTTTTTGAATAGTATTCATGCGTTCTCGTGGATAACCCTTCACGTTCCAGGGATATTAATAACGGGCCATATGCAATGGTATCAAGCCATTATTTTATCGGTTGTTATTTTATTCTCTTTTTTACCCAAAGGCATGCCTATGCGGTTTCTCGGTGTTATCGTCTGTATTCCGCTGTTATATCATCCGAGTGCTGTTGATCTTGGACATGCGCGTTTAGTTTTTATGAATGTTGGTCAGGGGTTGTCCATTTTAATTAAAACGAAACATCATTTGTTAGTGTATGATACTGGACCAAAGTTTTTTACCGGCGGTGATGTTGCACAATCGATTATTATCCCCTATTTATACTATCACGGCTGGAAAAATATCGATGGTCTGTTGGTGAGTCATGGGGATGCGGATCATTCTGGAGGTGCGAAGACTTTACGTGAACAATTTACCATTCCGCTCGTATGGACGAGTGATTTGAAACGCGTACCAAAGGCGATGCGCTGTGAGCGTGGTCAAGAGTGGCATTGGGATGGCGTTGACTTTAAAATACTATATCCCGATAGTGCAGTGAAATTTCACGGAAACAATCGTTCTTGCGTATTAAAAATGAGTATTGGCGAAACGAGTGCATTGCTCGTCGGCGATATAGAAGTGGAGGCAGAAAATTATTTGATAGACCATTTATCCGATGAATTGTCAACGGATGTATTGTCTGTTCCTCATCACGGCAGTAAAACATCATCTTCTGAAAATTTTTTAAACGCGACGCATCCTCGCTATGCGGTTTTTTCTTATGGTTTTTTAAATCGCTTTCACTTTCCTCATTCTGTCGTCGTTCAGCGTTATGCCAACCATCATATTCAAACACGCACGACAGAAAATGGTCCTGTATCCATAGACATGACTGCGACGGGTTTGACAATTTTTCCAGAGCCATAGCATAATGGCGCTAATATGAAAATAATTTAAGAGTTATTTGTATGATAAAAACACAAGCGTATGCGGCTTATCGTGCCGATGAACCATTAAAACCGTTTCACTTTGATTATCCTGCGATAAAACCTAACGAAGTTGCGATTGATATTTTATATTGTGGCATTTGTCATTCCGATGTTCATAGTTCTCGTAATGAATGGGGTGGAGCGAATTATCCTATGGTACCTGGCCATGAAGTGTTGGGACGTGTCCGTGAGGTTGGGGGCGACGTTAAAAAATTTCATGTCGGTGATATTGTCGGTGTTGGGTGTTTAGTTGGCTCATGTCAACAGTGCTCAGAATGTGCGGATGGTCTTGAGCAATACTGCGATAACCAAATATTTACCTATAACTCACATTCTGAACGTTTTAATCGCGTGACCTACGGTGGTTATGCGACTCATATTGTTGTGGATGAGCATTTTGTGTTGTCTATTCCTGAGGGGATGGATCTTGCGAAGACAGCACCGCTATTATGTGCGGGTATTACGGTGTACTCTCCCTTGCGTCACTGGAATGTTGGTCCCCAGCACCGCATCGGTATTGTCGGTCTAGGTGGTTTGGGCCATGTAGCGGTAAAGATTGCTAGAGCAATGGGCGCTCATGTTGTGGTGTTTACGACATCAGAAAGTAAAGCGAAAGAGGCGATGTTGTTGGGGGCCCATGAAGTCGTTTTTTCTAAAGATCGCGTATCCATGGAAGGGCATCAGAATTCGTTGAATTTTATTCTGAACACGGTTGCTGCGCCACATGATATTGATCCTTACCTTCTGTTGCTCAAGCGCGATGGCGTCATCGTGTTTGTTGGTTTGCCAAGCGAAAATCACCCCTCACCTTATATTGGTAATCTTATTTTTAAACGACGTATGATGGCCGGTTCTTTAATCGGTGGAATTAAGGAAACGCAAGAAATGTTGAATTTCTGTGCTGAACATGATATTACGGCGGATGTTGAAATTATCTCTATGGATTATGTCAATCAAGCGTATGATAGAGTCGTGAGTAATGAGGTGAAATATCGTTTTGTTATCGATATGTCCACATTAAAATCTGCGCAATAATATTTTTTACGGTCATATCTGCGTAAAAAATCTCCTAAGGATAGATGTATGTCAGAAAAAAGTATTTGTTCGCGTGCCCCTTTTATTTTCATGGATTTGCAGTCTACGCATGTGCGGCCAGAAGAAGAGATTTTTTTATCGCATCCCTTGTTGGCAGGGATTGTTCTATTCTCACGTAATTATGAAAACCCAGAACAGTTGGCGCATTTGCTGGAACAGGTTCGATTAATTAATCCACATGTATTGTTTGCGGTGGATCAGGAGGGAGGGCGTGTTCAACGATTTAAAGACCCTTTTACCTCATTGCCTGCTATGGGGAAGTTTGGGCAACGGTATCTTTTAGATGAAGAAGGGAGTCAACAGTTGGTGCATGATTGCGCTTGGTTAGTGGGTAGTGAATTGGCTGCTTTTGGCATTCATATCAACTTTGCACCGGTTTTAGATTTAAACTTAGGCTTGAATGATGTGATTGGTGATCGTGCCTTTCATCATTTGTCTGAGGTTGTCTGCGTCTTAGGTCGTGCTTATCTCGCTGGTATTAAGCCTACGGGCGTGCTCTCGGTTGCAAAACATTTCCCTGGCCATGGTGGCGTTGATCTAGATAGCCATGTTGATCAGCCGGTAAATGAACGTTCTTTAGAAGAGATTTGGGGCGCTGATATGCGTCCTTTCCGTAAGTTAGTGCGTGATATACCCGCTATCATGATTTCTCATGTAATTTATTCTGCTGTCTCGCCTATGCCCGCAGGATTCTGTCGTTTTTGGTTAGGTGAGATGCTTCGAGGGCGACTAAACTCTGATGCGTTTGTTTTTTCAGATTGCTTGAGTATGAAAGCGGCCCAAGTCGCGGGGAGTGCCGTGAGCCGCATTTGTTTAGCTTATGAAGCTGGTTGCGATTACGTTCTTCTTTGTAATCATCCTGAGAACTATTTGGATGTTTTGTCTGCAGTAGATAGTCAATTAATGGCCTATCCTAGCCTGCCTTCCTCAAAAACATACCCTGCGACAGAATCACATCCTGTTTCTGCTGAAGATACCCTGAAGCGTTGGAAAGGTTTACAAGCCTCTGATAAATATTGCATGATACAGCAAGCGTTAAAAACAATGGTGTCATGATGTTTTTGCATATATGGTTATCAAAAATCCTTGGTATTTATACACAATATACGTGGATAGTTCATGGCATTGTTATTTTTATTGTGGCTACCTTTATCTATTGGTTGCAACGCAAACTACTAAAACGAGTTCATGAGCATTGTCTTAAAACTTCCCATATTTGGGATGATACTTTAGTGCGCGCATTTTCTCTTCCTTTTTCGGTATTCATTTGCATTTTTGCTGTTACTTTGTTTGCTCAATTTATTTTAATCGATTTTAAGCTTGATTCATGGGTGAACGATATCCTGCGTTTTCGAGCAGGGGTCACTACGTTATTATTTATTTGGTTTTTTTGGCGGTATGTAGGCCAAATTGAGCACCGATTGACCCATATGCCCAAATCTGATCCTCATCTTGATATTAATACGGTTTCTATTATTGGGCGTTTTATTCGAATTGCCGTTGGCGTCATTGCTGTATTGATATCATTAGAAGCCTTGGGTATTCCGCTGAGTGGCGTCATTGCTTTTGGGGGTGGGGGTGCTATCGTTATGGGGATAGCCGCGCAACAGTTGCTGGCGAATTGGTTTGGCGGGCTGATGGTTTTTTTAGATAAACCTTTTAAATTAGGCGATTGGATTCAATCGCCAGACCGTAATATTGAGGGGGTGGTTAATCGTATTGGTTGGCGTACAACCAAGGTGATGACCTTAGATAAACGAGCGATGTATATTCCTAATTCATTGTTCAATCAAATTATTATTGTTAATCCGCAGCGTATGACCCATCGCCGTCTTAATATCACCGTGGGGGTACGCTATGATGACGCGATGAAGATTGAAGATATGGTGAAATCAATTAAATTAATGCTCAGCCAGAATGTGCATGTAGACCAAGATGAGGGCGTGTTAGTCCATCTCGTTAATTTTGGCGTTTCATCGTTAGATATCAATATTTATTGCTTTACTCGAGTGACAGCGTATGCACATTGGCGCGATATTCAACAAAATATTCTATTCAGCGTTATTAAGATAATCAATGAACATGGTGCAGAGTTTGCTTATCCAACGGTCACTACGCATATTCCTGACACTGTTACCGTTTGCGAAGGAGCCCACGTATGACTTTATCCTTAAATGCACTGAGTGATTTTCAAAAAAAGTTAGTTTGTTTGTACGACATGGCTGATATTAATCTCGCCCTAGATCGTATGGCCAAGGAAATGACGCCTGTCTTGCAAGATCAACAGCCGGTGGTTATCACCGTATTAAATGGCTCTGTTATTCCCGTTGGGCATTTAGTTACTCGTTTACATTTTCCATTGCAATTAGACTATCTGCATGTGACTCGGTATCAAGGAAAAATGCATGGTGGCCAATTACACTGGTTGGCTGAACCTCGTTCATCCTTAGAAGGCAGAACGGTTTTGATTGTTGAAGATATTTTAGACGAAGGAATTACGTTGGCGGAAATTATCCGTTACGTTGACGCTCGAGGTGCGGCAAAAATCTACACCGCCGTTGTTGTCGATAAAAAACATGCCCGTGCTTCTGGCGCTGTTTTGAACGCCGATTTTACAGGATTACATGTCGATGATTTGTTTTTAGTTGGCTTTGGCTTAGATTACGAGGGGTATTGTCGTAATTTGCCAGGCATTTATGCCGTCAAGAATGATTGAAAAAAATCATGCATACCCTTTGTCTTGCTCCGATGCTGGATTGGACGGATACCCACTTTCGCTATTTTATTCGTTTACTCGCGCCTCATTGTTTTTTGTATACAGAAATGGTAACGACAGGTGCTTTGTTGCGCGGTGACGCGCATCGATTTTTGTCTTATCACCCACAAGAGCATCCTCTTGCGTTGCAGCTCGGCGGGTCTGATCCTGCCGCCTTGAGGGATTGTGCCCAAATGGCGCGTGACTATGGCTATGATGAAATTAACTTGAATGTCGGCTGTCCGTCTGACCGTGTTCAACGTGGTCGATTTGGCGCGTGCTTAATGAAAGAGCCTAACTTGGTTGCGGACTGTGTTGCGGCGATGAAAGAGCAGGTCGGTGGTGCAATGTTTGTCTCGGTCAAGTGTCGGCTGGGCGTTGATAACCAGCAGGACTTTTCTTTTTTAGAACGTTTTATTGAAGCGATTCAACAAGCAGGGTGTGATCATGTGATTATTCATGCACGTGAAGCGTGGTTAAAGGGGCTAAATCCTAAAGAAAATCGTGACATTCCTCCGCTTAATTATCCTTGGGTGTATCAACTCAAAACACTTTTTCCCGCATTAAAAATGATTATTAATGGCGGTATTAGAACTATTGAGGATGCGGCTATTCACCTTTCACATGTCGATGGCGTGATGATAGGCCGTCCCGCTTATGAAAATGCATTTTTTTTTCGTGCATGTGAGCGAGCGTTTTTCCCTTCTTCAGATTTTTATGATGAAAATATCATGACAGAGCGTTTGGCTATTATTAGCGCTTACCTTCCCTATGTTGAAGCCCAGCGAATTGAGGGTGTTCGATTACCACGCTTGCTTAGGCCATTGCTGAGTTTGTTTAATGGCGTTTCTGGCAGTAAACAATGGCGCCGTATGTTAACAGCGGCGATACAGCAGGGTGATGATAAAGCTTGTTTTTCGCTTATTCAGGAGCACATCAAAAAATTTACTATTTCTGGCGAATTTCTATAGCCTTTTTTATCATATGCCCATAGAATTTATGTTATATTTTTTTAAAAATATTATTTCATACTCATGCCTAAGCCATTTGATTTTAGCTTAAATCAATTTCTGCCTAATATTACGCAAACACTGATCTCATTTGTGATTGTTGGTTTGTGTACGATGGTTGTTTACGTTTTTTTCTTTAAAAAAATGGATACGGCAAAGCATCAAACTATTATGCGTAAGCGCTTGGTGTATATTATGTTGGTCCTTGATGTTCTTATTGTGACGAAGATATGGGTGGATGGTTTTTCGCATATTATTACCGTTTTGAGTTTGATGGCGGCTGGTCTTGTTGTGGCCAATAAAGAAAGCGTCATGAATCTGATTGGCGGACTCATTATTAGCTGGCGAGATCTTTTTGTTGAAGGTGATTTTATTCAAATTCACGACTTTTCTGGCTACGTTGCCTCTATCGGAGTGATGTATTTTAAACTGTATGAAACCACTTCGATTGAACAGAAAAAAGCAACGGGGCGTACGATTAAAATTCCGAATAGTTTCGTGATTACGTTTTGTGTTGTTAATTTCTCGCCTGATAGTAACTTATGTTTGCAGAAAATATATCTTGATTATAAAGATGACCAGTTTTTAAAAACACAGCTCGAAAAACCTCATCAAATTATTCAAGAGGTGATTAATGAGACGTACAAAGATAATGTGTGTTATCAAACTTCATATGTAAAATCGCATAATCGAGAATTATCACGTTTGATTCACTTAAAGCCGACCGTGTCTCTGCATCAATTTGTGGATAAAGAATTGTTTTTGCGTATTTTGGTACAATTTTATTGTTTTCCTAAAGATCATGCCGAAATTGTTCGGCAGTTTTGGTTGCGTATGAATTAATTATAATGGTGTCATTTTGTCTCAGTTGCGGATATTAAAAGAAAAAATTTCGGGTTTATTACGCGAAAAAAATGCTAAAATTATTGCGCATTATTATGTCGATCCTGAGATACAAGCTTTAGCGGAACAGTCCAACGGATTTATTGGAGATTCTTTAGCTATGGCTAATTTTGGTCAGCAGAGTGACGCCGATATCCTTGTGATTGTTGGGGTAAAATTTATGGCTGAAACGGCCAAGATTTTAAGCCCTGAAAAAAAAGTGATTGTTCCTACGATTGAAGCAACGTGCTCATTGGATATCGGGTGCCCAATTGAGACATTTTCTGCGTTTTGTGATGCGCATCCTGATAGAACCGTTGTCGTTTATGCGAATACTTCTGCCGCTGTCAAGGCCCGAGCCGATTGGGTAGTGACCTCGAGTTGTGCGATTGATATTGTTCGGTATTTAGACAGCGAAGGCAAAAAAATATTATGGGCGCCTGATCGATTTCTTGGTGACTATATTCAGAAAAATACCGGTGCAGACATGCTTTCTTGGCAGGGAAGTTGTATTGTGCATGATGAATTTAAAGCGGAGGGGATATCGCAATTAAAGGTATTATATCCAGAAGCGGCTATTTTGGTCCATCCTGAATCGCCTGGTAGTGTTATTGCGTTGGCTGATGTTGTTGGTTCAACATCACAATTAATTCACGCGGCAGCAACGATGCCGAATGACATTTTTATTGTCGCCACCGAAGTGGGTATTTTTTATAAAATGCGAGCTGCCGCTCCCTATAAGCAATTTATTCAAGCACCCACTCGTGGTGTTGGTGCGACCTGCCAAAGTTGTGCGCATTGTCCTTGGATGAAGCAAAACTCTTTGGGTAATTTATTAGAGTGTTTAGAAAAAGACTCACCAGAAATTTTCGTCCCAGAGGCTATTCGTGTCAAAGCCCTGCAGCCTTTAGAGCGTATGTTACATTTTTCACGGGAACTATCTACATGATAAGCACTATGGTGAAACAAGCATTGTCCGAAGATGTTGGTTCTGGCGATATTACCGCCGAGCTTATGGATGCTGATACCGTTGTCACTGCCACGATTATCACGCGTGAATCTGCGGTTGTTTGTGGCGTGGCTTGGGTGAATGAAACTTTTGCTCAGATTGATCCCCGTGTTAAAATTACGTGGTTAGTCAACGATGCTGATAGGGTTATCGCGAATCAACGATTATGTTCAGTGACAGGGTCCGCACGCAGTATTTTAACATCAGAACGTACGGTATTAAATTTTTTGCAGTTGCTATCCGCAACGGCCACATCAACCGCACAATATGTTGAAAAAATTAGTCACACGAGCACTTGTTTGTTAGATACACGCAAAACGCTGCCTTTATATCGTGAGGCCCAAAAATATGCGGTGACATGTGGGGGTGGTCAAAATCATCGCATGGGTTTGTATGATATGTTTTTGATTAAAGAAAATCATATTGCTTCTTGTGGTTCGATTACTGCGGCCGTGAACAAAGCGCGCTTTTTGTATCCGGATAAAAAAGTCGAAGTTGAGGTCGAAACTCTCACTGAATATAACGAAGCATTGGAAGTGAAGCCTGATATTATCATGCTGGATAATTTTTCAATCCCCGATATTAGGCTAGCTGTTTCTCAAAAAAATGATGCGATAAAGTTAGAAATATCGGGGAATGTCACGCTCGAAAATATTCGAGACTATGCTGAGCTTGGCGTGGATTATATTTCTGTTGGCGCCATAACCAAGCATATCAACGCGATTGATTTGTCTATGCGTGTTCATTCGTAGTCAAATTGACTCGCTGATAATGCGCATCTGCTTGTTTGCCGCAAAAGGGTTGTTCTTTTTTTGGGGATTATGATCATATCCACATAACCCCAACCGGGCTCTCTGTTTGAGAGGACATGATGCGTATGCATCATGCCGCAAGCAAGGCCCAACACAAAGGTATGATAATGCCCTTCTTGATAAAAATCTCGAACGCTACCGCTGAGACTCAAGTAGTGATTGAGCTGTTGAATAAAACTGTCGATATCCGCAGTTCCCAAAGCGTGCATCAAATGACGATATTACCACCTTCAATAATATAACGATTAATCAAGGCATCATTACCTGTATTCACCCAATACGGCCTCGCTTGACCGTGTTTAACATAAGACACGATCGACCACGGATTGTACAGCGTGAGGCCGTTAATCTCGTAACCGTTATAATAGTGTTTGGCTTCTGTCATCGCCGCGTCTAAGATGGGTGGCTCCGGATACTGACCGGAGCGCACAAAAAAAATCGTTGACCTCGTTTTCCGTAAAACCGTAACTATCGGAATAAACTTGGTCATTGAGTACGCCATATACTTCTAGATTATTTAAGCCTGATAATATTTCATGGGCGCATCATACTCATCGATCATGATATAAACAGAAATGAGATAATGATTTTTTGAGTGTATCGCTTACCTTCTGGCTGCTCATGAGATAATCATGCCCATCCACTAAATCCCTGATGATCTCGCGAATAGCTTCTATCATCGATGGATAACTCGGCACTTTGAGTTTTTTGAAGGTCAAGAAAATGACAGGATGTTGCCCTTGGTGTTTCATGTAGTCGCCATTTTTCATGGATTCGATATGAAGCCCTTGAAACAATGTGCGTCAACGATGCGGATAGGGTTATCGTCAATCAACCATTATGTTCAGTGACAGAGCCCGCAAGATGATGCTTAATCAAGGTCATTGCCTGTATTTTTCCACAATGTTTTTAAAACTTTTTCCACATGGCCTTTAGCTTTAACATTGTACCACGCTTGTTGAATTATTCCTTTTGAATCAATCACAAATGTAGAACGAATGAGGCCTTCATAAGCTTTTCCGTAATTCGTTTTAGTCCCCCAGGCACCGTACGATTGGCAAATTTTTCCATCAAAATCAGATAATAATAAAAAAGGTAAATTAAATTTTTTTTTAAATGCGCGATGGCTTTGCGTACTATCTTTAGAGACACCTAAAACAACAATATTCTTTTTGTACAGTTTCTCGTAATGTGCTGAAAACTCACAAGCTTCTGTTGTGCAGCCAGGGGTGTCATCTTTAGGATAAAAATAGAGAATGATCGTTTTTCCTAAAAATTGCTTAAGCGTCACATGCTGCTCTTCATCTGATAGCACAATAAAATCTGGCGCTAAATCTCCAGCTGATAACTTAATTTTATTCTCATTTTTCATAGGACCTCCTGTTTTTTCTAACGTAAAATTTGGTATCTTGTTCAAAATTCATCATTGCCAACGGACACATGTCGTATATGATCTGTTTTTAATGCGATATCGTAACATAAAAGAGGCTAGGATAGAGATCAACGATGTATCGCAATTTTTTAAAAAATAGATGGCTTCGAGGACTCGCCATGACGACCCCAACAAGGGTTTAGAAGACACGTTATTTAATTTTTCGAGTATACCACCATTTTCTGAGCGGCGTGAGATCAATATGGTCCGTGAATAAAGGAAAGTCTTCCTCTTGGATAAGCGTACACCAGCGTTTTGCGAGTTCAATTCGAATGATGAGTGGACCTAGTGCAGGATGGTTTTTTTTATTTTGTACCATATCCGCATGATAGAATATTTTTTTAATATGATGTGATACGAGTTCTTTGAGGTCGTCAGACATCTGTCTCGTTAAGACTATATTTTTATTTGTACTGAGTGTTTGAGCTTCTTCATCGCTAAAGAATACGTACGTTTTTAATGTGCGTTGTCGAATATTTTTCAAATTATCGACGAGTGCTAAAGCATAGGCGCCGTGATGGATTTCTTCTGACACGGCGGCGACATTCGGCGAAAGAATTTTAGCGATTATCCGTTCCCGTATGCCGTAGGTATAGGTGTAAAAGTCACGTAAGGATTGTTCTGTTGGAAATTGACAGTTTTGTATTACGTTTTCTATCGTTTGGATACATTGTAGTAGCGCATTATGGTTCAGTTGATACTCTTTTATTACCGAGGCTATTTCGGTCGATAAGGGATGAGAAGCCGTGTTCTGTGTCGATTTAATGATATCGGCTTGCCACCATTGTAATTTGTGATGTGCCACATGATCGTCAGTGACGATGAAAGGAATATCCATAATCGTATTAAAAAACGAAAGAATAGTCACTATCGCTTGTCGTTCTGTTGTAGAAATATGTCGTAAGGCATAATAATTATCTGATCCAGGAGCAGCGACAATTTTCAACCACGCCTCACTGGTCATTCAACATGTCCTGTAATTGATATAATATGTCTAAGGCTTGTTTAGGGCTTGTTTCATCGAGGTTTATTTTTTTGACAGCATCTAAGATAGGATGTTGTTTTGGCATGAGAGAAAAAATATCGCCTTGTATCGCTTTATCCAAGCGAGGGGAGGTATATGATGCGCTACTTTTTTCCAGCGTGAGGAGTTTTTTTTGCGCTTCAATAATCACATGTCGCGGGACACCCGCCAAGTGGGCGACATGTAGCCCATAGCTTTGGTTGGCTGGTCCAGGAGTCATTGTATGCATAAAAATGATTTTTTCATGATACTCTTTTGCACCAGCATGAATGTTTTTAACCGTCGTGCATTCATTTTCTAACACCGTAATTTCGAAGTAATGTGTCGCAAACAAGGTGAGTGATTTGATATCGTTGGCTAAAAATCGTGCACAAGACCAAGCAAGGGATAACCCATCAAATGTGCTGGTCCCCCGACCAATTTCATCCATTAAGATCAGACTTTTTTCAGTGGCATTGTTTAAAATGTTTGCGGTTTCGGTCATTTCGACCATGAAGGTTGAGCGTCCGCTCGCGAGATCATCTGCAGCGCCAATCCGTGTAAAAATTCGATCAATATTGCCAATACAGGCGGAGGTTGCGGGAACAAAGCTGCCAATGTGCGCCAGTAGAACAATGAGCGCCACTTGGCGCATATAGGTTGATTTTCCACCCATGTTCGGGCCCGTGATAATCAACATGCGGGTATGATCATCTAATAATGTGTCATTCGGGATAAAAGGATTTCTGGATACGTGCTCAACAACAAGATGTCTTCCGCCTTGAATATCAATCATAGAAATATCTGACAATTCAGGGGCGATTAAACGAAGGGTGCTAGCGCGTTCTGCCAGAGTATCCAGCACATCGAATTCAGCAATCGCTTGTGCGGTTTGTTGTAATGGCGTAAGGTAATGCAGCAATAAGTCGAGGAGAGCATCATAAAGATATTTTTCGCGAGCAAGTGCTTTGTCTCGACTGCTTAATACTTTATCTTCAAACGTTTTTAATTCAGGGGTAATAAAACGTTCGGCATTGACTAACGTTTGTCGGCGTTGATAATCGATGGGCGCATGTTCCGCTTGACCTTTGGAGATTTCAATATAATACCCATGAATACGGTTATAACCGACTTTTAGCGTGCTGATTTTTGTCCGTTCTTTTTCACGTTGTTCTAAATCAAGCAAGAATTGACTCGCATGTTGACTTAAGTGCCGAAGGTCATCGAGTTCCTCATCATAGCCCTCGGCAATGACGCCACCATCACGAAGGACAACGGGCGGGGTTTCGACAATTGCGGCGTTTAATTGTTGTGATAATTCTGGGTATTGGTTGATTTTTTCTGCGAGTTTTTTGAGTAATCCGGCTGAACATGTGCTGAGGTGCTGCTGGATGGTCGGAAGAACGGCTAAACTATCGCGCAGTTGAGAGAGATCACGTGGGCGCGCTGATTTTAGTGCGACGCGTGATAAAATGCGCTCAATGTCGGCGATGTCTTTTAAAATGGCATATTTCCCCTCACGCATTCGTTCAGCGATAGCTATTTGGCGTTCCCGCAGAAGAGAGTGTTGTCGAATTGGCCTATGTAGCCAACGACGTAACAGTCGACTTCCCATCGACGTGTTTGTATGGTCGAGAACATCCGCGAGGGTGTTTTTTTCTTCGCCATACATCGTTTCCGTTATTTCTAAATTTTTACGCGTAATGGCATCAAGAATGACGCAGTCGTCATACCGTTCAACACGAAGTGTTTGAATGTGAGGTAGGGAAGAGAGTTGTGTTTCTTTTGCATACTGAATAAGGCAGCCTGCTGCGCAAATCGCAAGAGGCATATCTTGACAACCAAAGCCAGATAAATCATGGGTAGAAAAATGTTGTGTCAATAAATGTGTCGCTGTGTCTTGGTCAAAATGCCAATCAGGACGTGAACGACTATTTTTGTTATCTAAGGCCAGTGATTTTTCACTGGATTCTGCCAGAAGGATTTCGGCGGGTTGTAAACGTTCTATTTCTGTTGCTAGTGCTTCCTTTCCATTGATTTCGGTGATGGAAAAATGACCGGTGCTGATATCTAAATAAGCAAGACCGAGTCTATCTTCTTTCTGGTGTATAGCCAGAATGAGGTTCTCTTGCTGTGCATTTAAAAAAGCATCGTCTGTGACAGTCCCAGGCGTGATCACGCGTGTGACAGCTCGTTCTACGGGTCCTTTGGAGGTTGCGGGGTCGCCGATTTGTTCGCAAATGACTACAGATTCCCCTAGTCGCACTAATTTTGCCAAATAGGACTCTGCTGCATGAAAAGGCACGCCTGCCATAGGAATAGGTTGACCGGCAGATTGACCGCGTTTTGTCAGCGTAATATCAATTAATTTTGCCGCTTTTATGGCGTCATCAAAAAATAACTCATAAAAATCCCCCATTCGATAAAATAGCAAACTATTCGGGTGCTGTGCTTTGATGCGCAGATATTGTTGCATCATCGGGGTGTGTTGTTCGGATTTTTCATTCATATCTAGAATATTTTTCATTTTCCGCCGCAAGCGGCCAAGGCATCGGATGGATGCTGCGCTTGAACGTCATCGACCCATGTGCCCATGTGTCCCAAATTGTCCATCCAGGTCCCATGTTTACTATAAATTTTCTTTCCATCATTGACTTCTTCATAAACTTGGCCAGCAAGAATAATGACATATTGTCCATCTTTACTAATAAGCTCATCAACAAAATAACCACCGATTCGGCCATCTCCTGTAATATGTTGACGTGTGAGCGTTTTCATTTCGCTATAGGGAGAATTCTCAGGGAGGTAAAAGTCACGTGTTTTTAGCCCGTCTTTATGGCCCATAATTAACTTAATGGGAGGTGGAAGCGTTTTTTCGTCTGTGCTAGAAAATACAATGTTTTCTTCAATCGTTTTATAATCACTGGAGGTGGGTACGCTGTAAGATAAAGAGGCGGTTGCTAAACACATCGAACCCAGAAAAAAATAGTGGATTATTTTCATGCTTTTTCCTTTGCTTTTGTCATATCTGACTCGAGTTTAGAAGATAACAGCATGTTGTTTTTAATGCAATCCGTGTATTATATTCGCTAAATTAAGATAACGTTTAATTTTCGTTACAAAAATCATTTCCTATCCGCATTATTTGTGCAATAATCATATCATTACGTAATTTTGGAGAAATTCATGGCAGACGACAATCGACAAAAAGCATTATTGGCGGCATTAAGCCAAATCGAAAAGCAATTTGGCAAAGGCTCAGTGATGCGCATGGGTGATCAGCCCGCACAAGCAGATATTGAAGCCATTTCGACAGGATCCTTGGGGTTAGATATCGCTTTAGGTATTGGTGGTTTACCGCGAGGGCGTATTATTGAAATTTATGGACCAGAGTCTTCAGGGAAAACAACCTTAACGTTACAGACGATTGCAGAAGCGCAAAAAAAAGGGGGGACGGTGTGCGTTTGTTGATGCAGAACATGCCTTGGATTTAGGATATGCACGGAAGTTAGGAGTTAATGTTGATGATTTATTAGTTTCTCAGCCAGATACTGGCGAGCAAGCACTGGAAATTACCGATATGTTAGTGCGTTCTGGGGGTGTTGATGTTGTCGTTGTTGACTCTGTTGCGGCACTAACACCTAAAGCTGAAATTGAGGGTGAAATGGGTGATTCGCACATGGGTCTACAGGCTCGCTTGATGTCACAAGCCTTACGTAAATTAACAGCTAATATTAAGCGCACGAATTGTTTAGTTATTTTTATTAATCAAATTCGGATGAAGATAGGCGTTATGTTTGGTAGTCCAGAAACGACTACAGGAGGGAATGCGTTAAAATTTTATGCGTCTGTTCGCTTAGACATCCGTCGTACCGGCGCTGTCAAAAAGGGGGATGAAATTATCGGTAATGAAACTCGTGTTAAAGTGCTAAAAAACAAAGTTGCCCCACCGTTTAAACAAGCTGAGTTTGATATTATGTATGATCAAGGTATTTCGCGGATAGGTGAAATTATTACGCTCGGCGTGCAGGCTGAATTCATCGAGAAATCAGGAGCATGGTATAGCGTTCAAGGGACGCGTATTGGCCAAGGAAAAGAAAATGCTGCAGAATACTTGCGAGAACATCCTGAGATGGCTAATGATATTGAAACAAAAATTCGTGAAGCGTATTTGGTGAATAAAACAAATTCTAGCGCTACCCAGAATACAGAAGAATAATTAGAATCTTCATGTCTGATTATAAAAATCTAGTAAAGAAAACAATAGCACTGTTAGCGCTGCGTGAACATAGCCGATATGAACTTCAGCAAAAATTGTTGCGACGTGGATATTCTCTCGATGCTATTTCTTTTGTTGTCGATGATTTGATATTTCAAGGTCTGCAATCTGATCGTCGTTTTGCTGAAAGCTATGCCTGTTCACGTGCATCGCGTGGCTATGGCCCCCAGCGTATCTATTTGGAGTTACAACAAAAGGGCGTTGATGATGAGGTAATACAGGCAGTGATGGAAGAAATCGGCGTTGATTGGTTGGCACTCGCTAAAAAAGTTTATGATAAAAAATTCGGTCGAGTTAAACCAAGCACTCTTCAAGAAAAATTACGTCGACAGAATTTTATTCGATACAGAGGATTTTCTGTCTCTAAATCTCTCGTAGATTCTTTTTGAGCAATATCAATTATTTAAACATGGAAAAAAATGTTTATTATTCAACTGACGTATAAAGCGAGTCTTGAACAGGTCGATAAATATCTGGTGAGTTATCGTGAATTTTTAGATACTGGTTATCGAAGAAATTATTTTATGGCTTCTGGTCCCAAAAAACCAAGAACGGGTGGCATCATACTTTCGGCGTTAAAAGATAAAGCGCAATTAGAAGATTTTTTAAAAGACGACTCCTTTTTTATTCATGGCATTGCAGAATATGAACTGATAGAATTTTTTCCTGTAAAATTTCATCCGGACTTTGAGAGGTTTATATAGGGACTAAATTTTTCTTGTCATTAAATGAGGATAGATGTAGATGTTGCGATTGTTAATAATGACTGGCTAGCCATGCAAGCTATCCGAGAGGGAGAACAGATTATGGATGCACCACCAAAACGTACGCATAAAACATTAACTTTATTAAGATCAGCCTGGATTGAAACAGTTTTAGGCTCCATGTTGGTCATTGCTGATGACAAACAACTTTATTTGTTAGAATTTATAGAAAGACGTGGATTAGAAAAAGAAATTAAAAAATTGCGTGACCGATTGTCCGCAGCCATCGTTCCTGGAAAAACAAAACCCATCGAATTTATTGAGAAAGAATTGAAAGCCTATTTTGAGGGAAAACTGACGCAATTTAAAACGCCATTTATCTTAATTGGCAGTGATTTTCAAAAAAGTGTTTGGAGTGTCTTATGCGATATTCCGTATGGGACAACAAAAAGCTACGCAGAACAAGCAGACATGATTAATAAACCAACCGCGTATCGCGCGGTGGCGAATGCGAATGGTATGAATCAACTCGCTATCATTGTGCCGTGCCATCGCGTTATTCGAAGTCAGGGCGAATTGGGTGGTTACGGTGCTGGGGTTGCAAGAAAACAGTGGTTATTAGAACACGAGAAAAAATATGATGAATAAACAACGTTGCCATTGGGTTACAGAAGATCCTCTTTATATCGACTATCATGATAACGAATGGGGCGTTCCTTTATACGATAATCAACAATTGTTTGCTATGTTGAACTTAGAAGGACAACAAGCAGGATTACGTTGGATAACCGTGCTCAAAAAAAGAATGAACTATCATACATATTTTTTTCATTTTAATCCTAAGAAAATTGTTCAAATAAAAGAGCAAGAGATTCAAAAATTATTACAAGATCCAGGATTAATTCGTAACAGATTAAAGCTAAATGCGATTATAAAAAATGCGTACGCTTATTTGAATCTCCAAAAATCTAAGATTGATTTTTCAGAATTTTTATGGGGATTTGTTGAGAATCAACCGATGGTTTTAATTAAAAATAAAAAACTTCAAACGCTGGCAAGAGAACGCTCAATCGCGATGTCAAAGGCATTGAAACAATATGGGTTTACGTTTGTTGGTCCGACTATCTGTTATGCGTTTATGCAGGCGGTCGGTATGATTAATGAGCATGATCCAGATTGTGATTTTTCAAAATCATTTTATTTTTTACATAGTATCTAGACGCTAAAAATTTTTTTATTATTTACAGTATTTTCCTGTTTTTCAGATGCTGAGTTCGTGGCAGCAGGGGGATGAAAAGTATACGAGGCTCCGCTAAGAAGGCTATTAATGTCGTGATTGCTTGGAAAGTAAGCAGACTCAGTTGAGTTAATCGAACTGGATCGAAGTTTATCGACTCCTTCAGGAGAGCTGGCTACACTCTCAGAACGGATTCCCTTACTGCTGCTGGTGAATTCAAGACTTGGTTTTTTTTTTGCGAGTGTTGTTCTGAATACCGAGGTTCTGTTGCTATGAAGCTGTGTATCGATATTGAGGTAATGTACTAAATTTTTGCGATTTTTTAGGATGAACTCTAACGCATTACCATACGCGATAGAATATATCCATGCCGTACTGCTCATCATCAAGTATTCGCCAATACGCCTAGGAATTGGAAGTAATTGGGTTAGGCTAACAATGGCTCCTAAAGCAAGTGTCATCGTTGCGGTAATACGGGTAAGGTAGGTTAGTATCGGTATAATTTCTTGTAGTATTGGGTCTATGATATGTTTTTGTGTGTCTTGTGTTTTTACATGAGCACCTAAAATAAGCGCTTTGCTTACAGCCAGTGCATTCAATGCTTTTCTGTCATAACGTTTGTCGGGTTCTCCTGTTAAAAAACAGTAACTTGCTTGAGAAAGAAAAAAAATAGTGCTTAACATCGTCATTAATATTTTTGGTACGAGCCCTAGCGCAAAATCAACAAGATCATATCCATAGAGCACAATATTATCGTATTTCTTTTCAAGAAGCGGCATTATTGGCCATCTCATAATAATTTTACATAGACAGTTCAAAAAAGAAAATCTTTCGGAGTAAGTGGGTTCATTAAGCATGATTCGCCTCAGGGAAATTGAATACGCGATGCGTTGATAGTTTGGTGCATTTATTATTTATCTATCTGGAATACTCTGGCATTTTATTGTCTTTGGTGTCCTATGTAAAGGAGGTTAACCGACTCACGTTTGATTCAACGTTAACATAGTTGACGCACAATTTTTTATAGCAATTTAGGAAGCAGCTGTAACATTAAAAAATGCGAATTTCATGGCGAGTGATAATAAATGTTTTTGACTTTCTATAAAAGATCCTCTATTATTTTATTACCTTACATTAAGGACTGTCGTGTTATGAAAAATATCGCTTAAGTTGCCCAATTTTAAGGGCAGTATTTTTATCCAAGCCTTTAAAAACTTAAGAGATTATCATGACGCATAAACCTATTTCACTACACAGCATCAGCTTAAGTTTCCCTCATAAAACTTGCTTTGAAGATTTTTCTGCGATGATTTTATCGAATACCCGTATTGGCATTATTGGGCGAAATGGTTGCGGAAAGTCTTCTTTGTTGAAAATCATACAAGGCGGATTAGAACCGGCAGCGGGTGAAATACGACGGTTGGATACGATAACACTTGCGCATATTCCGCAATTATTGTCAGGCGATGCCAGCGGCAATGCCATTGAATTAAGCCATTTTTGTTCAAAAAACATGCTTTCTTTTCCTTTTCTGAAAATTCATTGACTGAGTATCAGAAGTTTTTTTGCGTGGCGCTTTTCTATTTTCTCTAGTAACGATCGTATTCAACATAAATAATTGCATTAATTTGTCTAGAACAATTTTTTTATCAGTTTCAACAACAAATAATTCTAATGCTTTATGTTTAATTGCATTAAATGATACCGCTTTATTGATTTTTATTTTTTTGTTTTCTATTGGTTTACTTTCATTGATCTTTTTCTCAATATCTTCTGTCATAATCGTTTCGAGATTGCTTATAAAAATAGTTGACCAAAAATCTTGATAAATAGATTCAACAGTTTTTCCTGTAAAATTTTCTAACGCTAATCTTCCCTTAATTTTAGAAAAAAAAGTTTCGACTCCCCAACGCAAAGAATATAAATAATTAAAATCTTCTACCGTAAATTCCTCTTCATTAAGTAATGACGTAGCTAGAACCTCAACCTCACCAGAGGATAGCACTAATCTGATTAATCTTATTTTAATTGTTTTAGACAGCTTGTTTTCTTCAGCTCTCTTTTTTTGCCTAATAGGACAATTTATCGTTACAATCCGACTTGTGGCCGTATCATCATCAAACACTGCTTGCACTTCTTTAAATGAAATTTTGGGGCACCGAATAATAAAATTCTTCTTATTCGCCAATAAAGTTGCCATAAAATAATAAGAAGCATAACCTCTATCATAAAGTAAAAGATCATCAGACTTTAATGCGTAGATCATCTCTACGGCCTGATCGACTTCATATGAAGATCCATGACCTAGAATAGAAGACACGGCAATATTGTTTAATACGTCGTAACATGCCTGATAGCTTGCGCGTGAATATTCTCCTAATGCGGCATCTGCTTGATTTGCAATAGGCTTTGATCCAAATTCATTTTTAACATCTTCGCTTTGTGGTAATGTAATTTTAGAGCCATCAAAAGCTAAGATTCTATAGCCTCTAAACCGCTCGATATCATCATCTCTATAATAAAGATCAACAATATCCGCATTGAGCTCAACATAAGCGGTATGTTTTAGCTTTTTTCTTGCTTTGGTAAAAGCACCCGCTGTAATGGTATAACACTGTTTGGTTTCTAACATAAATTCATTGAGCATCAGCTGTAATGATTTACACTGTTTCGTAAAATAAGAATAAAAACAGTGATAAAATTCAGTTTCCTTTCGCGAACAAAAGCAGTTGAGTTATATTTATGTTTATTGATGTATTCCACACTATTGAGTTTTCTGCAAATTAATGACACTGCTTCATTTTTTTCATAATAACCATTCCTTTAATAAATTAAATTTAAATGACGCATAATAGCAGAAAAACAGCACTATCCAAATAAATTCGCTTGGCATGAATTCCTTAATTCAATGGCAGTGATCCTGGCATGGGGCGAAGATTTACTAATTAAGCCATCAAAAACTGTGAATAGAAAGTTGATCAAAAAACATTGGCCAGAACTCGTGCCTATTTTAACTTCCTTACTGTCGCATGATGTTAGCCAAGAAGATATTATTAAAACGTTATCGTCGCACGAATATAAAAGCGGAGTGAAAGATGCGCTATGGGAATTAAATCACATTTTAAAAAGCATCCATCTTTTAAAATACATTGATGACATCCAATATCGACGCGACATACGAACAAGTTTAAATAGAGGCGAAGCCTATCACCAGCTGGTAGCGAAAATTATGGCTGTAGGTGGAGGAAGTTTCAGAGGCATGAGTGAATTAGAGGTCGAAATCTGGAATCGCTGCACGCATTTAATTGCGCTGATTATTATTTATTACAACATGCACCTACTATCAAAACTATATGAAACAGCACTCGCTAAAGGTGACAAAGCTGCGCTAAAATATCTCGCACGAATTTCACCTGTTGCTTCTCAACATTTACAACTGGGTGGTCTTTATGCGTTGAGTGAAACACCGGCGACAATTAATGTAGATCAAGTTGTTGAAGCATTAGAGAAAATCTTAGCAGAGAATTTAAAAATACAGGCGCTGGTGGAAGATGAGCTATAGGACAGAAAAAGAGGCCTGTTCTTTTAATGCGCAATCTGGTATACATTGGCGGGGCGTATGTCTAGAACGCCAAATACGTGCTTTACAATTATTAGCAGAGGGAACTATATCTATTAAAGATATCTTTGGACATAGCGCCAAATATTCTCAAGCGCCATATAATGATTTTAATCATCGAGCTGAATACGGTGTCTCAACTGCAAAAGATGTGGTAGAAAAATTCAGTGTAGTTAAAGAAAAAGCTGAAAAACTTGCAGATATTGATCTACCGTCTGCATCACTTGCAACAAAACACAATTGGTTTTCAAGAAATTATACTAAACAGATATTAAAAGATGGGTACGGATCCGGCAATGAAAGCAGTGATGACGATTATAGTGATGATGAGTTTATTGCGCCAAACGCATTCGTTTGGCTATAAAATAAACAAGTGGCGGCAAAAGGCATGAATGTTTCTGTACAGCGGAAATGGCGAAAAATTATGTTTAATTAATGGACTTTCGTGGCCCCAGGACGCACGAATGTTTCTGCCGGGCCAGCATTAATCGCTTTTGAACTTGCAGTGAGTGCAAAGAGTCGCAGATGGAATATTAGAAATTTATTTTTGATTGATCCGCCAGAAATTTGTTATTTACATAAAAATAAAAATTTAGAAAAAATCATCTACGGTATATTAAAAAAATTGACTTCTGCTAAAAATTCGAACGTAGACTTTAAGCATTATTTAAATCAAGTTCTAAGCTTATTGCCAAATTTTAACTATAGTGAAGAGATGAAAATAGCAGATGATAGTGGGTTATATGCTATACTTATTAATTTACTAAGCATGACTAGGTACTGTGCTAAATCAAGCTTTTTTGCCGCGCAATTATTAATAGCTGAGGGTAAAAAATCAATTGAATACGTTGATGCAATCGAAAAATCTTGGAGCAAGCATTTGGATACTCCCTTGATT
>JAJOJD010000017.1 GCA_021208965.1 Gammaproteobacteria bacterium
AGTGACTTTGACTGATCAGGTAATCGCTATAAATATCTAAAAGTCTTTTGTCCATGATAATGCCCCATAAAATAACGAGCAAAACATAAACAATTCTCAGTGATAGTCAAGATGGCGTGCGTAAGGTCAGTTAAAAAGCCACGCGCTTTTCGCTTCTGCCAATATCAAAATGAAATTCTGCCTAATGATGTATATCGACAGATTTGGCAGTATCTTGATGCGACAGAATCTCGTGACGTTGCTCCCAAAATCATGTTGCGTTTGCTAAAGCTGGCTTGTGATCATGGGTGTGAAGAAAAAATAGGCCAGCATGTTTCGTTACTCATTGAGAAAAAAGAATCGATTGATATTCAGCTGATTGAAAGCCTCTTCAATAGCTATAATCCTCGTTTACCCACACTCGATTGCCAACAACATTTTCTTGGCAGCTATGACAATTACATTCCTATATTTAACGACTTAACAGAAGGAGATCTCACTCATGCAATCTTATGAAGCTGTTTTACCTCTACAATTAAAAGAACTAAAATTATCCGCCATTAACGCTCATTGGGAGCAAAGTGCCGCTGATGGCAAAAGGCAAGGATGGACCTACACCCAATACTTGTCACATTTATGTAATACAGAAATACAAAAACGTCAATCGACACGCATCATTCGACGCCTCAAAGAATCTGCACTGCCGAAAGATAAAACGCTGAGCAGCCTGGATACCAGCGCAAATAAAACGCTCAATGCCGCTCAAATTAATGCACTCGCAGAAAGTGATGCTTGGATTAAACAAGCGAATAATTTAATCGTTTTCGGCCCCAGCGGTGTTGGAAAAACGCACGTCGCCTCCGCGATCGCCTATCGACAAGCAGAACGCGGCTGTCGCGTCAAATTCTACCAAACATCGCATTTGGTACAGCTCCTACAACAAGCCAAAGTTCAATTACGATTAAAAGATTTGCTCGTCAAATTGGATAATATTCCGCTACTTATTTTGGACGATTTAGGGTATGTCAAAAAAGATGAACATGAAACCAGTGTGTTATTTGAATTAATCTGTCATCGTTATGAAACAGGAAGTATTATTATCACGGCCAATCAACCCTTTAGTCAGTGGGATACTATCTTCCCAGACAATATGATGGCGGTGGCTTCCATCGATCGATTACTTCATCATGCGACTGTGATTAATATTACTGGGGAAAGCTTTCGTCTCAGAGGAAAAAATAAGAAGGAAAATTTAGTAACTTAAATCGGCAAAGCTAGTTGTCGTCATCGGCAAAGGTAGTTGACATTTGATAGCATGTACTCTCGTATGATTTTTTAAGGCTTCTTTGGTAGTTTTCGATAATCGCCGATCTTCTTTTTTTAATGCCGCGCCCAGTAAATCTTGCATTTTTGAGTACGCAGGCAGGACGCATTTCTTTTGTTCAAGCTCCGAAAGAACACCATCAAATATGAGCGTAAGATGAGCCGTTGTTTTTGCAAGATACGTGACTTTTTCTTCAATGATTTTTTCGATACTTTTTCTATTATCACTAAACTCAAAATGTTTTAGTAATTTAGTTTTTGTTTGACGTTGCACCTTACGCGTGGGTAGTTTATTGGAAGACGCGTGCTCTGGAAAATAATGTGACACGATAAAATCCACATCTTCTTGGCTATTTTTATAATCTATTTTGGAGAATAGGTGCCTTGCTTTAAAATAACCGTATTGCAAAATAAAATATACCTTTGCAGAAATATTTTTAGGCTCTATTTTTGTAGAGTTGATTTCGGCAAGCAGCACTTCTGGCAACATAAAATAGTAGCCATATTCGATAAGAGTAAAGGCGGGTTTAGCATAGAGCTTCTCGATGTCGTCTTGATCCAGAATGTGCAATCGTTGTTTTTTTAGTAACATTTATTTCTTTGTTTTATGCAGTAATAAACCCGCGGCATTTTGATCGAAGCGCTTGCCTTCATCGATGTAACCCAATACGGTACCTTCATGACGCCAACGCCCTTGACGCATGATGGAGCCAAACGGCGCGCGTTTTTACTGGCTTCGGTCGCAAAGCCTCGGCGCAGGCTATGGCTGCTATAATCGTCAGCGTTCGAGAGTTGCGATTCACGTGCGATGTTTTTAATGATAGTATTCAGATGTTGTGATTTAAGAGCAGCGTGTTTTATCGTTTCGCCACGCGTCATTTGTCGAAAGATAGCGCCTGTTGAGCATTGTGAACGTTCTTGCCAAGATAGAAGTGCTGAAACGGGACATAATGTGTTATCGCCATAGGGAATAGCGCAGGTTTGACCTTCGCCTGCTTGATCAGTTTTAGAACGTGGAAGAAGGATTTCAATACCTTCAGTGACAAAATGAATATTGTCCCACGTGAGCGTGATAACTTCGCTTCGGCGAAACGCACCAAAGAAACCGAGTTGTAGCAAAGCGTTATTGCGGCAATCGATAAGGCGATTAGATTTTTTTAAATGCGTGATCATGTGCGTAAGAGTTTCGAGTGTGATGGCCGGTGCTTTGTCTTTTGGTTTGCCATGGACATTGCGAATGCCGGAAAGTGTTTTGTGCACTAACGAATTGGATGTCGGGTCAGGATGGCCTTGTAAAATATGCCACTGTTTTAGCGCTGTTAAGCGGCGAGTGAGCGTACGTGGATTAAGGGTTGTGGCGTAGGCATGCAAATAATCGAGAATAGACTCGGTGGTTGCAGGAAGAACGCGTAGAGATTGCAGAAAATGACGAATATCGGCTTGGTAAGCTTTGCGAGTATTCGCGCTGGTGGCGGCATGAATATAGTGATGAGGCACAGAAATAGCTATTTCGCTTGTTTCTGCAGGATGTAATGGAACGATATTGGCTATAAAATAACCTTTACGGTAAAAATGCCTGTTTTGGCAAAAATAAACTAAAAATCGAGATTTTAGACACTCGGTACAGCAGTGTACCAAAAGTTATGATTAAAAATAAGCGATAAGGTTGATTATCATCGAATTATTTTAATGCAAATAATAATTTGTATTTTTATAAACAATGTTTTAATATTCTTTACAGTCTATAGTACAAAATAACAGTGGGTCAAAACAATGGGCAGAAACGGCGTTACTTTTCACGATATCGCAGAAACCGTACCAAAACTCATTGAACAACGCAAAACACCGTCCATTGATAATATTCGTGAATACCTCGGTACCGGCAGCAAAAGCACCATTGCCAAATTGCTACGAGAATGGAAAGCTCAACAAGGCTTGCGGCCAGAAGATGATAGCCACTTACCGCCAGATCTTACCGAACTCGTTAAATTACTGTGGGATCGCTTACGACAAAAAGCCGACAATCAGATCGCAAATGAACGTCAAGAATTTGACGCAAAAATTATGGAAACTCAGCGGCAATACCACCAAGAACACAAGCTTCACAAAGACTTGCAGCAGAATCATCATGCCTTAGAAGAACGCTTGCATCAACAAATGGAAGAAAATAAACAACTCAGGGCAACGCTTATCATTGAGCAACAAGAAAAAGTGTAACTATTCACCAAGTTTTGCCTGAACGACAAAATCTGGAAGCTTGCCTTTAAACAAATCTTTAAGCGCCTGACTCGCATCGACGTTATGCTTTCTGCAAGTAATTAAAAATGCTCTGACTCGAC
>JAJOJD010000054.1 GCA_021208965.1 Gammaproteobacteria bacterium
CATAATTGTTAGTCATCGGCTGAGAGAGCAAGTTCTTTATTCTCAATTTAAATTGATCTGGGCAGTATTTAATAAAAAGTTCTAAGAAGGTTGGGGTGTTTTGCTCAATTTTTAATGTCAGGGTTTGGATATTATTTGTTGACAAAATGCTGTCCATAAAAAGATTTATTAAATAAGGGACGACTTTTTCTTTAGTGTCGTCTGTTAGAATAATCGTTAGGGCCAGTTTAATTATGGTTAGGGCCGCTTTAATTGTTGTTTCTAAGGTGTACTTGGATATTAACTTATCACGAATAGCCTCGATTCTTTCCCCAACATCCTTGGTATATAGAAGCATATTGATTATTACACTCAAATACTGTTTAGCTTGTTCAGTGTTATCCATATTCTGGCTATCAAATTGAGCAGAAATAGTAGAGAATCCGGCGTCTAGATGTTCAATTTCTATCCTCGAGAGAATATGTCCATACAAGAATCTATCTACGTTATTAAATTTAGTGTTATAGTAGGGGGCACATTTTTGGAAAACGGATCGAAGATCATTCAAATGATCTGGAGAAAGCGGTTGTTTTTGTTGTATAAGCACAGTGATCCATTTATTTGGAAAGGGTAGGTTAAGTGCCATTGCCTCTCATTTTTCTCTTTATCATAAAACTTAATGATGGCTGATATGATATTTTCTGCATAGGGCGACACGGCCTGTTCTGTTAAAAGAATAGGCAACAGTAAAAAATTATACTCTGTCACCACCATATTATCTATAAGTTGTTTATATTCGCCTTGTTCTTTGGGAATTTTCTCCAAACAGTGGGTTACCAAACTGAAGAGCGAATCTATATTTCCATCACTTGAGCGATGTTTAAAGAAATGATAGTGAAGTTTCGCTATTTCTGTTTCTACGTCGACTTCAAAGCGCCCTGTAGGCCCTTTTAAGAGTTGTGCATACTCATAATGAACAGCGTTATTAATATCAGGAGTAGATTCTGGGGGAGTTTGGGCTTCCCCTGTCGGATCGAAATAATATAAAAATTGTTCATCTTTTAGTTGATACATCCTGAGTGGGCAGCTCCGAATCTCATCCAAATAGTTTTGGACGTTTTTTTTTGAGCGTATCCTCAACAAGAGGACTGTTTAGTAATGCTCTAATTGTGCCATAAGCTATGGTAACACGGTCCATTTGAATTATATTCTGCGCAAGAAATTGTAACGGGAATTTTGTCGCGATGATCTCACCAGAACTGGCGCCGAGTTGAAGTAATGCTAAAATACAAGCGACAAAGTCAAGTCCCTCATCTGTAGAACTCATGCTCCCGGTTGCGTATTTTTGATAAAAATAAACAGGAATAATGTCTTTAACTTTCGATAAACATATTCCCCTCAACCTATTACAGAGTTGATTTTTTAATTCGATAATTTGATTGATATTATCCGTTGGGTCATTTGGATTGTTAGAAGAAGGTTCTGCCAAGAAGTTGTTCATTATTTATTCTTAATAAGATTATTGACGATGATGTCGCCGATTTTTAGTTTAGTAAAATTTAGCCTGGCATTATTAAGCAATTCTTAAATTGCTCAATACTTTTCGTGTGGCATGATATAGCCGATCTAGATCGGCTGTTTCTGCAATCAGTGGAGGCATCCAGTAGAGTGTTTGATCAATTGGGCGGAGCAGTATTCCATTTTTTGCCGCATCTACGGCAATTTGTAGACTAAGACGAGGTGTGCGGTTGTCTTTAGGTAGATCAATCGCGGCGATGGCGCCAATCCCGCGAGGGTTGCTTAATTGTGTAAATTCGTCAGCTAAAGCATACATGGCTTTTCGCATGTGTTGCCCTATGAATGTTGCGTGATGTTCTATTGATTCTGTTTCCACGATGGACAGGGTT
Source organism: Gammaproteobacteria bacterium (assembly GCA_021208965.1). GTDB lineage: Bacteria > Pseudomonadota > Gammaproteobacteria > JAGOUN01 > JAGOUN01 > JAGOUN01. The sequence goes on from JAJOJD010000054.1 coordinate 1,887, forward strand.
TCATTGGCGACAGCAGCGGCTAATGCATTGCCTGAGAAAGTGTGTGAATGTAGGAATGATCGCCCAGTTTCATAGTCATCGTAAAAGTAGTCGTATATTTTTTGTGTGGTTAACACCGCGCTCATGGGTAAAAAACCAGAAGTTAGGCCTTTAGACAAACATAAAAAGTCAGGAGTAATGGCGGCGTGTTCACAGGCGAGCATTTTTCCAGTGCGCGCGATTCCTGTCATAATTTCATCGGCTATCAGGTGTACACCGTGTGTTTTTGCCCATGCGGATAAGCGCCGTAAGAAATCAGCACTGTAAATTTTGATTCCTCCGGCGCCTTGTACAATCGGCTCAACAATGATGGCGGATAATTGTTCAGGAGTGTTGTTGAGCTGCTTCTCGATGGCTACCCACTCGGTTTCGCAATCGTGCCATAGCGGGTCATCGGAACCTCGGACGTAAGGAATGTGTTGAAGGAACGTGGTTGGAAATAACAGCGGTTTGTAAGGCGTTTTATATAAGCCAAGGTCGCTAACACTTAATGCGCCGACTGTTTCGCCATGATACGCATTTTCAAGCGCGACGAAGTGTGTTCGTTGATGTTGACCAGCAATTTGATGCGCGTGTAAGCTCATTTTAAGGGCAATTTCCACCGCAGAAGAGCCGTCACTGGCAAAAAACACTTTGTTTACGTTTGGTAGTAATCGCGTCATTTTTTTCTGATAGTTCGACAATTGCATCATAGGTTGTTCCTGCAAAAATAACGTGCTCAAACTGTTCGAGTTGTTTTTTTAATGCACGTTTCAATCGGGGGTGTCCATGACCTAAACTCTTGCACCACCAACTTGAAATCGCGTCGAATAATAATGAGCCATCATCCGTTTTAAGATAACAGCCTTCTGCGGATACAATCGTGAGTAATCGAGCCGTTTCATGATCTTTCATTTGTGAACATGGGTGCCAGATATGTTCAATGTCTCGTGTTTCTAGTGTTTCACTAAGCGGCATGGTAAACCTGTATGGATAAAACGGTTGACTGAAAATAGGACCAACTATATCATGCCGGCAATCACTAATACAATTACGATAGGTCTTGGTTATGGCGTACGCGGCTTCCGATATACATAAGCTTTATGAAGTGCAGTTATTTGATTTAATGTATCTTGCTCATGAAAAACACCGTACCTATTTTGATCCGAATGAAATAGAGTGTTGTTCTTTGTTCAATATTAAAACGGGCCGTTGTCCTGAAGATTGCGCCTATTGTCCACAAAGTGCGCATTACAACACAGGGTTGGCTAATGAAAAGTTGCTGGATGCTGAGGCTATTCTACGCGAAGCCAAGTTGGCGAAAGCCAATGGTGCGACCCGTTTTTGTATGGGTGCGGCATGGCGAAGCCCACCTAAAAAAGATTTGCCGAAGGTAATGGACGTTATTCGAGCCGTTAAGGCGGAAGGACTCGAAACCTGTGTGACGTTAGGCATGTTAGATCAAGAGGATGCAGATGCTCTAAAAGCCGCAGGACTGGATTATTACAATCATAACCTTGATACGTCTCCCGAATTTTATGAAAAAATCATTAAAACAAGAACATATCAAGATCGTTTAGATACCCTTCAACATGTTCATCAGGCAGGCATTAATGTTTGTTGCGGGGGTATTTTGGGGATGGGCGAAACGCGAGAAGATCGGGTTCAGTTCCTTGTTGGTTTGAAGCAACTCCCTCAACCTCCTAAAAGTATTCCACTGAATCAACTTATTCCTATTGCGGGAACGCCATTGGAGAATACTCCTGCGATAGAACCCTTTGAATTTATTCGCACGGTTGCTATCACCCGATTAATGTTTCCAACGTCGATGATCCGATTATCAGCGGGTCGAGAAAATATGAGTGAAGAAATGCAAGCGTTGTGTTTTTATGTCGGCGCGAACTCTATTTTCCTTGGCGATAAGTTGTTGACGGCAAAGAATTCTTCTTTGTCTCGAGACAAAGAAATGTTCAAAAAAATTGGTTTACAAACACGATCAGAGTCATGCTAACGTCGTATGCTCAAAAAAATAATGAAAATAGTCGCTTAAAAAATGCTTGGCGAAAACACGTTGTTGTAGCATCTCGATGCTCTGCGGATGTCACGATCGAGGGAAAAACCTATTGTCATTTTGCAAGCAATGATTATTTAAATATTAGTCAGCATCCTGCCGTGAAGCACGCGTTTAAACAAGCCGTAGACGTGTATGGCTTAGGCAGTGGCAGTTCTCCTTTAGTGTCAGGATACTATCAGTCTCAGAGAGACTTTGAAGAAAGTTTTGCCGATTTTGTTCAGCGAGATAAGGCCTTATTTTTTAATTCCGGTTATCACGCGAACTTAAGTGTATTTCAGACGTTAACGAACCGACACGGCGCTATTTTTAGCGATAAATATTGTCATGCTTCATTGCTCGATGGTATTCAGCTATCACGAGCAAGGCATATTCGTTATCCTCACCATGATATGGACTCTTTAGAAGAGCGCTTAAAAAAAGAAGTGGACACGGAGGCAATCGTTGTCACGGAAAGTATTTTTAGCATGCACGGTGATGTGAGTGATCTCACTCGTTTATCCGTTGTGTGTAAAGAAAACAATGCTTTTTTGTGTTTAGATGATGCGCATGGGTTAGGTGTTTTAGGGGAATCTGGACGAGGAGCGTGTGAGTATTTTGGGTTGTCCCCGCAGGACGTACCTTGCCTTATTCATCCTTTAGGGAAAGCCTTTGGAGGGATGGGCGCGATGGTGTCTGGATCTCATACGTTAATCGATGCGCTCGTTCAACAGAGTCGAACGTATCGTTATAGTACGATGTTGCCTCCAGCGATTGCTGCTGCGTCATTAGCGGTTTTAGAGGTGTTGCGTTCAGAGTCATGGCGACGCGACGTGCTTCACCAGAATATTGCCTTGTTTAATCAGTTAGCGAATGAGTATGGTATTCCTTTGTGTTCGTATGATCTTACGCCCATTCGTTCGGTTGTTGTTGGTTCTAATGATCATGCCTTAGGAGTGTATCACAAATTGCTGGCTAAGAATTATTTCGTTTCCTGTATTCGTCCACCCACCGTTCCAGAAAATACGGCGCGATTGCGTATTTCTTTATGCAGCGAACATTCTGAAGACAATATCCGAGCGTTGATGCAAGATCTTGCGATAACGTATCATGAGTCGATTCGTTCATGATAATAGACAATTCCTCACCTTCATTGATTTTTCTACCTGGGTGGGGTTTTCCTTCAAGCATGTGGAAGAATATTGTTGCGTTGATTAATCATCATCAATCGCATGTGTCAACATGTGTTGAACTATCTGATGCCTTATCGGCTGAATCCTTTCCGCCTAAGGCCGTTCTTATTGGGTGGTCGTTAGGTGGGTTAATCGCCATGAAGCATTGTTTACGTTATCCTGGCCGTTATCAAAAATTAATTTTGATTAATAGCGCTCCATATTTTTCAAAATTTACTGGACGTTATAAACATCTCGCGGAGAACAACTTTTCGCATTTTAAAAAAATGTTTTTGCGCTGGGTATTTTATCCTGACACGGTCACCTCTCCTCTTTATGCGGATCAATTTAAAAATGAACAGGAGCTATTGGCGCAATTATCGTTTTTGTTTGAAACGAATTATCAGACAGAATACGCAAAAATAGATCTACCGGTTTTCCGGATACAAGGTTCATCCGATGTTATCGTTTCCCATGATATTTGGCCTGATCGCGCTAATGATAGGGTAAAAATAATTACAGGTGGGCATGCACTACCTTTTACGCATGAAAGCGAAGTGTCACATTTAATTAAAGAGTTTTTATGATCGATGTTTCTCAAAAAATAAAACAGGCGTTTAATAAAGCTGCCTATGCGTATGATGAATATGATGTCATTCAAAAAAAAGTGGGGGCTAGATTAATCGAGCATGTGCGACATCGATTTTTTGATCGTGTGATTGATCTTGGATGCGGGACGGGAAAAGTCACAAAATCGTTAATGGATCATATTGATTGTCATGATTGTGACGCGATTGATATCGCAGAGTCTATGATTGCGATGGCAAAAAAATATCATCAACATCTTGGTGTAAATTTTGTTGTTCAATCCTTTGATGAATTATTGCGCAATCATTATGATCTTATTTTTTCAAATTTTGCATTGCATTGGAGTTCAAATATTGAAGTAACGTTTCGTGTTATTAACAATGCCCTGAAAAAGGGAGGGGTTTTCGCTTTTAGTATGGCGTTGCACGATACTTTTAAAGAACTATCGCGATCTTTTAGTGTTCGTCAGTTACCTTCATTTGAGGCTGTTTTAAGCGTGCTCTATGCATTAGGTTTTTTCGTTGTTCATTCATCGGAAGTTCATGAGTCGTTGATGTTTGACTCATCACTGAATGCCTTGCGTGCATTAAAGAAAACAGGGGCGACGGTTTGTCAACGGCCGGTGAGAGGAATCGATAAAAGCCGGTTATTTATCAAAGAAAATTCTGTACGCGCTCTGGACTATCATGTGGGGATATTTGTTGTGGAGAAACGCTTCGATGCCTAAGAGAATTATTTTTGTCACCGGAACGAATACGGGTGTAGGTAAGACCTACCTTAGCGTCGGTTTATTGCGGCATTATGCAAAACAGGGGTATCAAACTGTTGGATTAAAACCGATCGCCTCAGGCTGTGATGATCGAGGAAAAAGTGACGATGTATTGGCTTTGATGAAAGCATCCACCGTAGAATTACCGTATTCGATGGTGAATCCTTTTGCGTTATTATTGCCTGTTGCTCCCCATCTCGCTGCCCAGGAAATGGGGGTGCACTTAAATGTAGCGGATCTTAATCAGCAGGTGTTACCTGTACTTTCTATGGCTGTGGATATTTGTATTGTGGAGGGGGCTGGTGGTTGGCTTGTGCCGCTGAATGCAAAAGAAACGTATGCGGATTGGGTGCTATCGTGCCAGATGGATGTTCTCTTAGTCGTTAATATGACATTAGGTTGCCTGAATCACGCGTTGTTAACGGTTGAGTCGATATTGCGCCGTCAGGGGAGGTTGATTGGATGGGTCGCCAATTGTCAGTATCCGGTCATGGATAAGCTCAACGAAAATATTGATACATTGATTCAAATGTTGCCGGCACCGTATATTGGAACGGTTTTCCCTGATCAAGATGCTAGCCTTGTTTTTCAAGCGTTTAATGTTGATGTTTAGAAAAATGTCGACGGTATAATCGCTTTGCTCGCCAATATATCCAGAAACATGTCCACCGGTTGTGTTTCCATATCCTGTGGAGAGGCTTGTTGTAGTAACAGGTTAAAAAATAATACACATCATTTTTTGATAGCCCAATATTCATCGCTGAGAAATATAAACTTGCCAAATCTTTTATCTTCCAGCGTAAAGGAATTTTTTTTCGAATTTGCACGCGATGTAAATCGATTAAATATATGTCGAAATTATTTTTGTTATGGGTGTTTAATAAAAAGTGGCACAGGTATAAGTCGCGATGATTCATTCCATTTTCGTGCATTTTTCTTGTTATTTCTGCGACGCGATGAATTAATTGGCGTTTGAATGTAAAGTTTGGTGGATTGTTTGGCCACGTTTGGCAAAGTTTTTCTAGGTCATATTGGTAGCAATTTTTTTTGTCACAATAAATGAGTGTATGCTGGCAGGATTGATGCCAGCGGTGGCGTATGCGCAGACAGTTGGCACGAGTATCCCAGATTTCTTCATTTCCCGAATAGCGTTGTATTCTTGTTTGGCGCCTAGAGCAACAGATTTGAATGCTGTAATGTTTTTTAAAATTTCTCGCCAACCAACGCCGCGGTGCATTTTAATGAAATATTCTTCTTCCGCTATTACGGTTGAGATGGTTGTTCTATTTTTTACTTGCCGAAAAATTTTCCCTTTGAGAGAAAAAACCGCATTAATGCATGCGTGCTTTTCTTGAGGAAAATAGCGCATTAAATAGTTGTCGAGATAAAAATCGGTGTTATGTGGGATAGCTAATTTTTCAATACAGGTAACTAGCTGTTGGTGTGATTGATAGATACTCGGATTAATGTTGTATTGTGTTAGTTTATTTTTATAGTTTTGCAACGCATCTATGTCTAGTATTGTTTTGAGTGTTTCAACAAATGCAATTAGTGAAAAAGGTTCTGGGAGTACTTCGCCGCCTTGGCTCTCTACAATATAAGTAGAACAGCCGCAGACACTGGTTGTACACACCGGTAGTCGGTTGATGAGTGCTTCGAGTAAGACTTTTCCGGCCAGCTCTAGTTTGGCGGGGTGTAATAACAAATCAGCGCCGCACATGAAGAGTTGCACATCATCAGACGAGCCTAAAAAATCAACTCGTGTTTTAATGTGGTTTTTTTTGATATAGGTTTTGTATGGGGATGTGTTGTCATCGCCAATAATAGAAAAAACAACCGTGTTATGGATCTCGTTGTCCATGATGGAGATGGCGTCTAATACTCTGTCCAAACCTTTTAATGCATAATCAGAAGCAACAAATAATATCCAAATTTTATTTGGAAAGATTGCGTAGAGTTCGCGTTGTTTTTGACGGGCAGCGATGTATTCGTTTTCGTCAAATGGTGATAGCTCAATCGCGGGAGAAAAAAAGTGGAAGCGCGTATCATTTGTTTGGTAAAACGTTTGATAGATTTCTTTTTCTTTCGGGGAAATCAGTAGTATTTCTGTCGAGCTGTTTTTTTTAAATACTTGTTTTTCTAGCCAAGAAAAAATAAAGTATCTTGGCAGACATCGCATGAAAAAAATAGATTTTTGGGCAACATGTTTTGCAAAACAGCTTTCTCCGGTAAAATAAATGTCTAAGTTTGGCATTTTATTAAATCCAATAATTCGGTCGTATGCCTTATGATTGAATATTTTTTTTAATTTCCAGCTAAAGAGTAATGCTCGACTATGGTTCGTCCATCCCTTGACGGGGATAATATGTACGCTTATTCCTATAGGATAATCGCTTTTCCATTCCATGGTATAGATATCCACGTCGTGACCGCGGCTGTATGCGATTTCAGCAATGCGACGCATATCACGCTGAAGGCCGCCATATGGAAAATATTTAAAAATACAAAAAGCAAGTTTCATGTCGTTGCCTTCTCCGATAATAAGTTCGTCACATGCTGAATCACTAGCCTAGGGGGGAGTGTGGTAAAACAGGGTGGCCATTCTTTCGAGGTTGGCACATAGAGGCATCGTCGTTTCAGGCATGGCGCGCACGTGAGACTGGTGATGAGGTTTATTTGTTTGTGCCCCATGAGACCTGTCTTTTCTGGGTCTGTGGGGCCAAATAATGCGATGGTTGGGGTTGTTAATGCTGCCGCCAAATGACATAGGCCAGTATCGACAGCGATAACCGCTGTTGCGTTGGCAATAACGGGCATGAGGCCTTCTATGCTGAGAGGAGGTAAAATATCGGCATTGACATCTTGTGCAAGACGAATGCTGCGTTCGTGTTCTGCTTCATTTCCCCACGATAACATCACCTTCAATCCTTTCTGGTTTAATAAACGGATTAATTGTTTCCAATAAACTTCAGGCCAATGTTTGTTGGCCCATGTTGTTCCATGAAATAATAAGATGTACGATGTTGTCTGTTCTGACCTCCAGTTTTTACGATGGATGCCGTAGTTTGGGATAGTATTTGGTCTAGGATAGTACAGTGCTTGGCTGAACAAGTCTCGAATGCGTTCTATCGCATGTTGTTGTCCATTAACCTGATATTTTTTATGATAAAATATTGCCGCCAATTTTTCACGGGCACTCGTTCTTTCGTAACCAGCAGACGTCCCTCCAACAAGACGGCTTATTATTGCTGACTTAATCAACCCCTGCGCATCAATAATTAAGTCATAAACGTGTTCGTTAATGGTTTTTTTGAATTTTCTGATATTGGCGATGGCATGAAAAAGCTTCTTCTTTTTTTTTCCAGCGACGTAGTGCAATAGGAAACACATGGTCGACGGCTGGGTGCCATGTGGGAATAATCTGAAAGCGTTCTTCAATCACCCAGTCAAAGCGGATTCCTTGAATGGCATGCATGGCATCAGTCAAGGCAGGCAATGTGTGGATAATATCGCCTAAAGAGGATGTTTTAATGATTAAAATACGAATAATTTTACTCTCCACACAAATGGTTAATAGAATGGATCACTGTTTCTGGGGTGATGTTGATCAGGCAATCCAGATGTCCTAGAGGACATTCTCGTTTAAAACAGGGTTTACAGGGCAAGGATTTCGACAGTATTATGGTTTTTTCTCCGAGTGGCGGGGTGAAATCAGGTGAGCTAGATCCATAAATGGCAATCACTGGGCGATGGACAGCGGCCGCCATGTGCATTAACCCTGAATCATTGCTGACCACGACCGTGGCAGCGGATAATAAATCAATAGCTTCGGTTAGTGATGTCATCGTGAGGTCAATTGCTTGTTGATCGACTTCATGATTAATTTTTGAAGCGATTTCTTTTTCTGCTTTTCCGCCCAGTAAGCCGACTTGCCAACCTTCCTTCAGGGCGTAGGAGGCGACTTTAGAGAAATAGCGGCTTGGCCAACGTTTTGAGCGCCCATATTGTGCCCCAGGGCATAATACCACAAACGGTTTTTTTTCAGAGATAGCATATTTTTTCATGAGTTGCTCGCGAGCCACGCTATTCACTGTGAGGGATGGGCGATAGAGTGTGTTTATTAAGCCGGTGAATTTTTTTGTTTGCCCTAGTGCTAAATAGCGGTCGATCATCAACGGGTGTTGTTTTTTGTTTAAAATTCGAAGGTCGTTGAGTAAAAAATAACGCCACTCGCCTCGCCATCCGGTTCTCTTAGAAATATGCGCGAAATAAGGGATGAGCGCAGATTTCCATGAATTCGCAAGAATGATAGCTTCGTCATATTGTTCTTGTCGCAATGATTTGCCTATGGAATGGCGTGCTAGGAGCTTGAGCGCGCCATGGTGTAGCGGCATCGAAATCGCTCGCCTAACCTCAGGCATGCGCGCGATGACAGGGTGGCTCCACGTTGGAGCCAGCACGTCAATGATGCACTTCGGGTCATTTTTTTTTAATAACCGAAACAGCCCATTGGCGATAATCATATCGCCAATCCACGAGGGACCAACAATCAGGTATTTGACCATATAACAATCAATTCAATACGATGAAGTTTCGATTATCATCGATTCAGCGATGATAATCTAGAACCTGAGGTTTATTGGTTAATGATTTTTGTGTGTTTTTTGTTCGACGTGCGAGCTGTTAGACGCATGCTTCCAAAAGCTGGATGTGTTTTCACACGCCGATACGCCATATAGTTTAAACTCATCAAAGTAAATATAAGCGTCCTCAGGAGAGGCCCACGTAGAATCGGATCCGCCCCGAAAACAATCCATTTTTATATCATCTTCGTGAAGGTCGCCGCTGCGTCGTAACACCAAATTCGATAAACTCAGTGACAAAACCGCATCAATCCATACCTTGATGTATCCATCAGAAAGTCCAACATCATTTAAACGCACTTCTTGTGTTAATGTATACCATGTCCCAGGCGCGAAATAAAAGGTGGGTGACATGGCATAATAGTCACCGCATCTTTCTTGTTTTTCAGGATAATAAAGATATAGAAATAATTGACCATTTTCACGCCACATATACCGGACACTGTTGCCGTCAAAGTCGCTATTATCAATACAGCCCGTAGGGGTATCGGGGTAAGTCGTTAAACCAGGCAATTTTCCACCTTTGCTCCAGTCAAAGTCTTCTTCGAACATGACCTGATATTCAAAAAAAGCTGTTTTCCATTCCACAAAGGGTTGATCGAGGCAAACTGACCCTGTCGGATAGTTTTCTTTAATATCAATATCTGCCGTCATTCCTCCAGCAGATCCTCCAATCGTATTTGCTGGTAGCGTCAATCTCATGCAGGTATTTTCAGGATTGTAAGGATCCGTTATGATTTCTTGGCGGCATGGGCTGCTCGCGCCCGATGAACTGCCTGGATACTCACACCATTGTTTCTTATAATCTTCTTTTTGCCAACAACCTAATGGTAAGCCTTCGTACGTAACAGGATTATTTTCAGAAATGGAAGAGACAACTCCAAGGTAGCTAATATAGAGTGGTAGTGATAATGAACAGGGTATAGACGAGATTTTCATCGTGACATCCTTATCGTTGATTTATGAAGCGGTTATCATTCCTTTTTATTCTTAAGGAAATCTTAAACTTCTTGTATGGATAGATTTATATTTTTTTTTTTGAAAAAAAATGATCAGAAGTGCATAATTTTGTAAAAATTATGCACTTACTCTGGTTTAAAAATAAGAAACAGCGTCTCTTTTAGCAATGAATCTTTACTTATTAAGATTTCCTTAAGTATAATCGAAAGAGGTGCAGAAAATTGTATTCGCGATGACCTGTTCTCGTGTTTTTTTTTGTTCATGCCCACAGAATAAATGGATTTAATGACTTTTAGCAAAAGAAAAGGTGAGGGTTGTTGTGAAAATAAGCAAGAAATTACAACGCGGGTGTTTACGGTTAAGTACATTTTTGATTATTGGTTGGTTGCAATGTTATGCGTATGCTGGTTTTGCGGTCAATGATTCCCATGTTGAACCTACCGCAATTTATGAAAGTGAAACGACATTAGTGCCAAAATCAGTCTCAAAAGACGAGGCCATTCAGTTTTATGCGGCACATCAAGATAAATACACCTTGGTTTTTGCCTATGATCTGAGCCTTGGTCAAGCTTTAACATTAGAAGAGGCGTCTCCTGATGATGCGTTTGCTATCAATCCTTATTCCTTTAAAATTGGGATTGCGAGCAAAGCGAAGGATGCTGTTGCTTTAACACAATCACGGCCTGAAGTATTCTATGCGGTGGCAGATGAATCCTTGAGTACGACTATTGCACGTTGGACGCAGGAACAAGGTTATGCCTTACAGTGGAGTTCACCGAATGATTTCAACTTGTCGGTCTCTCATGTTTTTTATGGTTCATTCGAGCAGTGTTTAAATGATTTGCTGATGAGTATTGCGGCTTCTGGTGATGGTTTTGCCGTGAAAGCGGTGATCATGAAAAACGGCGTCGTCGTCATTAAACCGAATGAATATCGGGCTGAGCCTGTGATGGGTGTTTAGGAAGGAAAATGGATATGAAAATTTCTCAATGGTTAACTAAAACGCTAATTTTTATCTGTGTTTCGGCATTTTTAGTCGCCTGTTCGATTCAAAAAGCTAATGATAAATATGAAGATAAAACAGTAAAAAAAGCCCAGACCATTTATGATAAAAATCGCATTAAAAAGCCTAGCTCGCTTGTGACAAACAGCGATCAAATTTTTTTATCCAATGAACATTTTGTTATCGCGCCTAAACAGGAGTTGCCGGACACTTTTCAACAGCATGTGGTTTATTCAACCGGCATGAGTGAGACTTTATCGCAAACATTTTCCAATATTTCTAAGCTGACTCATGTTCCTATTGTGTTGGCGGATGATAAAAATACCACAACAATTGTCCAGAAACCAAACTCAGCCGGTGTTTCTGTCTATCAAGGGACCTTAGAACAGGTGATTGCTCAGCTTGCAACGCAGGCGGGATTGTATTGGAATTATCAAAAAAACAGGGTGAATGTATTTTTGCTAGAAACCAAAATTTATGCGCTCGATGCACCGATTGCTTCTTACACGAGTAGTAGCAGTATTAGTTCAGCGAGTAGTACGTCTGGTAGCGGTGACAGTGGCAGCAGTAGTAATTCTTCTGTGGATGGTTCGTCAGATATGAATCTGCAATACTCCGTGAAGGAAGATAGCCCATGGAATGCGGCGATGACAACACTGAAAGAAATGTTATCTCCTGCGGGCAAAATCCAAGGTAATCCTGTCGAGGGGTATATCGCCGTGACAGATACGCCTGATGTGCAAGAAAGAGTCTCGGATTATATCCAGAAAATCAACAAAAAAACGAATCAAAAAATTGCCGTCAGAGTTGATGTTTATGACGTACAAACGACCAATACGTCGGATTTTGGCTTAGATGTTAATGCGGTGGCGAGTGTCTTGTCGAATGACCAAATTAATGTTGTCACCAATCCAAGTTCTCAACTGAATCAAGATCTTGTTGATAGTTTTTCAACCATTACGGTTTCATCGAGTTCGGGGAGCACGCATAATGCTATTTTAAGCGCGTTGAATACCTTAGGAAAAACTTCCGTGGTAACAGGAGCGACGATTTACACGGTCAGCGGCCAACCTGCGCCTATCCAAAGTGTTCAAGAAACGACTTATTTAGCCTCAAGTTCTACGACATTGACGCAAGATTCTTCTCAAGTCAGTTTAACGCCTGGCACGGTCGTGACGGGTTATAGTATGATGGTCACGCCTAAAATAGAATCTAACAATCAAGTCATGCTCATGTTGAACTTACAGTTGTCCACCTTGATTGCTATCAAAACATTGACCGCTAGCGCCTCCGATACGGCAAGTACTATTCAAGGACCCGTTGTGGATACAAAAAACTTTTTAGAAAGCATGGTATTACACAGTGGGCAGAGTTTGTTGATTGCAGGTTTTCAAGATGATAAAGGAGCTTCAAAAGTCACCTCACCAGGGTCAACCGATTATTGGTTCTTGGGTGGTGGCAAATCAACAAATAAAACAAAAACAACGACGGTTATTGTTGTAACGCCGTATATTATTGGTGAATAGCGCATGTTGCTGAAATTTGCAGGGATTAAAAAGTACTATGCCATTGGTATGCGTTGGGCTTTGGATGAGCGCAAGGGCATAGAAGCCATTCAGTTGAGTACCGGTCTAGACTACGGCATCATGTTAAATATTAGGGAAAAGCTCAATTATAAATTGCGTTTGGTGGCCTTAGCAGATGATACGCATAAAAACTCATGGTGCTTGTCTGGCTTATTGGCGGCTCAATATAAAAATCTCATTTTGGTCCATCGGATTAGTAATACCACTTATTGGGTGTGTGTGATTAAAAATCATACCGTGTGGGCGGGTGTTGATGTTCCAAAAGCCACGGCGGGTGATTTTGTTCATGGCTTATCTGCTATTTCTGACGTCATTGAGGGGGCGAAAGCTGAATTTTCTGCTGATGGTATTGATGTGAGAGGAATTCAGTTTTGTAGTGAGACGGCGAGTGCAGATTTTCCCGATTTTCAATCGGTAGATCTTTTTGATTTTATCGCTAAGCTTAAGAAGGATCGCAAATATTTTATACGTTATCTTGAACCCTCTAAAATTCTCTTACAAAAAATGATTGTATTGGTGATTGTTGTGGCGGGTGCATTGTATGCGCTTTATTATGTGCATGAACAGCGTTTGGTCACGCGTCTTTTGCACCAACAGCAGCTGGAGGCTGAAAGGCAACGCGCATTGGAAATACAGCAGCGATATGACTACTTCAAGCGTATACAGATAGATTTACACGATAAGGCGGCTGGTCCAGTTATTCATAATGTCATGTCCATTCTTAAGCAAATCCCACCTCAATCTGCCGGTTGGGATTTAGTCTCAGCGAGTTATTCATCGCAGTCTCCGACGGCAATGACGTTGACGTTAAAGCGTTCTGAGTATGGCACATTAAATTCGTTTTTGAATGCGTACTCCGCGTCTCCTTCCGATGGTGTGATTGACTCAAATAATAACACGGGGACAAAAACATTAAGTTTAAATGCCATAGCCTTAGAAAAAAGTGATGCAAATGTTTCTGAAGATGAATTAACGTCAAAAATAACGCATCAAACTTATCGGTTAATTTCGTATATGCAGTTGAATGCCTCAACATTTGGGTTTCAACTAAAAGATAAAGTGAAAAGTCGATACGATGTCACATCATCAAAATTTACGGTAACAGGCGATAAGTTGTGGAAGCTTGTGCAGTTAGAGATGTTATTTCGGCGATTTTCAACTGTGATCATTTCTAGTATTAAATTTACAGTCAGTGCTTATGATATGTCTTGGGTAATAGAAGGTGAGATTTATGCGTAAATTGTCGATGAAAATATGTTGGTTTTATTTTGGGTTGTTTTTAAGTTGCGCTAGCGTCAATTTAGTGTATGCCGAACCGCCATCAGCTTCAGCGCTCACTTCTCCGGCAGATGTTAGTGATGAAAGTTTTTCTGATATCGCTGCGCTGGGGCAAAAAATCGCATTGGCGCAACGAAAAATAGAGGCGTTAACGTTGCAAAACAATTTAGCCGCGTTAACCGCGGAACAAGAAGGCAATCATTTCTCCCTGAGAGTGGTGAGGGTTGAAGGATTTGGTGACACACTTTATGCGATTGTGACCGATTCTAACGGCGCATTTTACCAAGTTGGCCCTGGGGAGTTTATCAATAAACAGTATCGGGTGTCACTGTTGAAACCGTATTCTGTGGGAGTCATTGATATCAATACGGATAAATTTTATTTGTTGCCTTTTGTGAGAGGAGATGTTATCTCCATGGATAACGTCAATATTCCGAACAACGCGGCTGAAGATGCTGCAACAGCGTAAACGATGGTATGACTATGTCAATGATATTGATTGATGAGGGAAAATATAATGGAATATAAAGTGTTGACGACTGCGGATGATTTGCCAACGACCGACCGTCTCGTTATTGATGACCAGCTCACTGATCAAGAAAGACAAAATTTTTGCTTTGCTGAATCAAAAGATGGCCGTGTGTATTGTTTGATTAATCAACAAGCCAGTACGGTCTTGCGACAACGTGCGCAGACGATTAAAGATTTCGGTTTAGAAGCACGCGAAATTACCACATTGTACGTTACAAATGAGCTGTTGTTTATTTTCCGTGATCGGATGAGTCATGATGTTTCTATGGTGGTTGAAAGTGAATCAGAACTAGATCGTCGCTTTTCAGAAATATTATTACAAGCTGTTCGCGCCCGCGCTTCTGATATTCACTTGGAAATCTATGCCGATCGCGCGGAAATTAAATTTCGTATCCACGGTTTGATTTATAAAATTGGTGAATTGGATACGCGAACCGTTAATCGTTTGATCAACTATGTTTATAACGTTGCGGCAGCGGAAGGCTCGAAGGATACCCAGTATAACCCTGAAGAAATGCAAGATGCTTTATTGGATATGAATCTTGATATTGATGGCATTAAGCGCCATTATAAATTGCGATTGCAAACAGCGCCGTGTTATCCGAATTCGGTCACGATTGTTATGCGTCTTTTGCCTGTTGATACACAATTAAAAATTTCTCTGAACGAGTTAGGTTATAATCCCTATCAAATTGCTTTGCTTGAGCGAGCGCAAGCAAGACCTGTCGGGGTTACGATTGTGGCAGGAACGACAGGCTCAGGGAAATCGACGACTTTAGCGACAATTTTGAGCGAAGTTTTTCGTCGAACAAAAGGGTCGAAAAAAATATTAACGACCGAAGATCCTCCTGAATACACCATTCCAGGGGCGAACCAAATTAATCTCAGTATTAAACGTTCAGAAACGAGTGAAGACGAAAATGTTTTTGTGAAAGCCATTCGGGTCGCTATGCGTTGTGATCCTGATATTATTATGGTCGGTGAGGTTCGTGATCAACGTTCTTCACAATTATTGTCGTCGGCGGTATTATCGGGCCATCAGGTCTTTACGACCGTTCATGCCGCATCGGCGATTGCCATTTATAATCGATTGTTGAACTTGGGTTTTGAAGGTCACGTGCTTTCTGCACCCAATTTTTTGGCCTTATTAATTTATCAAACCTTAGTACCAACGTCTTGTTCTAAATGTTCGTTACCTTATGAAGTGTTTTTAAAAAGTTGCGATGATCCTGACGCGTTGGCCACTATAGATCGATTAAAAAAAGTGATGGCAAAAGAAGAAAACCAACATTGTTCTCTTGATACTGTCCGTTTTGTTAATGCGGAAGGATGTGAGAGTTGTCGAAAAGGGATTGCTGGCCGAACAGTATTAGCCGAAATGTTAGACCCAACGCCTGACATTCTGGTCGCCTTGCGGGATCTTGATTTTAGTCGAGCGACACAGATATGGCGTTCTCAAGGCGGGCGAACGGTATTAGAGCATGGGATTGATAAAATATTCGCCGGTATCGCCGATCCGCGATATGTTGAAGATAGTTGTGGTTTGTTGAGTGATCCATTAGAGGAGGTCGGATATGTTAAAACGTGATTCAGCCGATTCAACATCTGGAAAACAGGCTAAAACATCCTATTCTATGTCAGAGCGTGGCTTCTGGTTTTTTCTCAAGTATTTTTTTGTGAAAAATTTTTACTTTGATTTGAAGAAGCGCGTTGAATTTTATCGTATTATTCGTACATTTACCCAAAATGGCATTTCTATCCAAACCTCATTGCGCTTATACGGTGACATGATTAAAAAATATAATAATGACACCGCTATGAAATTTTTGGTCGATGATATTTTGCGTATGATGTCAAATGGGGTGCGATTTGAACGTGCGATTGCTTACTGGGTGCCGTCACAAGAAAGTGCATTGATTGAATCTTCAGCTAATAACGTTGCTCATGCGTGTGAGGTAGTGACTGGTTTTGCTGAAAATATGACATCGATTAAATCGGCGCTAGCCGGTGCGTTAACCTATCCTGCGGTGATGATTGTCGTGTTGATAGGCTCTCTATTGTCCTTTTCAGAATTTATTATTCCCTTGATGTTGAAACTAAATCCTGTCCAAAATTGGCCTCCCGTTGCGCAGAACTTGTATGTGATGACAACGTTTATTCATGATAATTTAGCCTTATTGTTAACCTCAATGGCGGTCGTCACGGTGGCGTCTGTTGTGTCCTTGTCACGTTTTACATTTATGCCGTTGCGAAATGTGTTAGATAAATTACCGCCGTGGAATATTTTATAAGCCGTATACGGCAACGACTTTTTTGATTGCTTTGTCCTCAATGTTAAAATCAGGATCCAGCTTCAATAATGCGGTGCATAAAATGGGCGTCACGGCAACGCCGTACTTAATGTATTTTTTAAAACGAATTCTGATTCGTTTAAGTGCGGGGAGTGGTTTTGGCGAATCCTTAGTGATTGGTTTATTTGAAGGTAATTTGTTGATTAGCTTGACAGTCTTTGCCACAACGAATAACTTAGAGAAAGGGATTAAGTTTTTAGCGGATGAAAATTTGGAAGAACAACGCCAAGTGTTTATTAAAAAAGGGAAAATTCTCGGCTATGCCTTAATGATTGCGGTTGCTGGCGTCATTGGTTGGGTCATGCTGTCTTTGTATGGTATTCAGTCATCGGTTCAAGTGGGTTCTATTGCAGTGTAATAAAAGGAGAAAGTGAAATGAAAATAAAATCAATGAAAGTAATGTTTGGGCGTCAACGCGGTTTCTCGTTATTAGAGGCGTTGTTGGCGATTGTCATTATTCTGGCGGCGGGTTTAGGCGTGGTCGAGCTTTATATCTCGTCCGATAAGAAAAATAAATTGCAAACGACAGAACAAATTGCGCAGCAAGTGGCTGGTGCAGCCTCTCAGTTGCTGAGTTCTACCTATGATCCAGCGGATACCATTTCAACAACCGATGTCATCAATAGCGGTCTTCTCTCACAAAATGTGATAGTGGGGACAACTATTCGAGGGCCGTATGGGACCTTTGACGTTGCCTCTGATGGCACGACGATACACGAAAATTTTAAAGTGACGGTTAATGATTTGCCATCCGATCAAGCGGTTGGCTTTTGTCAAAATATGCTCGGGAACTTTGCCATTTTTAAAGCCGATGGTAAAACGGTCATTACTAAAGTAGCCGATTGCGCGACTAGCTTTAATACGGCAAATACCCGATATGACCTTGTCTTTGGCTATCCTAGAGCGAACTATACTGAAGTTTAATGGTTTATCATGAATAGTTATCGATCACATGGATTCAGTTTGATGGAAGCCTTACTTGCCATTATCATTGTGGTTATGGCAAGTTTAGGTGTGTATTCTGTATTTAATTCAGGTTCTTACGAAGCCCATCTTTCTGATGCAACGACACAAGCGGTAGAAATCGCGAATATTTATACGGATTTGGCCTCATCTGATTTGACTGGAGGTACGGCGACGGTTCCTGAGCTTCTACAAAATAGTGGCCGTTTATCCAGCAAATATTTTGCTTCAGACACGGACGATAAGGTGAATATTCATAATCCGTTTGGTCAATTGGCGTTTACTAAAACCAATGCTTACAGTTTTAGTGTTGATGTTCCCTTAGGCTGCTTCAAAGGTGAGGTAGACAATTCTGCCTCTGTTCCAGGGCAGTTTTTTTCAAAAGTCAAAGATATGTATAGTTGTGATGCCAGTGGCAGTAAAAGTTATCAGACCTGTATTAACAAGCAAGGCGTGACAGCGTGTAGCCCTACTAGTCCGACAACCATTACGCTGTATTTTAGCATGAACTATTAGTGGAGCACTCATGAAAAAAATACAAGGGTTCGCGTTGCTGGAGGCCTTGTTGGCACTTGTGTTGATGATGATCGCTGCGGGCGCCTCTTATACCTTGATCAAGAGCTTTCGCGCCAACTCTTCGATACAACAGTTTATTCGTTATTCTACGAATATAACACAAAGTTTTATGCCCTTTGTCGATGGGGGTGCTTACAGTACGGTGTTATCAGGCAATAAATTATCTCAACCTTTTTTAACATCGATTTCTATCCCTTCGGAAGATCAACGCGATTGTTCAAATGCTTACTGTTACGTCAGTTCCGGCATGTATTTAGATGGAGGCTCGGCAGAAAGCAATTTGTCTTTTGGTGTGCAGATGGATTCAGCCCAAGAACTCGCGAGCTACTTCATGATCGCCGTTAATGCCACGGGATTACAAGTGAATCAAATTTTACAAACAGCGTCGACAATGTTTTCTGTCTATTGTGCGGAGAGTCAAGGAGCAAATATCTCAAGCATTACAACGCCGTGTGTCTTACAGTCCAGTGCAAATAATAGTACCCCTTATTCTCTGTTTTTAGTTTTTCCAAAATCGGGTGATGCGCCGCCAGTTGGGGCGAATCTTACGCCACCGTCTTGAGGATGTGTGATATGCGCATTTATCTATCGTCCTGTTCTGGCTATGCCATGTTAAATGTCCTATTAGGAGTCATGTTATTGACAGGGGTTGTTTATTTAATTATGCATACGATGACGAAGTATCATACACAAGAAAATGCTCGCGCCATCGGTGTCGAGCTGGCACCCATTATCGGTGAATTATTACTGACCGATACGACTAATTTTGCAAAGGAGACGTCTTACGCCCTTGTGTCGACCACGACTACAACGTGTGCTAACACCACGCCTATTCTTACGACTATTTCGACACAATATTTGCAATCGTTGAAAACGAGTGGATTCGACTTGTCGAGTTCTGCTTGTGTGGTGATATCGGGGTAGCTTATGCAATCAACAAAAAAAGGGTTTGCGCTTGTTCAAGCACTGTTTTTTATGATGTTTATCATGGCAGTTATTTCGTTCACCATGGTATTGACGAGCAATCGTAGCACGGCCGTCAGCGGTGAGCGTATGGCCGCTGATGCGTATCCTCCTGTATCTATGGTCGTCAATTACGCTCTTGACCCAACCAGTGTGGGCTCATGTGACCAGGCCAATTACTTTTCATGTTATCCTGCCCCTTACCCTGATCAACTCAAGAATGAAGGTATCAGTGACCCCAATACCAACTTGACGATTGAAAAAAATCCTTCTTAGTTATGCATTTCATCTCTGATTTTTCATGCCAGAACCTCAAAGGTGTCGGGCCTAAAAATGCCTTGAAATTAGAAAAGCTTGGGATTAAATCAGCGGCTGATGTGCTCTTTCATCTCCCTTTACGTTATGAAGACCGGACTTGTTTAACGTCATTAGGGCAGTTATCCGCTACGTTGTCAGGGAATGTGGTGGTGTTGGGGAAAGTGATTCAAGTGCGTGTCATCAAGCGACCAACACCTCAATTGTATTGCTTAATCGATGATGGTAGTGGCCAGTTATTTTTACGGTTTATCCACTATTCTCGTGCTCAATATCAGAGTTTTGTTCTAGGGCAACGTGTGTTTGCGATCGGGGAAGTCCGTTATTCTAGCTTTGGTCTCGAAATCATTCATCCGGAATATCGCCTGCTCTCTTCGACGGATTTACCACCATTAATGGACACATTAACGCCCATTTACCCCACGACAGATGGTTTGTCACAGCGTTTTTGGATACAATTGACTGAGCAGGCATTAGCCTTATTACAACAAAGCCATCGTTTGATAGACGATCTTATCCCGAAGTCTATTGTCGCTGATTTGGGTTTGCCGTCATTATCCTCGTCTTTGCAATTGTTGTGGTCTAATTAAACTAGACACAAAAGTTAAGAGAATAATGTAAACTTTATTCACTTAAATGAGGTGTCAACATGAGTAAGAAAAAAACTAAATTTACAAAGGAATTTAAATCGCAAGCTGTT
>JAJOJD010000028.1 GCA_021208965.1 Gammaproteobacteria bacterium
GATCAACATTTTCAAATGAAGTGTTATTTTTTTGAGCGACGAGATGATAAGTAGGGTTGGGTTCTATAGATGGTTTAGACGATGTAAACATAAGAAGCCTCACGACAGTTTATTCACTGGATATTCGGTGAGATTTTATCATTATCTTCATGAATTTGCTAAGAATTTTATTGGACGGACCGTAGTAACTTTTAACAAAACACTGGTAAGAAACATGTTGTTTGTTTATAGAACAAATTTAATTTTTAAAAAATTTTTGTGTTTTATTAATGTTTCTGCGTATTTTATATACAAAAATAGAGAGAAAATTTTTATTGGGACGTGATATTTTTTTGACGAATTTTATTCGCTAATCCTGTTGCAGAATCTAATTGAGACTCAGCTTTTAGTTGATTATTATCGTGCGCTAGCATTTGATTAATCTCGGACGTCAATGAATAATGAACCTAAAATTTTAATTGTTGAGGATGATGGAATAACGAAAAGTATTTATGCCGCTTATTTTAAGTGTTATTGGTGTTCTATTGATATCGTTGAATCCGCTGAGCGTGGCTTAGAGGTGTTTGATAAAAAGGAATATGATTTTTTACTGGTTGATGTGCGCTTACCTCAGATGAATGGTTTTGATTTTTCACGTTGTATTCGGTTAAAGAAGAGAGGCCAGGATATTCCGATTATTGGGGTATCTGCGATTGCTTTTTTCTTGGTTGAAGATGAATTTCATTCGTCAGGAATGAATGAGTATATCGATAAACCATTTACTTTTTCACTGATTGAGTCTTTATTTGGCAGATACCATCTGTATTTAAGACCAAAAATTTTAGACATTTAATTTTTCAGCTCAAAAAATATAACTTTTTATCAGAAAATGTTAAGCCAACATTGTTAGAATTCCTCAAATATAGATTGAATTTTAATTGTACAAATAGCACTTCGTCGTACGTTGGATAGCTTTGGGTTTTCAAGGAATGCTAAAATTTACCCTAGAAAACGCGCAGACTTAGGTATTTATCAGGGTTTTTAATTTTAGACGAAAACTTCTGATAAATGTACAAAGTATAGTGTGATTTTTTTCTAGCAGTTTTTAATTTACAAAAGTTAATTTTTTGGGTATACTTAGAGACAGTTTTTATAGGTAAATTGGTCACCACATAGTTAATTGAGGAAATATACAAGGTTAAAATGTATACTTTATCGCATGAACAAAAACATCCAGAAGGCCTCTCGTCTCTGTCTATGTTTAAAAATAGTAAAAATGTAGCAGATCCTTCTCGGCCTTATGATCTGATTATTATCGGTGCAGGCTTTTCTGGCGCCTTTACAACGGAGGAAGCCTGTCGAGTTTTAGGGGCTCAGTCAAAAATTGGATTGATTGATCGTTATGGCCTGCTTAGTCCTGAAAGCTCTAGTCAAAATGAATGTTTTAAGCTACATCTTGGTCCTCACTATATTTCTGATCCACAGACAGCAGAAACATGTTTAAGAAATTCTGTTGAGATGGCAGATGCTTTTTATGAATTCATCCTAGATAAGGATAATAATCGCGCGCCATCAAGACGAGGTAGACATTATTTGATGAGTAACTCGCATTCTGTTGAATATATAAAAAAAGAATGTGAAAAATTACGGGCCCTTTATGAAGAACTTCTGAGGGATTTCCCAAAGGCTAGAGAAGTATTTGGACATCCGAAAGATTTTATTACTTATTTAGATAGGGAAGATTATTCTTATGTCGCATCAAATATTCCTTTTCAAAATGAAGACGGAGAAACTCAATCTATTCACGTGTCGGTTGCGATAGAAACCCCAGAATGTCAAATTGATATTCATCGATTTAAAGAGTATTTTAACACGGTTTTTGATAGGAATCGAAAAACGCTCGATTTACTTTATGGAAGAACTGTCACGCGTGTTCATCATGCACAGGATTTTGTTGGGTATATTATTGATACAGTTCGTTTTGATCAACTTACTCAATCCTTTGTGCAAGAGTCAGTGAATACCCTATCTGTAGTTAATTGTGCCTGGCAAAATATAGATGAAATTGATAGTACAATAAATTTTCATCACAGTGATAATCGGCCCAGTACGATTAGGGCAAAACTATTAGTGAAGACGAGTGTTCCTCCAAGTTTGGCGAGTATGAATACATGTATATTTTCATCCGGCCCCCATGCTTCTTTGACAAGAGTTCCTGCTGAAAGATCTTCGTCGATAGGAAATGAATTCGGGCATCTTTTAGTGACATTTGAGCCAGAGACCAATATTGGTCATTTTCCTTCAGGGACACCTCTCTATAAGATAGAGGATGAGAGGTTAAAAAGATTGATTATGCGGGCAAAATTGCCTGTGACTGCTGATGAGCAAACAGCTGAATTGACTAAAATTAGTCAAAAAATTATGGAGGGAGCTGCTCATTATGTGCCCGATTTATCAGAAGCAGAAATTATTGGTTATGGTATTGGGTTTGTGAAAATTTTTGCTGAAACAAGCAGTGGGAATCGATATTTGTATGAATTAACCAGCCCTATTCATCAACGCCGTGAAAATGGTATACAAGAAAGAGATTTATGTTATGTTTCATTTTCTGGGGTGAAAATGACTTATTCTTTCCATGCTGCGCAAAAGGTTATCGCGATTCAACAGGTTCATTTCGTGATAAGCAAAAGTATAAATTCTATTGTAAATACATTGCTTTCGAAAATCGATATTGATAATAACAGTGAATCCAGCAAAATTCGATCAGCGATTCGTTATTCATTGAGAGAATATTTATTAACAGAATTCCAAAAAATGACATCCCGCCATTCTCCTGAAGCTTCGGAAGATATTTTGCAAAATTGGGTAAATGATATTAATCTAGATGAAGTAGCTCATAAATATTCAGATCAACTATCAGCGCATAACACTTGGATGAGTATAAGAAAATAAGGAGAATAACATGCAAACTAATAATGAAACTAGTATTGATAATGCTGTCGTGCTTTCAGAAATTATTAGTGTTATACCGCACTGTATCTTTTGGAAAGATACAAACTTAGTCTTCCAAGGATGTAACCTTCAGTTTGCCCAACAATTTGGTCTTAATGATATAAGAGAAATTATCGGAAAAACGGATGATGATTTCCCATGGGTAAAAAATGACTTAAAAGAAAAGTATAATTTGGATGATCTGAATGTTATTCATACAGGAAATCCTCTGATTAATATTGAGGAACAACAAGTTCAAACTGACGGGTCTATACAGACCTTGCTTGTTAGTAAGGTGCCTCTTAAAAATCGTTTGGGTGAAATAGTTGGCGTTCTCGGGGTGTATAATAATATTTCTTACTTAAAAAATATTGAAAAATCATTGCGTAGCGAAAAAGAAAAAGCCGAAGCGGCCAATCGCGCGAAGACTGAGTTTTTAGCCAATGTGAGTCATGATGTCAAATCACCGATGACCGGTATTGTGATGTCGTCTGATCTGATGATGAGAGATCCTGCGTGGTTAAATGTCGAGACAGCCGAACAGATACACGGTAGTGCTGAACAAGTCTTAAA
>JAJOJD010000067.1 GCA_021208965.1 Gammaproteobacteria bacterium
AGCCGAGATGTGACTATGAAAATGTACAAATTCCTCCGAAAACGGGCGTAAAAAAGCGTCCATCCAAAGATGAACGCTTCGCTAGCTTTATGCTGCTGTTTTTATTGTATCATATCCTACGATTCGGGGCTTTTGTGCCACCTGCCTTTTTACTTAGAACAGGTCATCTAAGGTTTGGGGTGTTTTTGCTTTTACTTTTTTGAAAAAGAACCAGAAACGAAACCACGATCATGAAGATGCCAAACCCACCAGAAATTAAGGTAGTCTGACTGACCGCCACTGTAATGATCGCCCTGTCAGGGTTGGATGGATCGTATTTGACTGACATAGCGGTCCCGATTGCCGCAGGGCTGGTCTTCTCAACAGACGAAACAACTTGATAAATGGTTCCATTGACCTGATATTCGACAACTTCGACAAAACGGGTGATCTGCGAACCATCGCTTTTCTGTCCGGTCTTTTGTTGATGGCTGACCACCCTGCCTTCTACAGTGGCGTAGTTGGCAGTTTCTGAGCGAAATTGAAAATATGAAACAGCTGAAAAGATTAGTGAAGCAAGACCGACAATAAGCAAAATCGAAAAAATAACAAATTGTTGTTTGGATTTGACATTGCTTTTTTGTTCCATATGAAACCCTCCCTCAGATTTTTCTAGCGGATTCCATTATTCTCCTTAATTTATTATAACTTGTAGGCTGTAGAAGAGCAACTGAAAACAATCCGTTATACCACTGATATATCATCAGTCCATAATCTCCGGTCATGTGTATCTGAAAAATAGATTTGACACGAACTTCCGGATAATTATAGCTCCCATTTGAGGCGCTATTATAAGTAATTGAACGCAGATATACAGCCTGAATTTCAGCGCCCTTTATTTCAGAAAACATTTTTGAGGCGTTGAAATTCGACAAGTTCAAGCCGTTTTTCATATTACCGTTCAGTTGGTTGGTACTCATTTTCAACGATGAGCCATTAACTGGCTGAAATTCAAAAGTGGAGCCATCAATGAAAGAGATAATGACGGGTTCGCAAACGACAGCCTCGCATGGAACAAGAGTCTCATCCCAGTGAGGGTACTTTCCTTCGTCTATCTCATCATACGGGACGCCGACTTCAGCAAGAGATATCCGAGCCGTAAAGGCAAGTTTACTTTTTCTCATATTTTCAGCAAAGCCAATTATGCTAATATCTTTCACTTGTTTTTTGCAGATACCCATGGCATTGACAAAATCACATATTTCTTCCCGAGACTCATATGTCTTGGCCTTATCCGCCTGTTAGCGCAAAAATACGGGAACATCTTCATGGTCGGTGATGAGGATCAGAGCATTTACGGTTTCCGTGCTGCCTACCATGATGCACTAATGAGCTTTAGCAATGACTATCCGAATGCAAACGTTCTGCTGATTGAGCATAACTATCGCTCTACAAACGAAATCGTAGCTGTGGCGAATATGTTTGTGTCAAGAAACCGCTTTCGCTATAAAAAAGCCATCGTACCAACCCGTGGCAACGGACTCCCAATACAGGTGATTGACGCCGTTAATCGAGTAGCGCAATATAAATACCTTTTTACTGTGGCACGGACTTGTGAAACTGAAACCGCAGTCCTGTTCCGAAACAATGACAGTACTCTGCCGCTCATCGATATGCGTTTGGTCTTGATACTCTGAATGTTTCATAAAGCTGGAAACGCTCAACCGCTTCTCCGCGAGGTATTTGCCATTTGCCGAAAGCATCAACGATTTCATGATATGTCATTCCAAAGTCTGGTACCTTGGTGAATAATGTCTGTCTCGTCGCTGCTCGCCGCGCACCGTTTCGTGTCAATCGCGTTGCCTTGAGTTCTATTCCGTGATAGTCAGGTGCACGGTTATTGTTCCTTGTTATGCCGAGCGCATTCTCTAAAGTATCACCAACACCGGGATCACCGGCAGTAATAGAGCGCAGGAAGCCTCGATTATGAATATCACGAATTCTACTAAGCAGTTCATTTGCAATAGCATCCTCATAGTAAACCGCCTCTTGCAAGATATTATACGCAAAGCCACCGCGGAGAAGTGAATCCGAGATTGTTGCATCGGAAAGATTAAAAACGTAAATCTCGCCTTGAATTACTATTAGGGCCAGCAAATTGCATGGAGCGCAATACCGCCTCAAGTTCTGAAACCAAATGCGCGGATCAACATGCTTTGTTATCGGACGATATAGAGATGCAAAAGTATCAGTTAAAGATCTGCTATTGACAAAATGCGCGGGTATCATGGCCTTGTTATCTGGCCCTTGCCGTTGTGCTTCATAATCATGTACGTTGGAATCTAAAAGCAAATCACGTACTGGCGCTGTTGCATCAATGATAGACTTGCCGTATCCCGTTGGAGTAGGAACTAAAAAAGCAACGGCTACGCCACTTTGGGCAAAGATTGGTAAGAATTGTTCAATTGGGGTATCGGTCATTGCTAACACATCATC
Source organism: Gammaproteobacteria bacterium (assembly GCA_021208965.1). Classification (GTDB taxonomy): domain Bacteria; phylum Pseudomonadota; class Gammaproteobacteria; order JAGOUN01; family JAGOUN01; genus JAGOUN01. The sequence goes on from JAJOJD010000067.1 coordinate 2,476, forward strand.
ACCTCCAATTTGTAAATTATACCACGGATATAGGCAAGTCACAATTGTACAGTTATAATGGCAGAGCAAATCATACACTTTTATTTTTCCTTGAACCCTGTTATTTTTCGTAGAACTATTTTATTTTTCCTCAAGGGGTATTCAAATTGCGCCTTGAGCCGAGAATGCCGGAGAAGTCCCATAACGCAGAAAAAGCCTGCAATACAAAGGATTTTGCATACCCCTACGGGGCAAATCCCTTGCATTGCAGGCTTTCTTGATACGAATAATAAAAGGATTGACCGTAGCATTGTATCAATGCTACGGTCAATGTTTGGTGCGGATGAAGAGACTCTAACTCAACCTTTCACGAAAATTTAATAGGTTTCAATTGATTAGATAGCATTAATATGTTTTTCCGTTTTTCATTGTTTAAAACAAATCTAAGGTCGCAAACACGCAATGGGTATAACATAGATACCGTCTTTTCTTCTATAAGCAAATGAGTCACTTGCAGTGATAATGGCCATAAATGAAGGCTTATTCATTTTTTCTAGATCAATCTTTTCTCTGATTTTCTTTAATGTCTCAGCTCCATCATTAATTAACTTCTCACCTCCAATTTTTACTTCAATGAGCGCCCATCGACCATCCTTTAAGTGAATAATTGCATCTGCCTCTAAACCAGAAGAATCGTGATAATTGAACACCTTACCTTCAAGGAATTGAGAATAGATTTTTAAATCTCTTATTACTAAATTCTCGAACAATATACCAAAAGTGTTTAAGTCATTAATTAAGTCGTTAGGATTTGCATCTAGAACAGCAGTTGCTATGGATGGATCGACAAAATGTTTAATGCTTGTTGTTCTAATTGTTGCTTTTGATCTTAGTTTTGGAGTCCAGCTCGGAGTTTCCTCAATGACAAACAGTTTTGAAAATGCACTTAAATATGAGTCTACAG
>JAJOJD010000023.1 GCA_021208965.1 Gammaproteobacteria bacterium
GCAATATCATACAAGTCCAGATTTGATGTAGTGACGTGAAACATTTTTACTGTTTAATATAAAAATCTTATTAGACCGTTTTATCGTATGTCAGTCAAATAGATTATTTTTTTGTCCTTTTATTTCGTCAATTCTCCTGATAAAATTTCTTTATTTTGATATGTTGTGGTTTGCGCATTATTGGTCTTGTTTGAATAAAGAATTGCCCAGTTGCTTTAATGCAAGATAAAGAAGAGTTCCAATCTGTTTTTAATCAGCGCTCGGCTAACCCAGAGCTGACCGTTCAAGCAACGCCGTTATTATTATTGCAAAAAAACACACTAAAAGGTTGAATTCAAATGATGAACGATAAAAAAAACAGAGTTTTGTTGTGGCTGGGTTACCTGATGGTCGCTTTTTTAGTCTATTCAGGTTTTATTACCCATAGTATTAATATGTCTTGGTTGTTTGATGCAGATACGTTGTACCTATCTGCATTATACTCTGATATAGTCATCAAGCATCATTCTTTTTTTTCTTGGAGATTGCCGCCGGCACCGTTCATTTTTCCCGGATTATTGTTTTTTTATTTTATTTATTAAATTTTTTGAGAAAAATGTTTTTTATTCTTTTTTGTTTTATGCGATTTTTCAAAATGTTTTGTTCTTGCTGCTTGTTAATAACATTATACTTTTGCTCGCCAAGCAAATTGAATATGCTTTTTTGGCTACCAGTATTTTCCTTTTGATTTTATCATTTATTGTCACTAATACAGTCACTCCATATGCCTTTCATCTGTTAAGTTCTTATCATGTCGGGAGTGTGTTGAATGGCTTGTTTTTTTTATATTTTTTCTTGCTTTTATTACAAGGCAATCGGTTTTTAGGGTCGGCGGGCATTATTTTTTTTTCGATTGTTGGAACAGCTTCCGACATGTTTTTTGTTCTGTGGTTTATTGTTCCTGCGTTAATTGTTTTTTTTCAAATTCAAAGAAAAAATCAAGAGTTTTCTGTCGTTTTTAAGAAATTTTTCTATTTCACCCTAATGGGGGTGGTAGCGGGGCTTTTATTAAAAAATCTTTTAACTCCCAATACAGCGACCGGCTATTTACTAGCCTTAACTAAAACGCCTTGGATTCGGCTTAAAGACTTATGTTTGACTCTTTATCACTTATTTTGTGCTCATTTTATTCTTGCGTCGCAAGCAATTATTTTTTATATTTTAGTTGTTAAAAATTATGTTCGAATAAAAAATATTATGCCGGTTGATAAAAATATTGCGCGTATTTTTCTTGTTCGTTTTATCGTTATATCAAGTGTATGTGCGATTCTTAATATCATATTCAGTAAGCTCGCTAAGTTGACTATCGATGTACAATCATTTCGGTATTTGCTGAATGTATTTTGGTTTCCTCTTATATTTTTCTGGATTGTTTTCCCCCAAAAAATAGCTAAAATAAAATCGTTTTCTCTATTGTGCGTGGTTTTTTTTATTATCATTATTGTTTTTTGTATTTTTGAAAAATATCCGACAAGGTCAACATATCACGGTGAGTATGTTCCACCTGTGGCGGCGTGTGTAGATCGCAGCATTCAAGCTTATAACGCGCTGCACCAGGATGATCAAGTAAAATATGGTCTTGCCTCTTACTGGCAAGCGAGATTGATTAATCAGTTCGGGCAGTATGGTTTAGAGCTTAGTGCAGTAAAGCCTGATTTCCAATTAATTTATATCATCACATCTGCAAGTAGTTTTCATGAAAAATATGATTTTATGGTTTTAAATAAAAAAACTGAGGGTGAGTTAGGTAATCGCGTACGTGATTTATATGGTGAACCTACGGCAGAATTTAAGTGCCCAGAGGACGTCGACATCTTGGTGTATTTGCCTCGAACAATTTCTGTTCTTATGCCTAAGCGGGTGAAAGAGGGATAGCGCTTCTTCGTTTCTTTTGGAGCTATTTGGAGGGGATTGAAGGGATTCCTGCTGTTCTTTGCTCATACTTGGTCGTTTCGTAAATAAAAATATGTCACTTTCTAGAAAGTGATTGAAAGAGAAATACTTTTTCGATATGATTCTCGATTCTTAATCGGGGTATAGCGCAGCCTGGTAGCGCGTCTGCTTTGGGAGCAGAATGTCGGGGGTTCAAATCCCTCTACCCCGACCAGTTTGTTCAGTGTAGACAGGGCGATCAAAGAGCGCCCGTAGCTCATTTGGATAGAGCACCGGCCTTCTAAGCCGGGGGTAACAGGTTCGAGTCCTGTCGGGCGTGCCATTTTGGCCTTTCTGAATAACGATTAAGTAAAATAAGCATTATGGTGGCCGTAGCTCAGCTGGTAGAGCCCCGGATTGTGATTCCGGTTGTCGTGGGTTCGAGCCCCATCGGTCACCCCATGAGTTCTGCTCAAGGATTGGCAACTGCGTGCGAAAGTGGCGGAATTGGTAGACGCACTGGATTTAGGTTCCAGCGGGGTGACCCGTGAGAGTTCGAGTCTCTCCTTTCGTAATTTTTTATAAACAGGTATTCTTTAATTTTGTTTTGGGGATCTGACATTATGGCGGTTAGCATAGACAATCTTGGCGGTATACAGCGAAAAGTTGAACTTGTTGTTTCTATTGAGTCAATTCGTCAAGAAGTTCAAAAGCGTTTGCAAGACTTGGTTGGTAAAGTTCGCATCGATGGGTTTCGTCGAGGGAAAGTGCCCGTTAAAATTATCCAAGAACGTTATGGCGATTCTGTATACGCGGAAGCGCTGAATGAATTGATTAATCATGTTTACTCTGCAGCATTAAAGGAGTCGAATATTGTTCCGGCGGGCGCTCCAAAAATTACGCCTCTTAATGACGCGTTTAAGAAAGATGAGGATTTTAAATTTACGGCTGTTTTCGAAGTGTTCCCGGAGATTACGTTGCAGCCGTTTTCCGGTCTCACCATTGAAAAGTGCGTGGCCACATTAGAAGAATCTGATGTTGAAAAAGCGATTGAGCGTGTTCGTGAACAACGTGCGACGAAAGCAGAGAATGGTGATAAGCAATTGCCTGAGTTGAATGAGGACTTTGTTGCCTCCTTAGGCGTAAAAGGTGGGCTAGAGGAGTTTAGTTCAGAAGTCAGAAAAAATCTTGAGCGTGAGCTGAAATACGCCTTAAAAAATAAGCTTAAAGCGAATGTGATCGAGCAGTTAGTTTCTGCCCATCCATTCGATGTTCCTGATGCGTTGGTCATGCAAGAAGCGGAACGGTTACGAGAGAATAGCAAGCGATACTTTAAACAGATGGGTTCAAAAATAAATTTTCCTGAAGTTCCGTTAGATGTGTTTAAAGAGAAAGCACTAAAAAATGTACGCGTTGGATTGTTATTCTCTGAAATGTTCGAAAAACTTAAGATTGAAGCGACTCAAGATAAAATTGATGAGCGAGTGCGTGATATGGCAACCATGTATGATGATGCGGAAGGGGCGATTCAATGGATTAGTCATGATAAACGTCAGATGGAAAATATTCGTGCTCAAGTTGCGGAAGATGCGTTAATTGAAAAAGTATTGGAAGAGGCGAATATTGTTGAAAAAACGGTCACTTATGAAGAGCTTATCCAGCAAGGTCGAACCTAATTCATCGCTGTTATTGTTCTCGCTGAATTTAAAATATAGCGTATAAAAAGGAAAAAAAATGTCAATACATTCATCATTACATGAACAAATTACTTCAACATTAGTTCCCATGGTCATTGAGCAGACCTCTCGGGGTGAGAGATCGTTTGATATTTTTTCCCGCATGCTGAAAGAGCGTGTTATTTTTTGTGTTGGTCAAGTCGAAGATCACATGGCAAATTTAATTGTTGCGCAGTTACTCTTTCTTGAGTCCGAAAACCCAGAAAAAGAGATTTATTTGTATATCAACTCTCCTGGTGGAGTTGTGACTGCAGGGTTAGCTATTTATGATACCATGCAGTTTATTACGGCACCCGTATCAACAGTGTGTCTAGGTCAAGCCGCCAGTATGGGTGCTGTTTTGTTGACAGCGGGTCAAGAAGGGCGGCGCTTTTGTCTTCCTAACTCTCGGGTGATGATTCACCAACCTTTAGGTGGATTTCGTGGTCAGGCGTCGGATATTGCGATTCATGCTGAAGAGACCTTGAAAATTAAGAAAACGCTGAATGAAATTTTAGCAAAACATACAAAACAGCCTTATGATAAAATCGTTCAAGATACTGACCGTGATTATTTTTTAAGTGCGCAACAAGCGGTTGACTACGGCTTAGTGGATAGTATTTTTGCCAAGCGCGATAGTTAACAGCTCAAAAGATAATTTTTTCTGGAGTCCTTAATAGTAACGGAGAACGATAAATGACGACTAAGTCTTCTCGTAAACAATCCGAACGGTGTTCTTTTTGTGGAAAGACCGGAGATCTTGTGCAAAAATTATTGCAGGCCCTGCTGTTGCAATTTGTGATGAGTGCGTTGGAATGTGTCAAAATATGCTGCAGGATGACCTTTCTCGTTCAGCGATAGGGGAGCTTGAACAGTTGCCGACTCCAATAGAAATTCATCGAGCACTCGATGAATATGTGATTGGGCAAGAGTTCGCCAAAAAGGTTCTGTCCGTTTCTGTTTATAATCATTATAAGCGCCTGCGTCTGGCTAAAAATCGCGCGCAAGTCGCTGATGCCGTTGAACTCTCTAAAACGAATATTTTGTTGATTGGGCCGACGGGATCCGGAAAGACGCTGTTAGCGGAAACATTAGCCCGCATTTTACGTGTTCCTTTTGCAATCGCTGATGCCACCACGTTAACTGAGGCAGGATATGTTGGTGAGGATGTTGAAAATGTTGTTCATAAATTGTTGCAGAAAGCCGATTATGATGTTGCCAAAGCACAGTCAGGTATTATCTATATTGATGAAATTGATAAAATTTCGCGCAAATCTGAGAATCCTTCGATTACGCGTGATGTTTCTGGAGAGGGTGTACAACAGGCGTTATTAAAATTAGTGGAAGGAACCATTGCGTCTGTCCCCCCTAAAGGTGGAAGAAAGCATCCTCAACAAGATCTTATACACGTGGATACTTCGAATATTTTATTTATTTGTGGTGGTGCTTTTGATGGTATTGAAAATATTGTGTTGCAGCGTACACAAGAAGCTGCCATGGGCTTTGGGGCAACGATAAAAAGTAAAACTCGGCAAGAATCTCGAAATGAACTGGTTAAAAAAGTGGAGCCAGCGGATTTGGTTAAATTTGGTCTTATTCCAGAATTTGTTGGACGCTTACCGCTCATCGCGACATTAGAAGAACTGGATGAAGATAGTTTGATCCGTGTGTTGACAGAGCCAAAAAATGCTTTATTAAAACAGTATCAAGCATTGTTTCATATGGAAACGGTAGAGTTAGAGTTTACTCCGAGTGCATTAGTTGCGGTAGCGAAAAAGAGTATGGAGCGTAGAACCGGTGCGCGGGGTTTGCGGTCAATTATGGAAAATATTCTGTTAGAAAGCATGTATCGTGTTCCGTCGGAAAAACATATTTCTAAAGTGTTAGTGGACGAAAAAATGGTGCGAGACAATCTAGCCGCGACGTTTATTACCACAGAAAAAAAAGAAATCGCCTAAAGGTATTAAGCTATGTCAACATCCCCAGAATTTATTGATCACTCTCTCGAGTACCCTGTTATCGCGTTGCGTGATGTTGTTGTTTTTCCTTTTATGGTTATCCCATTATTTGTTGGACGTGTTGCGTCTATTAAGGCGATTGAGGCCGCCCAAGAACATAGTCGCCAATTATTTCTTGTGGCACAAAAAGATGCGTCAGTCGAAATACCCGAACAAAAAGATTTATATACTTACGGCGTTTTAGCAAATATTATCCAATTATTGCGCTTGCCTGATGGTACGATTAAAGTTTTGATTGAGGGAGATCGGCGGGCTAAGTTAACTCGTTTTATTCAACGAGAAGAGGGCTGTTTTGCTCATGTTGAAGAATTTTTGTCAACGTTTGGTAGTGATGCAAAAGAGCGTGAGGTATTAACGCGTTCACTTAAATCTCAATTTGAAGAGTATGTTAAATTAAATAAACGTATTCCCGTTGAAATTTTGCCTCCTGTTCAAAATATCGTGGATCCAGAAAAACTGGTGGATGTGATTATTTCACATTTACCGATTAGCATTGAAAAAAAGCAATGCTTGCTTGAATTAGCGAATGTATCAGAGCGTTTAGAGAAGCTGATTCAACTCGTTCAAGACGAAATTGATTTAGTCAATATAGAAAAACGATTAAAAGGGCGTGTGAAACGCCAGATGGAAAAGAATCAGCGTGAGTATTATTTAAATGAACAAATTAAAGCGATTCAAAGTGAATTAGGTGAATTGAGTGATCATCCGAATGAAAATGAAGCAATAGAACAAAAAATTAAAGACGCAGACATGCCAAAAGAAGCATTAGAAAAATGCTTATCGGAATTACGTAAGTTAAAAATGATGTCCCCTATGTCTGCAGAAGCAACGGTGTCACGAAATTATTTGGATGTGATGTTAGAAGTTCCATGGAGCAAAAAATCTCAATTAAAACATGATTTAAATAAAGCCCAAGCCTTGTTGGATAAAGAACATTATGGGTTGGAACGTGTAAAAGATCGTGTTTTAGAATATCTAGCCGTTCAAGAGCGTGTTAAAAAGCTTAAAAGTCCCATTTTATGTTTAGTGGGCCCGCCAGGTGTTGGTAAAACGTCCTTAGGTCGTTCTATCGCTCAAGCAACGGGACGAACCTTTGTTCGAATGTCATTAGGTGGCGTGCGCGATGAAGCCGAAATTCGCGGACATAGGCGGACTTATATTGGCGCCTTGCCAGGAAAAATTATTCAAAAAATTTCAAAAGCGGGGGTAAAAAATCCTTTTTTCTTGTTAGATGAGATTGATAAAATGGCCATGGATTTTCGTGGAGACCCCGCTTCTGCGTTGTTAGAGGTCTTAGATCCAGAGCAAAATTCAACATTTAATGATCACTATTTAGAAGTCGATTACGATCTTTCTGAAGTGATGTTTGTGGCGACAGCCAATTCATTAAATATCCCTGCAGCGTTAAAAGATCGAATGGAAATTATTCGTATTTCTGGATATACAGAAGACGAAAAACTCAATATTGCCACCCAGCATTTATATACGAAACAGGTGGAGCAAAATGGATTGGAATCATCTGAGATTAGTATTACATCAGAGACAATGCGCGACATCGTTCGCTACTACACTTATGAAGCAGGTGTTCGATCCTTGGAACGAGAAATATCGAAAGTGTGTCGTAAGGTGGTTAAAGAATTATTACTAACGCCCTTAAAAAAACGGAAAAAAGTGGTTATCACCCCTGATAACTTAGAACATTATTTAGGTGTTAAGCGTTATCGTTTTGGATTGCCAGATCAGTATGATCAAATTGGGCAGCTGTCTGGTTTAGCATGGACAGAAGTCGGCGGCGTATTGCTGCGTATTGAAGCGGCGATTATCCCGGGTAAAGGTAAGTTGCAATATACGGGAAGTCTTGGCAAAGTCATGCAAGAATCCATTAATGCGGCGATGACGGTGGTACGTAGTCGTTTATCGTTGTTTGATCTTACGGCTGATTTTTTTGATAAGCATGATGTTCATATTCATGTTCCAGAAGGCGCAACACCTAAAGATGGGCCAAGTGCAGGGATAGGCATGTGTACAGCGATTATTTCTGTCGTTGCCGGTTTGCCGATTCGGGCAGATGTTGCGATGACGGGTGAAATTACCCTGCGTGGTGAAGTCTTAGCGATCGGTGGATTAAAAGAGAAATTGCTCGCGGCGCATCGTGGTAATATTCGTACGGTGATTATTCCTGAACAAAATCGACAAGATTTACACGATATTCCCGATAATGTTAAACAAACTTTATCTATCCATCCGGTGAAGTGGATTGATGAAGTTCTGAACATTGCCCTCGTTGGTTATGAGCAAAGGGTGGCATCTTTACCGGCGGCTTCGCCAAAATCCAAACAAAAAATGTTGATTTCTAGCCATTGGCCAGCAAAAAAATCAAACCAAAGCAGTTTTCGTGTTCACTAAAGCAGAAAAAAATTGCATGCGCCTTTTTTTTTGGGTTAGGATAGCGCTCCTTTTGTTAGGATGGTCAGTTTCGATAAGCATCAAAGGACACATAGGTGAGTAAATGAAAAAACAGAATTGATTGATTACGTTGTTGAAAACGTCGAAGGTTTATCTAAAGTTTTGGCAAAGAAAGTGGTTGAAGCCGTTTTTGATGGAATAGCCCATGGGTTAAAGAACGATGAACTCCTTTCTATTATTGGCCATGGTGTTTATCAAGTAGGCAATAGAAGCGAAAGAACAGGTCTTCATCCTCAAACAGGCAAGCCTATGGTTATTCCAGCGACAAAAGTTATTAAGTTTAGAGCGGGTAAAGCCTTAAAAGATGAAATAAACAAGGCCAAATAAAAACACGGGTGCTTAGCTCAGCTGGTAGAGCATCGCCCTTACAAGGCGAGGGTCACAGGTTCGATCCCTGTAGCACCCACCAAATTTGATTAAATTAGTAGTATTTGCGGAGTGGTAGTTCAGTTGGTTAGAATACCGGCCTGTCACGCCGGGGGTCGCGGGTTCGAGCCCCGTCCACTCCGCCATTTTTATTTATCTTCCTACCTGTTGGAGAGGAAAGGTTATGTTTCTTCAACGCATGCGAGAAAAAACTCAAAGTTGGGTAGCTTATGTTATTGTTTCTTTGCTTGTTCTTTCCTTTGCATTTTGGGGGATTAGCAGTTACTTTGGCCAAAACCAATCTGGCGGGCCTGTCGCTTCTGTTAATGGGGAAGATATTTCCTTCGCTGATTTCTCATCGGCATATAGAACTTTTCTGCAAAGTTCATACGCGCAATCTCAATACTTTGGCCAACAAGAAACGTTGGCTAAACAAGTTGTATTAAAAAATTTAATTGAGCGTTTGGCGATTAACCAATATCTCGCTGGAGTTGGCTTTGCCGTCAGTCAAGATCAAATCGATGCCGCTTTAATGTCTGTCCCTTTGTTTTCGGATAATGGAGTTTTTTCTCCCGCTTTATTTAAGCGTTTTCTTATGGCGAACAATACGACTGCCCAAGCGTTTATTTCTGATTTTTCAGCGAGAATGGTGATGGCTCAGTGGAGTCAAGGTTTGCAAATGAGTAGTTTTTCTACTGAGTTAGAATTATTGGATACGATTAGTTTATTGCGACAAAAGCGCAATATTTTATATGCTATTATTCCTGCAAGTTCACACGACATACCGTCTATCTCTTCTGAAGATATTCAAACTTATTATATGCAACATAAAGAAAATTATATTTCCCCCGAGCAAGTTAAAATTTCTTATGTCATCCTGAGATTTTCTGATCTTCTATCGCGTGTGAAACCAACTGAAAAAGAGTTGCTTTCTTATTATGCTCAACATTCTGCACGTTATGATAAACCTGAGCGTTGGCAGGTTAATATTTTTTCCATGAATTCGCCTTTATCTGAGAGCGAAATCATCAAACAAATCGATAGACACTCCGAAAACAATCATCCTGTTGATAATGTTTCGACAGTGAAATTAGTCCAAGAAAAAGTTTGGTTAACGGCTGATCGCCTGACTCGCGATGTTGGTCAAACCCTGGCAGTCACTCCGGTGGGCCATGCAACAAAATTATTTAAAACGGGTAAAGATTCTTATATCGTCTATTTTTTGCTTGCGCATGAAACGGCGGTTAATAAACAATATTCGGATGTCAAAAAAGAAATTAAAGAAGCTTATGTTCATGAAGTCGCCACTCAACAATGGACAACCACGTTAGAAGAAATGTCGCAGCTTGCTTATGAACATCCAGATACATTGAATCCACTTGCAAAACATGTTGGGCTCCAAGTCCATGCGAGTGATTTTTTTACAGAAAATTATGATAAAAAATCTGGAATTCAAGGAAACCCAGAGGTCATTGCGGCAGCTTTTAGTGATGATGTTTTAAAAGGCGGAAATAATAGTGATCTTATAAAACTGGATGAAGGGAAATCTGCAGTTGTCTTGCGAGTTTCTACGAGCATTCCTGAAAATCAACAGCCTCTTGAGGTCGTCGCTGAAGGCATTAAGAAAAACTTGATTCAAGAAAAAGAGACTCAGCGTGCCAAACAATCAGCCGATCAGCTTAAACAAGCCTTAGAAGAAAATCAGTCTATTAAAGACATACAAAAGCGATTTGGCGTTATTCTCACAAAGGCATTGGTAGGGCGCTTTAGTGATTCTATTCCTAATGAGATTTTACAGCAAACGTTTGTTTTGTCTAAAGATCATATCAGTGTGGCTAAAATGCAAAATAATAATTTTGCTGTCGTAAAAGTGCTGTCTATCATTCCAGGGAAAACGTCTACTGTTTCAGATAAAGATAAAACCGTTTATCGGAATGTTATCGAAAATGAACTTGCTCAAGCAGAACTTTTTGCTTATGTCCAAACGATCATTTCAGCAGCTGATATTGACATCCACCAGAAAGACTTAAAAGTCAACGCCTAAAACATGCCTTCAAAAAAAACCAGTGATATTTATTACGCGATTATGTCGGTGAAAAAATTAAAATATGATGAGAATCAGCGGAATGTGTTATCTATTTTTGATCAATTACATGAACGGATTTTACAGAGTCAGCATTGTTGGTATCGATGGTTTTCTCGCTCGGATCATCAGTTAGGTATTTATCTGTGGGGGAGTGTTGGTATCGGCAAGACATTGTTGATGGATTGTTTTTTTGATTCCTTACCGATAACAAAAAAGAAACGTATTCATTTTCATTTATTTATGCAAGAAATGCATAGCGCACTTCAAGAATATGCTGGCCATTCGGATCCCTTGATGTTGATCGCAAAAGCGCTGCACAAGAAGGTGGATGTGTTGTGTTTAGATGAGTTTTTTGTGTCGGATATTGTTGATGCTATGATTTTGGCGGGCTTGCTCAATGCTTTATTTCGAGAAGGTATTTATTTTGTGACGACGTCTAATACACCTCCTCAAGAGTTGTACAAAAACGGTTTGCGTCGCGATGGATTTTTGGAAGCGATTACTTTATTGCAACAAAATTTACAGGTTATTCATTTGGATTCTGTCGTTGATTATCGTTTGAATTATTGGCAATCCTCCGGTGTTTATTACGTTCCGCTAGATGGTTTGTCAGAAACGCATATGAAAAAATCATTTGGATTGTGTGCGGGTCCTGATGTTTCTGAGGAAGATTATCCACTCTTAGGTCGTTTGTTGCCAGTAGTACAACGGTCTAATAAGGCTATTTGGTGTCGATTTGATGTGTTATGTGGAAAGAAGCGTTGCAAGCAAGATTATCTTGCTTTGACCCAAGCATTCTCTTTTTTATTTTTGAGTGATCTTCCAGTGTTGACAAATCGGCTTTCTGATGAGGTGGTGCGGTTTATTCAACTGATTGATATTTTATATGATGCTAAAATGAAGTTGCTGATCTCTGCAGAAGTGAAAGCGAATGAACTATATACCCAAGGCAACTTTATTGTTGAATTTCAACGTACGATGTCACGTTTAATCGAAATGCAATCCGCAGACTACTTTTCCTTTTGAGTTAACGGGGGGAATTTATCTCGTTTTTGACTACGCCCAATTTTTTAGCAGCAGGAAAAAAAGATCCGTGTTTCAGCGTGTGCAGGCTAACAGATTGATGAGGATTGGCTGCTTTTTCAAAATGGGCATTTCTTTTGATCTCATTTCGATAATGCCAAAGTCCTTTTGCTGCATTTCCAATTCTTTTTAAGACATTCCAGCATTTTTTAAGCAGGCTTGACTCAGTCTTATTGCTAGGGGCATTGATTTTTTCTTTAATATCAATAACACGCTGTCTAACACTGAGTGTAGAATTTTTTGATGTCGTGAGTAGGTCATTTGCGAATTCTTTTCTTTCTGTTGATTTATAGTTGTTATCATTCTGATAGGTGTTTAGGCCCAGGCTTAACTCCTCCAAATGTTGAATATTTTCTTTTAGGGCAGTTGACATTTCTCTATTTTTATCTTCTTCAGGAAAACTGTTTTCATGAGAGTGACTTGACAAAGATTCAAGAAATTGTAATGCATGAGTTAGCTCATGGATATATTCTTGAGTAATCGGCGCGTATCTCGTGCAATTTTTATCAGAAGGATTTTGTACATAGCGTGATAACGCCTGCTTGATTGCGTTAACTCTTTTATAAATCTGGTTTTGATCTTTTTTTGATGTAAATTGTAATAGATCCTCTCTAACAGCCGCATTTTCCTCGTCAGTATTACTTTTAATCCCCTCATACACATCGCTGAGTGCGGATATTTGGTCAATAATAGATGTTGTTGATTCTGACAAAATGTTAACAGATTGTATAAGATATCGATGCAGTAGCCTTTGTGAAAGCGTTTCTTGTTGATTAACGTAGCTACAAAATTGTTCATACGAATATTTTGCCTCATTAGCTTCTTCTCGAGACACGAGCTTACTGATAAATGATTGATTCTCGAGAATCATAAACATAGTGAGAAGGTCATAGCTTTCTCCGAAAATTTTTGCTTTTTCGGGTAGCGGAGTTTCTTCATAATTATGCTTTGATTGTAATGTTTTATATTCACCGTTTTTTAACGATGTCAGAGAATAATATTGTAGGCTAAACCATTTTGCATCGTCGACAGATAATTTTTTACAGACTCATTGCCATTTTCTGGAAGAATGGAATATTCCTTATTAATCGTTTTGGCTTTAGCTAAAGCTAATAGCTCTGATGATTGATCTTGACATTTTTCGGCGTCGAGTTCTTTCGCAAGATCATTGCAGTAGCTCACGAACGCTCTAAGCTGCATCGTTGCCGCAATCAAGCCAGTGATATTTTGTTTTTTTTATAGCCTGTATAAAATCGTTAACAAAAACAGTTTGTAACGCTTTTAGCGTTGGTAGTATTGCTTCTATCGTTCTCTTTTGGCTTAAATGTGCAGCGCTAGAGTAGGAAATAATGTGTATTGGTTGTGAGAAAGAATTGAGTCCTTTAGATACCGTAAAGTAAGACTGGTCTTTTAGAGCAGAAAGAATCCCTTCAGAAAATAGCGCTGTTAAAATCAACTTCATCACTTTACTCTATAAAGCAAGCCTATAAAAGACTTATAGAATATTTTTTCCAATTGTCAAGAAAATTATCCAGGATTAAGGTTTGCAGCACCGCAATCGGACTAGAAATTAAACTAAAATAGTTAACGTTGGTTAAAAATCTATCAAAATCCACTATTTTTTAATTTTATCCCAAACTAAATTTCATTTTTTGCATCACTAAAAATATTTAGTCGCTGGCGCGAAATTAACTACTAAATTTCCGTCATTGCGAGCGTAGCGCGGCAATCCATTCGAATGTCTTAAAATGCCTCAAATTGGTCTTTAATAAAGATAAAAAAGAATAGATTGCCGCGCTACGCTCGCAATGACGTCAAAGCGGGTGAGAAACGCATCGAATAAAATAAGCGGCATTTAAATAATTTCTGTCCTATTGCTCTGAGGCTTGCAGTGGACTTATGTTATAAACTAGTTTACATTAGCCTTTACGCGCCTATAGCTCAGCTGGATAGAGTACCTGGCTTCGAACCAGGTGGTCGGGAGTTCGAATCTCTCTGGGCGCGCAGTTGACTTCTTGGTTTTAGGGTAAGTGATGATTTGTTATCGGTGGTTCGTTTTTCTATTGGGCTGTCTGTATTTCACCTTCTCTATTGCTCAACCGGAGCCGGCATTTCAGGCGGTGAGTCCTTTTATGCTGGACAGTGAATCTAGCGTTTCTCCGGCGATGGAATCATCAGAACTAGGCTCTTCCGCGCTCCCAGTGACTGATGCTAAGATAGTGAACGATCCTTATGAAAAGATCAATCGTAAAATTTTTTCTTTTAATGACACCTTAGATACGTATGTTTTTGTTCCTGTTGCAGAGACCTATAATAAAATTATGCCTAAGCCCTTAGCGCGAGGTATTCATCGTTTTTTTAATCATTTAAATCTTTTTCCTACCGTTGCGAATGATTTGTTGCAGGGACATGTCTATCAAGCTACATCGGATTCTTGGCGTTTTTTTGTGAATACTACGGCCGGTATCGGTGGATTTTATGATGTTGCCACAGAGATTGGCTTAGAACCTAATAGCCAAGATTTTGGTTTAACACTCGCAAGCTGGGGGTATACAGATTCGAGATATCTTGTGTTGCCTTTTTTGGGGCCCAGCACCGTTCGTGATGCTTGTGGCTTGGGTGTTGACACTTATTTCTTTAATTTTTACAACTATGTTGACGATACGCGTACCTTTTATACATTGTACGCCTTAAATATTATCGACAAGCGGGCTTATCTTTTACGTTATCAAGACTTGTACAATCAAATCGCTTTAGATCGATATACTTTCGTTCGTGATAGCTACCTAAATCAGCGAAATAACAGCATCAGGAGGAAGCATTCCTAATTTATTTGCTTACTCTTGGAGATTCGTTTTTAAGAAAATTGGCAAAGTCAGACGGAGCCCCATTCGTAAACTTCAATTCGCCTTTTTTGTCGTAATAAATGATTGTTGGCGTGCTATTAATTCCTGTATCACGCATAAATTTCATATTTCCTTCCAGGGTGTCACGAATGGTGTCTGGAATTTTTTCTAGGGCAGGGATGCCACCTTCCTCGCTATCCATATCAAATTTGGCTTCATTCTCCTCCATCGCTTTAGCAGGATCTTCAGCCGCCATAATGGCCGCTGCCTTCGCTTGGCTATCCGCTTGCACAAAATAAACAAATATCCATTGAACTTGGAGTTCCCCTTTGTCTATAAAAGGCTTCATGGATTGATACGAATAGTGACAAGCGGAACAGTTGGGGTCAGCTAAAACGATAATTTTATAAGGGGCAAGATCGCTGCCTTGTTTAATAGAGGTTGTTTCCGCTAAATTATCGGCTATTTTTAGCGCCGTATATTTTTTGATATAGAGTTCATTGTCTTTTTGCGTAAGATTTGTTCCGCTTTTATCGATGACAGTTCCATAAATGATATACTGGGCATCTTTATCAATGTACATGATAATATTTTGATGTTCCTGAGACTGAAGGATCAATCCTTTTAAATTGCCTGGCCCAGGGAAAGTATTGAGCAAGGTCAGTTGGTTATTAGCCACTTTTTTAATCAAGGCTAATTCTTTTTCGCTCATTTGCGTATCCGCTATGCTATTGTTTACCATCATCGCAGATGCCAATAGTAGAGTGGTTAAAATATATTTTTTCATGAGACCTTCCCCGTGTGTCAACATTCATTCATTAAAACACTATACACTAAATTTAGATTATTCGATATTATAAAAGAATCTTTAATGAGGAAAAGGTCGACAATTGAAGTCTGCTAAAGTTGAGCTAAAAACATTACCGATTGAGCAGTTGCAACGTGGTCAGTATCAGCCACGGCGAGAGTTTTCGGCAGAGGCTTTACAGGAGTTAGCGAATTCCTTGCAGTCTAATGGTCTTTTGCAGCCTATTGTTGTACGCCCCATTAAGGAAAATATTTATGAGATCATCGCAGGGGAGCGCCGATGGAGAGCCGCACAATTAGTCGGATGGACGAGTATGGATTGTTTGATTCATCGTTTTTCTAATGAGCAAGCCGCAGAAGCGGCCGCGGTTGAAAATATTATTCGCGTCGATCTTAATCCTATTGAAGAAGCGCATGCGTATCAACGACTCATTGATGATTTTGGCTACATTCATGATGAAGTTGCGATTGCCGTTGGAAAATCGCGCGTTAAAGTAACGAATACCTTGCGTTTATTAAAACTGGATTTGAGTCTTCAGCAGCAGATCATTGCGGGTGATCTTTCCGAAGGGCATGGCAAGGCGTTGGCCGCTTTACCGTTTGATGTACAACGTAGGCTTGCTCAGAAATGTTTGGCGTATGGTTGGAGTGTCAGACGATTAGAAGCGGAATTAAAAAAATTGAGTATTGAAGGTGCCATAAAGCATCATCATAAAAAAGAGACTAATATTGCTTATCTTGAAAAAGTGATTAGCGATAGTATTGGGTGTCGAGCTTCTATTGATGTTGATGCCAAACATGGCGCCTTAAAAATTGAATTTGCTAATTTCGACATTTTGCAAGGCTTGTTAAAAAAAATGGACATTGATATTAATAAACTGACGGATGATGATTAAGGGTGCTTTTTTCGATGAAATCTTCTTATTTAGAGACATTAAAAGGAAAAACAATAGAGTTCGCAAAGCGTTTACGCCATGCGAATGCCACGATTGAACATATTTTATGTGTGTTGATTGAAAGCGAAGATAGTGATGTTATAAGAGCGCTCACTTACAATCCTTATCATGAGTATGACCGTGATCAATTGTTAAAATGTTTGAAAAGGTGGTTTCAAAGTTTGGCGCCGCTCACCAACGATGAGGTGATTGAGACTTTGGGTCTTCAGCGTGTATTAGCCCGAACAGAACGCATGGTTGAACAGAAAAAACGGTCATATATTAATGGCGCGGATGTTGTATTAGCCATATTTTACGATCAAGAAAGCGCTGCGGTACAGTGTTTACGTCAGTGCCAAGTGTCTCGTATGGATATCGAAGATTATTTATCCCAGCCCCGTTTTAAAGAAAATGCGGAACATCAGCATGCGGAAGAAGCGTTACAGTCATTTGATATTCAAACCTTGTTGTCTCCTCCTAAAACGACGGTTTCCTCAGAGCATATAGATGAATATTTAGAAAATTTAAATCAAAAATATCGCCAAGGAAAATTGTCGCCCGTGATTGGGCGTCAAAAAGAAATTCAAGAAACGATGCTTATTCTTTCGCAAAGTCGCAAGAGCAATCCTTTATTGATAGGTGAACCAGGTGTTGGTAAAACCACGATTGCGGTTGGTTTGGCGCAGCTGATTGAAGAGCAAAAAGTACCTATTGCGTTGAGAAATGCGACGATTTACTCCCTTAACATGACAGCATTGATGGCCGGTACGCAATATCGCGGTGAATTTGAAAAACGTATGGACGTTATTTTACAGTTTTTAAAAACAACCCCTCACGCGATTTTATTTATTGATGAGATTCATATGATTATCGGCGCAGGATCGACCAAAGGCAGTGATATGGATGTGGCCAATATTCTTAAGCCTGCGTTAGCATCGGGTGAGATAAGTTGTATCGGAGCGACGACATACAAAGAATTTCGACAAATTTTTGAAAAAGATGAAGCCTTGAAACGGCGTTTTGCAGAAGTTCACGTGCCTGAGCCGACGCATGCTGAAGCGATAGCGATTGTTCAAGGCATGAAGCCGCGACTCGAAAAACACCATCGTGTTAAATTCGATGTAAAAGCACTCGAATTTTCGGTCACCATGAGTCAAAAATATATTAAAGATCGTCGTTTACCTGATATTGCCTTGGATGTTCTTGACGAAGCAGGTGCGTTGGTGAATATGGATAACCCGCATTTGGGTGATAAAGTGGTTTATCCTGACCATGTTTATCAAGTGATTGCGAATAAAGCGCATATCCCCGTTCAGCAAATTGCGCAAACGCAAGACAATAAAAACTTGGCGAATTTATCAGAACAGTTAAAAGCGATTATTTTTGGGCAAGATCACGCGATTGATATTTTAGTTTCGGCTGTCACCATGGCGAATGCTGGTTTACGTGATGCAACGAAACCAATTGGGTCATTTTTGTTTGCGGGTCCCACGGGTGTTGGTAAAACAGAGTTGTGCAAGCAGTTAGCCGTTCACCTTGGTATGAAGTTATTACGTTTTGATATGTCTGAGTACACAGATCAATATGCCTATACCAAATTAATTGGAACAGCCCCTGGCTATGTTGGGTATGATCAAGGGGGCGCTTTAACGGATGCTGTCTTGAAGGAGCCTCATGCGATAGTGTTGATGGATGAAATTGAGAAAGCTCACCCGCAAATTTATAATTTGTTGCTACAAGTGTTGGATTATGGCACCTTGACAGACGGTCAATCTCGTAAAGTGGATTTTCGTCACACGATGATCGTGTTAACTACCAATGCAGGGGCGTCTGTATCACAGAAACGTTCCATTGGGTTTGGAGCGAAGAATGAGCTTGATCAAGAAGAAGCACAGATTGAAATGGCGCGTGTTTTTACGCCTGAGTTTCGCAACCGTTTTGATGAAATCATTCAATTTAATGCTTTGCCACAATCAGTGGCGGGTCATATTGTTGACAAATTAGTAGCCGAGTTACAAGAAACGCTTACCGATAAAAATGTTACGATTGCCTTGACTGAATCAGCGCGACAATGGTGTGTAGAAAACGGTTATGATCCTTATATGGGGGCTCGGCCTATGGCACGTCTTGTCACCAATCACATTAAAAAACCGCTTGCCAAAGAATTGCTCTACGGACAATTAAAACAGGGGGGCAGGGTTGTAATCGATGTCTCGGTTGAGAATCAGTTAAGCATGAAGTTTTTGGATTAATAAAAAATGGTATTGCTATATTCTTAGGCACTAGTGTAGAATGCTGGACTTTTCTAGAAGAATTGTTAAGTGAATGAGGAGAGCGGGCAAATGTACGCTGTAATTAAGACCGGTGGAAAGCAATACCGTGTGGTCGTTGGCCAAACATTGAAAGTAGAAAGTTTGCCTGTTGAAGAAGGGCAGTCTGTAGATTTTACAGAAGTTTTGTTGATTGCAAATGGTGAGATTGTCACTGTTGGTCAGCCGTTGGTGTCAGGGGCGAGTGTGACGGCCAGCGTTGTTGAGCATGGACGTGGTGAAAAAATTCGGATTTTGAAATTCCGTCGTCGTAAGCATTCGCGTAAACATATCGGGCATAGACAAAATTATACAGCAATTAAAATTGAATCCATTCAACAATAATATTCAGAGGTTTTAAGTCATGGCAACCAAAAAAGCTGGTGGTAGTACCCGTAACGGACGCGATTCGCACTCTAAGCGTCTCGGCGTGAAAAAATTTGGTGGAGAGCGTGTATTAGCAGGTAACATTATTATTCGTCAGCGAGGTACCAAAGTAAATGCCGGTGTCAATGTTGGCGTAGGGCGTGATCATACTTTATATGCGCTAACGGACGGCCAGGTCCTGTTTTCAACAGGAGGCCCTAATAATCGTCAGTATGTCGCGGTCAAGCCCTTTGACGAGACTCAGTCAACAGAAAAATAATTGTGTTATCGTTTTTTAACTAAAGCTCCGTATTCGGGGCTTTTTTTTTTATAGGAAGTTTTTAATGAGATTTGTTGATGAAGTACTGATCGATGTCTATGCCGGTAATGGTGGACATGGTTGCCTAAGCTTCCGTCGAGAGAAATATATTGAACGCGGTGGCCCGAATGGTGGGGATGGTGGTGATGGTGGTTCTGTTTTTTTGCAAGCAGATGACGCCTTGAATACCCTATTAGATTACCGTTATCAACGAATTTTTAAGGCAGAGAATGGTCGCCCAGGACAAGGCAGTGAATGTACGGGTCGCGGAGGTGATGATCTTTTTCTCAAAGTCCCTGTGGGAACAGTCGTATACGATATCAATACAGAAGAATGCTTAGGGGAGTTGCTTTCTAACGGCGATTGTTTGAAGGTTGCGCAGGGTGGTGAACATGGACAAGGTAATATTCGTTTAAACGAGTACGAATCGAGCACCCCGTCAAACAACACCAGGGACGCCGGGTGAAATGCGGACATTGCGTTTAGAGTTGAAAGTATTAGCGGATGTTGGCCTGCTGGGTATGCCAAACGCAGGAAAATCAACATTTATTCGAGCCGTTTCCGCCGCGCGTCCGAAAGTTGCCGATTATCCATTTACGACATTAGCACCGCAACTTGGGTTGGTGCGTGTTGGGATTGATCATAGCTTTGTTATCGCCGATATCCCTGGATTAATTGAAGGGGCGGCAGAGGGTGCCGGTCTGGGAATACAATTTTTACGCCACGTCATGCGAACAAAAGTATTATTGCATTTAGTTGACGTTGCTCCTTGTGATGAGACAGATCCTGTTGAATCTATACGGATGATTGAACGTGAAATGGAAAAATTTGGTAATGAATTATTGGATAAGCCTCGTTGGTTAGTATTAAATAAAATAGATATGTTGCCGGAAGAGGAAAGAAACGTGCGATGTCAGTCCATCGTTGATGCTTTGGGGTGGGTTGAACCGGTATTTTACATTTCTGCCCTTGCACATGAAGGTACACAACAAGTTGTGAATAAACTTGCAGAGTTTTTATCACTACTGGCAGTATCTGCAAGATAGATTACGCCGTCAGATTTCTCCACGAGCAGTCTCAAGCCGTTTTTCTTTGGCAAAACTCAACCAGGTCGCCTCAATTTCTTTCACGGTTTAACTCTAACAAATCACAAATGGTTCTGAAACTCACTGAATAATTTTTTGCTTGCAATTCTTCCGCTAAATTTCGAACACTTTTACACGTCCAGCGCAACGCTGATTCAGGATTACCGCGAGATAAGGCTTTGACAAGAAGTTCAAGGTCGTGAAGAATATTAGGTGTGTGATTCATAGAGATTCTTTCAATTTTCGGAGCTTCATTTCTACATAGTAATTAGCGTTCTGGATATGTTCTTTTGAGCGGTCATACATTGCTTGCACTTCTTCTGAAAGCGGCGTTTTTTCACAAAGCTCAGCGTCCCTTTGTGAAGGTGTTTTGCCTTTGAGGCCACCATGAGGTCTCTGCCAATTGTAATAAAATTGCCAGCATTCTAGATTTTCTCGTAAATGCTCAAAGTCACTTAAGTCAGCAGTAGCATAAAACTCTTCTAGGTCTGTTTTTTGTGATCGTTCAACCTTCCCATTTAGATGGGGGGATGCTGGTTTTACAGGCCGAAATTTAATGCCATACTCCATGAATTTTTTCTGCACTTTTTCAGCAAAAAATTCTCTACCTCTATCGGATTGAATCCGCTGTATAGGAAATGGAAATTGCTCAAGCATTTTATCTATAAATTCTAAGGTATTTGCTGCGCTACGCCGATTATAAATATCTAAAACTCGCCACCTGGTGCAATCATCATATGGTGCGCCCAAAAACTTGGACAGTTAAAAGTAGTATTGCCTTTCACAACTACTGTTAAACATTAATAAATACTAGGGCTTATCAAAGCCACGATAAACCTCATAAGGGGTTAAGTTATTCAACC
>JAJOJD010000071.1 GCA_021208965.1 Gammaproteobacteria bacterium
TAATCAAAGCATAACTCAATTTTTTTTAAAAAAGGAGCAATAGTATGAAAATGACCATGAAAACAAATATAAAAATCACAGGTGTCGTTAGCGCAATCGTGATGAGCGTTGCATTAACAGCGTGTTCAGGAAGCAACCCCTTGGAATCTGAACCACACGATAAAGCACTTAGTTTTGTTAAAACAGCATCAATGTCGGCTGAAAAAACCCTACATGTTAAAGCTTTTCCTCCAGGTAATACCTATTACAACTGTATGACCGATAATGGTATGACGGACAAACGACAAAACCCTCATGTGTGCGAAGACTTATATAACGAAATGATCGCTTATGCCAAAACAACGGATGGTCCGTTTAAACATATCACGTTAACGGAGCTTCAAGATCAAAAAGCGTTTCGACCGCTGTATAAGATTCCGTTTGATCATTACTATAACTAAACAGAGATTATCATGGCCTTGTATAGCACCCTTGTTGAAGAAATTTTAACCGAAATCGATGTTTTGCTCGATAAATATGTTGTTGATGGATATCAAGCCTTAGCCGGTTATTTGGAAGTGCCTTTAGGTGTGGCGATTGTCTTTTTCTTTGTGTGCTACGGCATAGCCTTAACCCAAGGATGGGTCAAAGGGTCGATGGCAGAACTCACAAAATCCATTTTCAAAATCGGCATGATTTATTATCTCGGCATGAACTGGGGACATTTTAGTGATTATGTCATAGCGCTTTTCTATGATGTATCAAGTGATATTGGCGATGTCTTAGTGAGTGCATCGCCTATTGAGTTACCGACCTCAGGCGGGGAAGGGATCAATGGCGCACTGCAATCCATTTTAACAGAACTGCTTCAAATTTCAGAATGGGTTACTCAGCTCGGTTCTTGGACGAATTGGATGCCGATCATTGAGGGAGTTGCGATGGGTGTTGTGGCTGTGTTGTTAGTGGGTTTTGCTATTCTGGAAATGATTATTGCCAAATGCATGTTATCGATTCTTTTTGTATTGGCTCCGCTATTTATTGCGTTTACGTTATTTAAATCGACACAGAGCTTTTTTGATCGCTGGTTAGGCGCGTGTGTGGGATATGCGATGCTCATGATTTTCATTTGCGCCGGACTTGGTTTAGTGGTGGCGTTGGATCAATGGTCATTGGCGGATATCTATGAAAATAAAGCGACTGGAATTACAGCAATTAATGCGGGGGTTTTAATTCTGGTGACCTTTGTTTGCTTTGGTATTTTAAAACGTATTTCGCTCCTAGCGATGTCGATCGGCGGCAGCATTACATCCGTTAGCGGTAGTGAAATGTTTGCGTCGGCTGTCGGTGGCGCTATGGGTGGACTTTCTGCGATTAAATCGGCTGCCAATATTCTTAAAGCACCGTTTCGCTTTCCAGGAAACCCCGTGATAAAAACGAAAAAAGAGTCTGGCATCAATACGAAAGATACGATGCGACATATCCGTCAAGGCGACATCTCCGAGACTAAAGATTAAGGTCATCTTCTCATGAAAAAAATAAACCGTTTATTTGAAAAAATGAAACCACAACCAAGAAAAAAAAATAAGGATAACGAAAAATCGCGTTCGACAAAAAAAGACTATTTTACGCAAGCAAGTAGTTGGGCGGATGATTACTACACAACGATTGAGTCTTCACGCAATCGCTACAAGCTTATGTGTTTTATATTATCCGGTATTAGCGCGATTTTATTATGTTCAACATTGTCTTTGGTGCATACCCATGAATATATCCCCCTATTAGTCCATCATTATGAGAGTGGGGCGGTATCGGTCGAGCCGGTCAAACAACATTATGCGCCCAAATCTCAATTAGAAATCGAAAGTGAACTGGTCCGGTATGTCGTGAATCGTGAATCCTATGATCCAGCGTCGTTTTCTGAAAGTTATCAGCTGGTACACGTGATGTCGGATAATAACGTCGCGCGCCAGTATGCCGAAGATCAGAATGCTGAGGATAAACGGTCTTTTATTGCTCGATTTGGCGATAAGACCATTCGCGTCACGCATATTGAAAGCGTGAACTTTCTAGATAACGAAGAGCTGAATCAAACAGAAAAAGGTGGGAAACATCATAAAAATCTCGCGGAAGTTAATTTCATTGTGACCGATAAAGACTCACATGGCGGATCAACGAAACGTACGCCGTATGTGGCAATTATTTCTTGGACACACGCGGGTATTCCAGAAGATCCTGAAATTCGCTGGATGAATTGGGATGGCTTTGTGGTGACAAGCTATCACGTTAATCAACGAACCGTCTCTTAACACTTAACCACTTGAATATGAGGATGAGAAAAACATGAAAAGACAGATCAAGCTAAAAAAGATAGCCTTAAGTATCAGTATTATTGCGGGTATTGTGTTATCGCAAGGGGTATTCGCTGAAATTAAACCGAAAGACACACTGACCGATGAGCGTATCAAACAAGTCGAGTTTCAAAAAAATAATGTGGTGACTATTGTCGGAAAACCGTTTGTGAGTACGCAAATTATCTTTGGGGAAGATGAGTCGATCTTAGATGTCCAAGGTGGGGATGAAGCCGGATGGACGGTGCATATTGATAAAACACTACCGAATATTTTAACGATTAAGCCGACTTTATTTGATTCGAACACTAACCTAGCGGTCGTGACGAATGATAAAAGTAACGAAAAACGCATTTATCATTTTCATTTACTCATGGGAGCGGCTAATCAAGCGAATAACACGAAAGCGACGTATGCGATTGAGTTTATGTATCCTGATAAGGAAAAAGCAAAGCTTGAAGCCACCCTTAATTTCTTACAACGTCAAAAAGAGTCTATTTTAAATGCCTCAAAAAAACCCTCAGATTATCACTGGGATTATAGTTTTAATGGTAATAAAACGATTATGCCATTGCATGTCTTTGATGACGGTCAGTTTACCTATTTGCAATTACGTCCACATCAAACGGTGCCATCGGTTTTTGCGGTCGATAACAAAGAAGGCGAAGAATCGGTCGTTAATACCCGTATCGAAGGCGATTATCTTGTCATTCAACAAACCGCCCCACAGTTTACCTTGCGAGAAGGGTCTCACAAAGTCGCGACGGTTTTTAATGATACGGCGATTGAAAAGATTCGTAACAATGGAGAGTAATCATGCGTGCGCCAAGCGAAACGCGTAACAAACAGTCGGTGAAAATCCGATCTATGCAAAGGCTAGCCACCGGCATAGAACCAACCATAACACAGCAAATGGTGACAAATGCTGTGAAGCTTATGAAAGGGACTTATCAGGCTGCAACGCAAGTGAAGGTATTGAGCCCCGAAACGTTCAACATTATAGAGGC
>JAJOJD010000003.1 GCA_021208965.1 Gammaproteobacteria bacterium
AAATACTTAGTCTCGATGAATTACTATTCAATACAGTGTCCTTTCTACTTTTCCAAATTGTTAAAGACCTTCCCGATAAACGGAAAAACGATTCTACTACCTTATCTCTATCTGTCAATAGAATTTTAAAAAAATTAAACTATTTCCCTGCTATAGGCATGCATCGCAAACCGTTTTCCATATTTTTGTTCTAAATACGAAAAACGCTCTCTCACTTTTTCAAACCCCAATCTTTTGGCATACTGAATAGGCCCCCCGCGGAATGGCGCGAACCCTGTTCCGAAAACGATCCCAGCATCTAACATATCTGGATCACTCACGATCCCTTCAGACAGACAAGACAACGACTCATTTAATAACCGATAAAACAGTCGGTCCGCAATATCCGAATCATCAATATATAGAGGCGGCACGCCAAATGTTTTTACTCGCTGTTTTTTTGATTGTTTATACGTATAAAAACCCTGAGATGTTTTTTTACCTAACTGCTTTTGCAGTACTTTATTGTGCAATACTTCTGGAACTGTTCCACCCATGTGCTGCGTCAACTCTTGAGCCACTGAGAAACAAATATCTAGGCCAACCGTATCGGCCAACTCAATCGGCCCCATTGGCATACCAAACTTGACCGCCGCACGATCAATTTGCTCAATTGAAACACCTTCTTCGACCAATTGCACACTTTCCATAAGATACGGCATTAAAATTCGATTCACTAAAAACCCCGGGCGACTTTTAACGATCAACGGCAAGCGTTTAATTTGTTTCACAAAACCTAATGCTCGAGCAAGCACTGATGCCTCTGTTTTTTCAGTACAAACGACTTCAATTAATTGCATCATTGACACCGGATTAAAAAAATGAACCCCCACCAAACGCGAAGGATCTTTTAAAGCTGTGTTCAGTTCATCTAATGCAATACTGGACGTATTCGTTGCAAAAATAGCCGTTGATTTAGCACGCTGCTCTATATTTTTTAAGAGCAACTGCTTCGCCTCAAGGTTTTCATAAATCGCTTCTATAATAAGATCTGCCTGAGACACGCCATCACCAGATACATCAACAATTAACCGATCATTGGCTGCTTGAATCAAATGTTTTAACCGACACTTTTTAGCGAATAACCGTTGGGCCCGCGCAATCGCTGGCGCAATAAAAGACACCTCTCTGTCTTGCAACGTAACTTTTATCCCTTGAAGCGCACACCACGCTGCGATATCGCCACCCATGGTACCCGCACCTATTACATGAACATGATAAATCGGCGCCGAACCTTTCGCTAAATTCTTCATGCGCGTCTGTAAGAAAAAAAGACGGATCAGGTTCTGGGATGTCTCTGTGGGAAATAACGAGACTAACGATGCCGCTTCGTATCCATACGCCTCCTCAGAAACCCCATGCTTTTCCCATTGAGAAATTAATGCATCAAGAGCAGGATAATGCTGCATCACTGTTTTCTTACTCACTTGTCGACGTAGAAAGCGTGCAATTAATACCCGCATCCCCGTCATGTTACTAAATTTTTTAAACAGACGAGAAAAAATGCTCTGGCGTAACACGTAGTGTTCTGAGCGTGTTAATATAGAACGCACCGCATGATGACATTCACGCTTTGGCAATGCGTAATGAACGATACCCAAACGCAAACATTCACGAGCACTTAAACTTTTTCCAGATAACATTAATGGCAATGCCTGAAAAGCACCGATCAATCGGGGCAAACGTATTGAACCACCCCACCCAGGATGAATACCCAACTTAATTTCGGGCAACCCGATTTGAGTGCTATCTACATCACAAGCAACTCGATACCGACAGGCTAAAGTCAATTCCATTCCTCCTCCCATACAACTGCCTTCAATTAGGGCGAGGGTCGGCTTTTTCATTTTTTCAAGCGCTGAAAAGACCTCCTGTCCAAATAAAATTAGACGCAACCCTTCTTCTGCATTCTGACAACGCTGAAACTGTTCGATATCCGCGCCTGCTATAAATCCAGACTCCTTGCCAGAAAGAATAACTAACGCGATTGAATGGGAATTTTCTGTCGCATCAATAATTTTTTTTAATTCTGCCAATGTTTCGTAATCTAAGGTATTGATCGCCGTATCTTTTTTACTAAACGTTGCCCAAGCAATATTGTCGTGATCAATGTGATAATGCCAATGCTGAAGTCCTAATATCATCATAATTCTCCCCAAAACCTATTCAAACACACGCTCTATCAACATGGCGCCACCCTGTCCCCCTCCAATACATAAACTGGCGATGCCGCGCTTTGCCCCGTTATTTTCCAAGGCATTAATGAGCTGCATGACAATACGAACCCCTGACGCACCAACCGGATGCCCCAGAGAAATCGCCCCGCCATATATATTTAAACGAGGCTCCGGTATCAATTCACCTTCCTCTGAAAAAGCCCGAAGACAGGCGAGCACTTGAGCCGAAAATGCTTCATTAATTTCCCAATAATCAATACTATCGAAAGAACAGCTGTTCTCTCGGCACAGCTTCTGAATCGCTGCGACAGGCCCAAGCCCCATGACTTCAGGAGCAACGCCTGCCCAAGCTGTCGCGGCAATCTTTGCTCGCGGTTTTAATCCATATTTTTTTACAGCCTCTTCACTGGCTAATAGCATAAATGCGGCGCCATCGGTAATTTGCGAGCTATTTCCAGGCGTCACTAAACCAAACGGTTTGTCAAAAAACGGTTTTAATGTTGCTAACTTTTCTAATGCGCTATCTGCGCGAATACCATTATCCTCCATGATTATTTTTCCTGACTGAACATCGACAATAGGAACGATATTCGACAGATGTTTATTTTGTCGTGCATCGAGGGCACGCATATGACTTTGCAACGCATATTCGTCCATCATTTGACGCGATACACGGTAACGATAAGCCACCTCTTCCGCCGTTTGCCCCATTGACATGCGAATCGTATGATCCGTCAAACCCTGCAACAAAGAAATGTCGGGAGATAAAAAACGAGGGCGAAAACGTAAAAGCATTTTTATTTTCTGTGAGAACGTTCTACTCGCCGCCAACGCGGAAAACCAACGCGTCATCGCAAAATTAAACGTTAAAGGAGCGCGACTCATCGCATCGGTTCCGCCCGCCAAGACAATGTCATGCCGACCGGACTGAATATCAAGAACAGCAGAATCCAACGCTTGCATCCCTGATGCACAATTACGCTGTACTGTATAAGCAGGCACCCGCTGACCACAACCTAAACGTAACGAAATAATACGAGAAATATTTGCTTCTTCCGACGAGGGGATCATACAACCCGTGACAACCTCCCCAATC
This sequence comes from Gammaproteobacteria bacterium, assembly GCA_021208965.1. Lineage (GTDB taxonomy): Bacteria > Pseudomonadota > Gammaproteobacteria > JAGOUN01 > JAGOUN01 > JAGOUN01. The sequence continues at coordinate 3,313 of JAJOJD010000003.1, forward strand.
TCCGTTGGAAGAAAGCTCTGACGCAATAACATAGGTTGACAGGCAAGCACCGCCAAATCAGAAGCCGAAAAAGAACCAGGACCCTTCTCAACCCGTAAAAAAGGGGTGCGGCTCATATCAACAATATAAACAGAAGAAGAACTCTCAGAAGTCATGTCAGCATCCTTGTCTACAGTAGAAACACTAATTTACAGTATAGCGCTAACTAGGCTAGTTTTTCCATTTTTTTAAAAACGAATTACTTCGCATGCATCAACGCTATCGTAGTATTCAACATACGATTGGAAAAGCCCCACTCATTATCATACCAAGAAAATACCTTCACGAGATCACCCACCACTTTTGTTTGTGTTGCATCAAAAATCGACGACGCTGAATGATGATTAAAATCCATAGAAACGAGAGGAAGATCATTATAAGCCAAAATATTTTTCAACTCATTCTCTGACGCTTGTTTTAATAATTGATTCACTTCTTGAGCTGTCGTTTCACGACTTGCAGTGAATGTCAAATCAACAACAGAAACATTAATCATAGGCACTCGCATGGCCATGCCGTCCAACTTGCCATTCAGTTCTGGCAAGACTAAACCAACTGCCGCGGCCGCACCGGTTTTAGTCGGAATCATATTCATTGCCGCCGCACGAGCACGATGCAAATCACTGTGGTAAACATCACTTAAGACTTGATCATTCGTATACGCATGGATAGTTGTCATCAGCCCTTGTTCAATACCAATATTCTCATGCAAAATCTTGGCCAGGGGAGCCAAACAATTCGTCGTGCAAGACGCATTTGAAATAACGGTATCAGAGGCGGTTAACACATGGTGGTTAACGCCAAAAACAATCGTTGCATCAACATCTTTCCCCCCAGGGGCAGAGATAATGACTTTCTTTGCGCCACCTTGTAAATGTGCTGCTGCTTTTTCTTTTGTCGTAAATAAACCGGTGCATTCGTGTACAACATCGACGCCAAATTCTCCCCAACGACACTCTGCAGGATTTCTGATTTCTGTAATTTTAATTCGATCACCATTCACAATAAGATCACCGTTATCAACATCAACCGTACCAGAAAAACGTCCATGCACAGTATCATATTTCGTCAGATGAGCATGAATATTCACATCACCTAAACTATTAATCGCAACAATCTGCATATCTTTACGTAAGCCGGATTCATACAGTGCACGCAAAATATTACGCCCAATTCGCCCGTAACCGTTAATGGCTATTTTTATAGTCATGTTTCCTCCTCCCGATCAATTAAATTAAAAAGAAGTGTAATCAAACCCTATCAAGCACGCAACTGAATTCACTCATTACTCTGTACACTAGCGCAACGCAGATACTGCATGAATGGCATGAGTAACCACACCCCAAATATGCATATGATCACTATCTTCGACAATAATAGGAGGATAATCAGGATTTTCAGCAATCAAGCGCACTCCCTCCTTGCTTTTTTCGAGACGTTTTACAGTCAACTCTCCATTAACTGCAGCAATCACGATTTTCCCACTATTCGGTTCTAAACTACGATCCACGACCAACAAATCACCACTAAAAATGCCTGCGTTTTTCATCGAATCACCAGAAACACGCAAAAAAAAGGTCGAGGCGGGACGCTGAACTAAATGAGTGTGTAAGTCAACATATTCTTCTTCGTAGTCTTCCGCGGGTACCGGAAAGCCTGCTTTTACCGTCGAAGCATAGAGCGGACAACTTATTTTACCTTCAACGATAAACTGCAAGACGTCATCAACACGATCCGTCGGCACACGAATTGGTTTTGTTGGAACGCCAAACTTACCTGAGCCAGCAGGCCGCCCAGCACCAACACGATACCCTCCTGCACCCATAGTCACCCCCACTGACGATTGATTCACGCACAATAATCATAACTCACTCTGAATCAGCTTGCAAGTACATCACAATGCTGATGAAATATTACAACAAAGGAAAATACGCTTTTTGTTCTTCGTCGTATCTGAAAATTTGCCCAGTTTTGATATCAAAAACCATAAATGAATCTTTAACGTATCGCGTAAAACCCGCTCTTTTATCCAAGGGAAAGTCATACAATTTTTATAAGATTCATGCAACGCTAATTTCGCATAGTCATCAGCATCGCAATATTCACACCGATCTGTTTTGATTAAAGACACCCAACGAGAAATAAAATCATTAAGGCCGACTTGACGCTCATCCAACAAGGCTTTAATACCTCCACACTGACTATGGCCCAACAAGATTAACTGATCAATATTTAAGTAACACACTGCAAATTCTAGCGCTGCACTTGTTCCATGATGCATTTCATCCTTTTCATAGGGAGGGACAATATTCGCAACATTGCGTGTAACAAATAAATCACCCGGGTCACATTGTAAAATGACGGCTGGATCAACACGAGAATCACAACAGGAGACCACCATTGCACTCGGTTTTTGACCATAGTAAGACAATTGCTGCATGATGGAAGCATCCCCATGCGCATACTTTTTTCTAAATGTCTCGTAACCTTCTAGTATTTTTTGAAATCGTTCCACAAAGATCCTCACCGCAGTCTATCAAGAATTTTTTCCATCGCCATCGCGCGAGAACCTTTGAACAAAATCACATCCCCTCCCCTGACGAAAGAACGCAAATATAGCACGACATCCTCATGGTGTAAAAAATGCTCTTTATTACCTGAATAAACCTGATAGGCATATTTCATCAACGGACCAAACGCAACAAAAACATCCGGAGAGAAACGCATGATATTTTCTCCCATGTCAACGTGCATCGATATGGCAAACTCACCCAACTCTGACATATCACCAATCACAGCAATTTTTCTTCCTGCTGCCGGATAGTCAGATAATACTTGTAATCCAGATAAAATAGAGGCTTCGCCACCATTATAAGTGTCATCTAAGAGGATGGTTCCTGATTGACCAACAATCGGTTCTAAACGACCATGTTCTGGGGTAACGTTTTCCAAACCCGTTTTAATCATCGATAAATCTAAAATGCCTGCAGCAAAAACCGCGGCCACAGCGGCCACTGCATTCATAACATTATGCTGGCCCAATAATACACGACGTACATCGATGCGCCCAATAGGAGTCACTAATTCAAACGTATCTGCGCCAATATTATTGGCATAGAAATCACCCTTAGCAAAACCAAATAAATATTTTTCTTGCGTAGTTAACAACCCACTCCAGTAAGAAAAAAATCGATCGTCCCTGTTCAACACAGCGGTACCGGTTGGCGACAATTCTTCAAACAGTTCACCTTTCGCTTTCGCAATATTTTCTAATGAGCCCAAAAGGCCGATATGATTGGATCCCGCATTAGTGACAAGCCCGACGGTTGGTCGCGCTATCTTCATTAAATACCGAATTTCTTCTAGATGATTCATCCCCATCTCTAAGACCGCTATTTTGTGTTGCGCATTCAACCGAGAAAGCACCAAAGGCAAGCCCCAATGATTATTCAAGTTTTTTTCCGGCACTAATACATGAGGTTGACCAAACGCTTGAATTAAAATACTGGCAACCATATTCCGCGTCGTTGTTTTACCTGAACTACCGGTAATTGCGACAATCGGTATCGAAAATTTTTGACGCCAATAAGCGGCTATCTGACCCAACGCCAAGGTCGTATCCGGCACAAGAATTTGAGGAATATCACACTCAACGGCTCGCGACACAACCACAGCAACCGCACCTTTTTCTTTGGCAGATGACACATAATCATGCCCATCTCTTGCAACGCCCTGAAGCGCTACATAGACATCTCCTGCTTGTAACGTGCGCGTATCAATTGAAATAGCAGAGACGGGTTGAAACAAAAACTGTTGCTCTTCCGTTGAGGCATGGCACGCCACAGCAATATCCCGAATGTTCATCCAATTATCCTCACGGTTTAGAACCTAACAGGTTCGATTTGTTCTATGATTAATTGAAGCTTTCGCCGCTCACGAAATTGATTAATATCGAGTCGATAAACAAGGTGAGCTAATGCACATTTCTGAAAAGGCCAGGTGTCTAAATCAACCGAAAACGCCACCCCATCCAAAATTTTATCGCTATACTCAGGCATCAACGAAAATTTAACATATTTTCCTGCCAATATCTTTTCATCGACAATCAGAAATCGACCATCGAATAAAGGCTCAGGAAACTGCTGCCCCCACGGACCCGAATCCTCTAACATCTCTGCAAAACGAAGCGTTAAATCTTCACAGGCCAACTCTCCATCCGTATGAATGACTTTTTCTAACAGGCAGGGGTCAATATGTCTAGCAAGAATAACATTCCATGCCTGCTCAAATAATGTTATATTTGACTTAAGAAGTGACAATCCTGCCGCCATCGCATGCCCGCCAAATTTCAGAATAAGGCCTGGGTAATGGGCATCAACTTCGACTAACATATCTCGAATATGAACGCCTGAAATTGAACGCGCAGAACCTTTTACCACGCTACCGCTTTCACTGGCAAAAGCAATAACAGGTCGGTGTGTCCTGTCTTTTAGCCGAGACGCAAGAATTCCAATCACGCCTTGATGCCATGATTCATCAAAAAAACATAGCCCTAAAGGCAAGGACTGATCAGGTGTTAGGGATAAACTTTTTAACGATTGGACCGCTTGTGATTGCATATCACGTTCTACTGCTTTTCGCTCTTGGTTAAAGGCATCTAACTGTTCAGCCAACACAAGCGCGGCATCGAAATTATCGGTTAATAGGCACTCAATCCCGATCGACATATCATCCATGCGACCTGCGGCATTTAAACGAGGGCCAACCGCAAAACCCAAGTCTTGAGTCGTTGCATTCTGTTCGACACGCTTGGCGACGGACAATAATGCGCGAATACCTGCGACACATTTCCCTGCGCGAATACGCTTTAACCCGTGAGCGACGAGGATGCGATTATTGTCATCGAGCGGAACAACATCAGCCACCGTGCCTAATGCGACAATATCCAAGAAATGAGCTAAATTTGGCTCCGCTATACTCTGCCTCTGAAACCAATGTCGCTGACGCAATTCCGCACGCAGCGCTAACAATATATAAAAAACAACACCGACACCCGCTAATGCTTTACTGGGAAAGGCATCACCCTCTTGATTAGGATTCACAATAACGTCGGCTTCAGGTAACTGCGGCGGAGCAAGGTGATGGTCGGTGATAATCACACGTATCCCAGCCTTTTTTGCTGCCGCAACACCTGAAAGGCTTGAAATGCCATTGTCCACTGTCATGATCACGTCGGGTTGAAATGTTTTTGCAACGTCAACCAGCTCAGGCGTCAACCCATAACCATAATTAAATCGATTAGAGACGAGATAATCAATATTATTCGCCCCTAGCGCCTTAAGTGCACGGATAGAAAGGGCCGTACTGGTTGCTCCGTCCGCATCAAAATCACCGACAATTAGAATTTTTTGTTGACGCTCTACGATATCGGCTAAGAATCGAGCGGCAACATCAATATGCATCAACGACGAAAAAGGAAGCAAACGAATAAGCGAATAATCAAGACTCTCCATACTTAACACTCCCCGACTACGCAAGATTCGCTCCAATACCGGATGGGAGGTCAATAGTTTGTCATGCGCAGCGGCTGACCGACGAATGATACGCTTCACGCTCACCCTTTTCTCCGCCAAAAAGGTTGTTGCTCATACATACGCCCTTCTATCGCAATCTTGAGTAAGCGATAATTATACCAACGCACAGAGGCCATTGCCCATATCATACTCACTAAATACATTGTCGCCATCGGTAAAGGAGAATGCATGCTCGTCATTGTCCCTATCGCGGCAATACTCAAAAACGTCATCAGAATACCACCGATAAATGAGGCATAAAAAAGACCTAACGGACCAAAGATAATGGTTAATATTAATGCAGCAGCAACGCTTTTGTACGGTACAAAGGACACTTATTTCTCCAAAAAACATTTTTAATTTGAGGTAAAACGATAATACCTTTATAATTCGCCAACTTCAATTTGGAGAACCTTCTGTGTTAATGACTGTTGCTGGCCTTGGCGTGCTGATCATCATTTCAGGCTTTTTTTCTTCAGCAGAAACCGGAATGATGGCAACCAATCGCTATCGCCTACAACACGAAGCGCAGGCCGGCAATAAAAAATCAAGACAAGTATTATCCCTACTCCAACGGCCTGATCGATTACTCGGCGTTATTCTTATCGGAAACACGTTTGCGAATATTCTTGCCTCAACATTAGCAACGATTATTGCCATCGATCTCTATGGCGAAACCAGCGCTTTCATTGCGTCTGTTATTCTAACGTTTCTCGTCTTAATCTTTTCTGAAGTTGCCCCAAAAACTGTGGCCGCTTTATATCCCGAAAAAACGGCCGCTCTCGTCTCTTTTCCACTACGATGCTTGCTACGGATCAGTTACCCAATAGTATGGATTATCAATACCATTGCAAATGCACTCCTCCGATTAATCGGTATACGCGTTAAAGGAACTCAATTAGCCTCTCTCAGCACAGAAGAGCTACGTACCATCGTCCATACTTCTGCCGAAGACATTCCTTCACAGGATCGCTCTATGCTACTTGGCGTGTTTGACCTGAAACAAATCACGGTTGAAGAAATCATGGTCCCACGGGGGGGTATTATTGGGATTGATCTAAATGACAATCTCCACAGCATTGTCAAACAACTACACCAAATACAGCACACTCGAATCCCCGTCTTTCAAGGAAATATCGATCACACGTGTGGACTGTTACATGTCCGGGATATTTTGCCACAAATTAACCAAACCAATTTTAACAAAAAACAAATTAAAAAATATTTACGTCAAATCCATTTTGTTCCGGAAAACGCTGATCTTAAACAACAACTTTTACGGTTTCAAAAAATAAAAAATCGTATGGCATTGGTGGTTGATGAATACGGAAAAGTGAAAGGCCTCGTGACATTAGACAATATACTTGAAGAAATTGTTGGCGCATTTACCACGGATATATTGGACAATACTCAAGATATCATCCGCCAAAAAGATGGCAGTTATGTGATTGACGGTAGTGCAACACTCCGTGACATTAACAAAGAACTGCATACCTCTTTTACTGCAGGGGACGTGAAAACGCTGAATGGTTTAGTTATCGAACATCTAGGCTCCATCCCTAAAGCTGGCTTATTATTTGAACTCGATGGACACAAGATTGAAATTCTGCAAGTGAAACATAATCGAGTAAAGTTAATTCGATTAACGATTCAAACATAACCACTCTATTATCTTTCTCGTACCCTGACATAAATAGGATAGGAAGGTCGAATCGTGAAATATAAATCATAACTAAAATCTGAAGATAATAGCTCACAGTGAAAATGTTTCATCAACATCACGAGCACAACAGAAACCTGCGTCATCGAAAATAATTGTGCAATACATCCACGCGCCCCCGCGCCGAAAGGAATATACGCATATTTATGTCGCGCCGCTACGGCTTCTGGCGTAAAGCGATAGGGGTTAAATGTCTCAGGATCAATCCAATGTCGTAAGTCACGGTGCAAAGAATACAAGCAAATACTCACAATGGTCTCTTTAGGGATAGAATAGCCACATAAGACATCTGGCTCCAAAAGACGACGTGCCGTGATCCAAACCGGCGGATATAATCGCAACCCTTCCTGAAAAATCATTTTTGTTAGCGATAGACTCTCTAAATCTTCATAAACAAAATCATGTGTTGGCAAAACATGATCGATTTCTTTTTGTAGCAATTCAACATAATGAGGATGTTGTAATAGCTGCACCATCGTCCACAAAAATCCACTGGTCGTGGTTTCATGGCCTCCACCTAAAAAGGTTTGAAGCTCATCACGAATATCGTTCTTAGCTAGATTCATGAGGGGGCATTCGGTGGCTGCCAAAAATGAATCTAGCATGTCTGGAGGACGCTGAGAAATATGATCATGTATGATCGCATCTATGGCCCTTTTCAACTGTGCAGAACCATAACGTGCTCGCCACTGGGCGATGGATGGAAACCAACGATGCATTGATATCGCACGATGCACATAACGTTGTGTTTTTGCATAAAGCGAAACAAGATGCAACGCCTCTTCGAAAGAAAGACAGGTAGAAAATAATGCTTCTGCCGCTATCTGCAGCATAACACTCGCAAGCTCTTGACCCAAGTTAACAGCCACACGTTGATGCGCATAAATACGCCAGCGTTGTACCATTTGTTGACTTTTATCTAAGGCCACATGAAATACATGCGGCATAGAATGATGCGTAAAATATGGCTGTGATAATTTTCGTCGTTTACGCCATGCCTCACCTGTTTGCAACAGCAGACCATCACCCAAAAACAACTTTACCCTATCGTATAATGAAAAATTCTTATCATACGCAACGCTATTATCTCGCAATATATGCTGAATGGCCCCCACATCTTGCACCGCTAAAAAATCTTTTTTTTTTGGTCACGGCCACAATATCGGGATAACGCTGGTGAATAGTTACCAATTTTTCCGCTTGGGAGAGATTAAAAATTTGCATCAACAATGATAACGGGATACTTGGAATATCATTAATAGAACCGAACTGCATGACTTTCCCTTTAAAATCCAACCGTATAAACCCAAATCATAACTCTTTCCATTCATGAATTAATAGTGTCATAATCTAAAAATCAATATAATGACTTGAGGTTTTTATGGTTTATTTAATTGCCGCGATTTCAGCGCTGTCAGGACTGTTATTCGGCTTTGACGAAGGAGTTATTGCGGGCATTTTGCCAACGTTGACTGAATACTTTGGCTTACAAGAAACGTCTATCGGCTTTCTTGCGAGCGCACTTCCTCTTGGCGCAATGTTTGCGTCGATTGTCCTGGGATCCTATATCGGCACCAAATTAACCACCAACGTTGGTCGACGAACAGGTATTTTAATCGCCGCACTCTTGTTTACGTTGAGCGCAGTTGGGGCTGCGTTAGCATTGAATTTATATACATTAATTATTGCCCGATTAATCACAGGAATTGCGATTGGTATCGCAGGCGTGATGACGCCTCTGTATATAGCAGAAATGGCCCCGACTCATCTGCGAGGCCGATTAGTGAGCTGTTACCAGTTAGCTATCACCATGGGGATTATGCTTGGATATCTCGTCAATTATCTCTTCATTTATGGGATTAACTGGCGATGGATGTTTGCTGCTGGTGCCATTCCTGCACTTATTTTATTGGTTGGCATGTTATTTCTTCCCGAAAGTCACCGATGGCTACTACTGACCAATCAATCGGAGAAAGCAAAACACGTATTAAAACGATTAAACCAAGATGCCAGCGAATTAGAAAACATACAGCACACGATTCACGCTGAAGGGCAACATACAACATGGCGAGAATTATTCTCTCCCACGATTCGCCCCGCACTTGTTGTTGCAATGATGTTATTTATCCTTCAACAGGTCAGCGGTATTAACGTCGTTATTTATTATGCGCCGAGCATCTTTGCCTCTGTCGGTTTAGGCTCAGAAAGCACACAAATATTAGCAACTGTTGGTATTGGGTTGGTGAATATGCTAACGACCATTGTAGCTCTCTGGCTCGTTGAAAAAATTGGGCGTCGGAAATTATTATATATTGGTTTTTCCGGTGCTGCGGCCACATTGATTATTATCAGCATGGGAGCCCAATGGCAAATGATTCATTTGGGCCTCGTTACTTTTATGGCCGCTCTTGCTTATATTGCCTTTTTTGCAGTAGCGCTCGGCCCTATTCCTCACTTAATGATGGCTGAAATTTTTCCAATTCATGTCCGAAATACAGGCATGGGTGTTGCTTCTATGTGTAATTGGGGCGTCAATTTTCTTGTGGTATTCAGTTATCCGCTATTGATAAAAGGCCTTGGGCTAGGGACAACATTTTGGATATACGCTGTCGCCTGTCTATTTGGCCTAGTGTTCACGCGTTTTTATATTCCTGAAACACGCGGTGTATCACTGGAAGACATTACCAAACACCTGCTAAGCAAACGCCCTCTAAAAGATTTAGGAACTCAAAACGCTTAGACTACTTAGCCCCACATAAAAAAAAGGGGCGCCAAAAGCGCCCCTTTCTCAAAAGCTTAATAATTAAGCAAATGAGTAAATCAAGTTCAAGCTGAATTGATCTGGAACATACATGCTGCTTGACGTTTGTGACTGGTTGTCATTATTTTCAAAACGAGTCCAATCAAAGCTAACCGCAAACTGATCGATCGCATATTGAACACCAAGGCCATAAACCAGAGTAGTTGTTGCGCTAGAAGAAGTAAGGTTTCCTTCTTTAGATTTTTCAGACAAATAAGCAGCACCCAACTTCGCGTGACCACTCACACCAAAAAACACAGGAGAGTTCACAACACCTGAAATCGCTGTATCCCACATTTGATAATAGCTAGAAGTTTCATCACCATTACCATCGCTAAATGTATTTTTACCAAATGAATTATAAGCAACTTCCATCGCAAACATATCTGTAATGTTACGACCAACTAAAAAACCCCAACCATAATTGCTAGTGTCTAGCTTGCTTGTCGTCACACCAGCAAATTCATTTGTCGATTTGTCATCAGCACTGTGGTTAATACCTACACCAACATACAAACCGTCTAAGTAATTTGCTTGGCTGTCCGCCATTGCTGCTGTATCAGCAGCCGTGTAACCTGCGTCAGCAGTATAACTACCCGCGACTGCTGCACCTGAAAACAACGCTGAAGCAGCAATCAATGAAGTTAAGAATCGATTTTTTCATTAGAGTAACTCCCTTAATTTGAGTTTAAATGATTTTAGTTTTACTAAACGACACCGCTTTTAATAACGAGTATCCGTAAGCCTCGATGAGGTTAACAAAAAACGATAAAAAAACAAGGGAGGGTAGACGCATGATCCGAATATTCTATGCATTTTCTAAAAAACAACACTAAATCGATCTTATTTTAACCAAAAAATAGGGTAAATACTAATTTTATTTTGGCAAAAACTAGGCTTGAATACCTAGCCGATCGTTTAAAATCGCACTCATATTGACTGTCAAGAGGTGATTCAAACGAGCATTGACCAATAAAAACCAAGTGTTTTTTGTCGCAAACTGATCGCATTTTACAGCGTCCTTTTCGGTCATCACTATGACATCTTGGTCAGAAAAAGCAGCAAAATCTTTGGCCTCAAATGAATAATGATCTGGAAAAACCAGAGGGGTGACGTTAGCGCCCAACTGATCGAGACTATCAAAAAACGCTGCGGCGCGCCAATTCCTGTCATCGCATAAATGTTTTTACCCTGTAAAAAATCAAGCGGATACGAAATGGAAGCGTCTAGAACATTCACGAATGAGACAGGCTGCAAATGAAAACTTGCCTCAGCTTCATGACCTCCGTTCACGGCGACTATATCAACACGTTGCAGACGAGAAACCGGTTCTCGCAAAGGGCCAGCAGGCAAACATAAACCATTACCATACTGCCGTCGCGCCTCACACACCGCAATCTCAAGATCACGATACATGGCATAATGTTGCAGCCCATCATCACTCAAAATAATATTACAGCCTTTTTGCTGAGACAATACTTGAACTGCACGTGATCGATCACGACACACGAGCACTAACCCCTCTGTTCGACGCGATAATAACACGGCCTCATCACCAACATCCGTTGGATCAGATGTTGGCGTGACAAATACAAAATCACGATATTTCCCTTTATAGCCACGACTAACTATTCCTGGATTCCACCCACGTTCCTTTAAAAAAAAATAGAGGCTAATGACGAAAGGAGTTTTTCCAACCCCTCCAACGGTAATGTTTCCAACAACAATGACGGGGCAAGAGGCATGATAAACAGCAAAGATTTTTTTTTGATATAGAAACCGCCGTATTGTGACCATCGCAGAAAATAACAGCGCGAACGGACTAAGGACATAAGCCAACCAAGTTTTATGTGACGCGTACCAATGAGTTGTTAGCCAAATTTCAATGAATTTCATACAAACGATTATAGTGACCATTTTTTGCCAATAACTCTTCATGCGTGCCTATTTCAACCACCTGTCCTTTCTCCATGACAATAATTTTATTGGCCTGTTTGACCGTCGATAAACGATGAGCAATCACCAATGTCGTGCACTGATGCATAAACTTATCTAAGGCGTCTTGAATAAACCGCTCTGACTCTGTATCCAATGCAGAAGTCGCTTCATCCAAAATGAGTACTGGGGCATTTTTCAAGATGGCGCGCGCTAACGCCAAACGTTGACGCTGCCCTCCCGACAATAAGGAGCCATTTTCACCAATCACGGTATCAAATCCCTGTGGTAAAGTCTCAATAAACTCAATCGCGTGAGCCATCGTTGCGGCGCGCACAATATCTTCTCGTGACATCCGCCCATTTAACGGGCCATAAGCGATATTATTAGCAACCGTATCATTAAATAAGACAACATGCTGACCAACATAAGAGAAATACTGTCGAAATTCTGTGAGTTCATATTCATGGACATCATGGCCGTCAAGAAAAATGTTGCCTGTCTCCAGCGGATAAAAACGCATCAACAAATTAACCAACGATGTTTTGCCACTACCAGAACGCCCAACTAAGGCAACAATTTCTTTAGGCTGAATAGAAAATGTCACATTTTTCAGTATGTTTTCTCCTGAAGCAGAATATTGAAAATTAATATCCTTAAATTCAATATGCGCACAAACTCCTTGAGCCGTTTTCACCCCGCCGTTTTTCTCCACCGAAGAATCAAGCACAGAAAAAAATCGTTTGGGCTCCGGCGAGACCACGTTGAATTTTGTTATTCACATTCGTAATATCACGCATTGGCTTTAAAATAGCTAACATAGACGCGATAAGAGAAGTAAATTCACCTGCGCTCAAATTCACTGTTGTCGACGTCGCAACAAAAATAATACTCGATAAAGCAAGCGCTGCTACCAACTGCACGCCAGAAGTACTCAGCCCTTTGGCTAAGGCAACTTTCAATTCACGCAACCAATTTAAGCGGATGGCTTCAGTAAAACGATGTGTTTCATAATCTTGCCCGCCAAACGTACGAATCACTTTATAGCCACTGATATTTTCTTCAGCGATCGTTGTTGTTAATCCCATGGATTCTTGAATTAACAAACTTAAGCGACGCGTCCGTCGGCTGGTGACATAGACGACCAAAATAATCAAGGGCACAGCTGCAAAATAAATAAGTGACAACTGCCAACTAATGGTAAACATAACGACCAGCAAGCCAACAATCAAAACAAATGACTGTAAAAACGTGGTAAGTGCATCAGAACTCGCATTCGCAATTTGCTCAACATTATAAATAATCGTCGATAATAATTGACCAGTGGTCGTATTGTCATACGTCGATGATGGCATACACTGGTAATGCTTAAAAAGCTTTTCGCGAAATGAACGAACCACGCTACGAGAAACGGATGTCATAAAATAATCGGATGCAATATTAGCTCCCCCACGAATAATAAAAATAAGCACCACCAAAAGAGGCAACCAGCGAATAAAAGAGGCATCTCGCTGAATAAAACCTTGATTCAACAGAGGCGTCATGAAATGGACCAACCAAGCATCTACACCTGAATAAATGATACTACCCACCACCCCGACCAGAAAAGCCGGCCAAAATGGAAAAACATAATGCAGCAATCGCGCATATAATCGCCAACTGTTTGGATGTTTACGGTGTATCTTCATCGACTCACAACATTATCGCAAAAATATGATAGAGTACCGCATACACGATAAAATAACTAGGAAGACCAATGCCTAAGATCAACGAAACGCTGATTCAAGATGCCTTTGATCATCAACATGATTTTTCGCCTACTCACTACCCTACGGAGTTAAAACAGGCACTACAAAATACATTAGCCGCCTTAAATCAAGGAAAATTACGCGTTGCGGAAAAACACAATAGTGATTGGCACGTCCATGAATGGATAAAGAAAGCTATTTTGCTGTCGTTTATAACAACTCACAATGCCCTCACGAAGCAGGGAGAACAACGCTATTTCGACAAAATAGCATCCAAATATAGTGAATATACCGAAGAAATGTTTCAACAAGAAAAAATCAGAAATGTCCCAGGTGCCTACGCACGCTATGGTAGCTATATCGGAAAAAATGTTATTCTTATGCCAAGTTTTGTGAATATTGGTGCGTACATTGATGATGGATGCCTCATCGACACATGGGCAACCGTTGGAAGTTGCGCTCAAATTGGAAAAAACGTCCACATTTCTGGCGGAGCTGGCATAGGCGGGGTATTAGAACCTTTACAATCAACACCGACGATTATTGAAGACCACTGCTTCATTGGCGCTCGGTCAGAAATTGTTGAAGGGGTGATTGTTGAAAGCCATAGCGTGATCAGCATGGGCGTGTTTATTGGACAAAGCACTAAAATTTACCATCGAGAAACAGGAAAAATTTCGTACGGGCGAGTTCCCCAGGGTTCGGTTGTCGTTCCTGGAAGCCTACCCAGCGCAGATGGCACACATAACCTCAACTGCGCTGTTATTATCAAACAAGTCGATGCAAAAACCCGACTAAAAACAAGTCTTAATGATCTGCTTCGAGTATAAAAACAATTTATCTTCTTTTGAGTAGAGACTTCACATAAGCCAGCACTGGGATAGCACTAGGCACAATAATCATGCCTAAAATAATCCATGAAAAGTACTCCTTGACAAATGAAGTGTTTCCAAAAGCATAACTCACTAATAAAATACCTCCAACCCAAATCAGCGAACTGATAAAGCTAACGATAACATACTTATAACGGTTCATCATCGCAATACCGGCAACAAAAGGGGTAAACGTTCTCAACACAGGAATGAAACAACAAACCATTAAAGCAGAAATACCATAGGCTTCAAAAAACACATGTGCTCTTTTTATATGATCTGGGTTGATCCAACGTGAGTTCCAATGCTCCGTTATATACTGACCACACCGACATCCAACCCAATAGTTGACTAACATCCCACTAAGGCAAGCGAATAGGAGAAAAACGCTCAACCACGACAAAGATAACTCGCTATTCGCCGCTAACGCTCCTGCCGCAAAGAGTAAAGAATCTCCGGGCAAAAATGGCGTTAACACACAAGCACGTTCTAAAAAAATAATGACAAATAAGATAAGATAGGACAACACTCCCATGCTATGCACCATCTGCGCGAGGAAAACATCAAGATGCATAAGCATACTCAAAAAACTAGGCGATAAGGTCGACATTGATTGGATGATCAGTCTGATTTTAAGGTAAGACTATTATATAGACTTTCATGAAAACTCCAAGCATAATGCTCGGAATGTCTGTCAATATGCTTAAAATCGATGCCAAGTATCCTTGTTTTGCACGGCCCTAACCTTAATCTTTTAGGTGAACGCGAGCCTGAGATCTACGGCACCACTACGTTAGCCGAGCTTAACGCTGAACTACTAATACACGCCGCATTCTTGGACTATCGAATCAGTATTCACCAAAGTAATGCGGAGCACGAGCTGATTGATTGGATTCATGCCGCAAAAACACAACACGATTTTATTTTGTTTAATCCCGCGGCATTTACACATACAAGTATTGCTTTACGCGATGCACTGTCCATGGTTAAAATCCCTTTTATTGAAATCCATATCAGCGATATTAAAAATAGAGAACCTTTTCGTCGACTCTCTTATTTTGAAGATATTGCTTATCAGGTTGTCAATGGCAAAGGTACTGACGGTTACCGCATAGCCTTGGACATTGCCCATCAATTTTTGTTAACGAGAGGAAAGACATTATGATCGATCTACGAAAAATAAAAAAATTAATTGAATTAGTCGAAGAATCACAAATTGCCAGTTTGAAAATCAGCGAAAACGGTGAGACGATTGAAATCAGCAAATCTGTTGGGTCACCAGTCTTAACGGCGCCCACACCAACCGGAACTCACCATCACCTTATCGCGCCAACAGCACAAAATTCTTTGCCGGATACCGAAGGACAAAAAAAAGCAACTAGCGATAATAATGCGGCGCTACACCACGTCAAATCACCCATGGTGGGAACCGTTTATTTATCACCAACACCAGGCTCAGATCCTTTTGTTAAGGTTGGACAAGTGGTGACGCAAGGACAAACCTTATGTTTGGTCGAAGCAATGAAAATGTATAATCAAATTGAAGCGGATAAGTCAGGAACAATTACCGCATGTTTAGTGGAAAATGCCTCGCCTATTGAGTTTGAACAACCACTATTTATCATCGAATAATGACTTCAAAAAGGGCAACACATATGCTAAAAAAATCCTGATTGCCAATCGTGGTGAAATTGCCTTACGTGTCTTACGAGCATGTAAAGAGATGGGGATTAAAACTGTCGCGGTTCACTCGACAGCTGATCGCGACTTAAAACACGTCCGTTTAGCTGACGAATCTGTCTGTATCGGATCTGCCGCTCCTTCTGATAGCTACTTAAGCATCCCCGCTATTATCAGTGCCGCTGAAATCACAGATGCGAATGCCATTCATCCCGGCTATGGCTTTCTGGCCGAAAATGCAAATTTTGCTGAACAAGTAGAAAATAGCGGCTTCATATTTATTGGCCCTCGTGCCGACACTATTCGAACAATGGGAGACAAGGTTTCTGCCATTACCGCGATGAAAGCCGCGGGAATCCCCTGTGTTCCAGGATCGGATGGTCCATTGGGACCCCATGATGAAGAAAATATTCGCGTCGCAAAAAAAATTGGATTGCCTGTT
>JAJOJD010000080.1 GCA_021208965.1 Gammaproteobacteria bacterium
ACAGCTTGCGATTTAAATTCCTTTGTAAATTTAGTTTTTTTCTTACTCATGTTGACACCTCATTTAAGTGAATAAAGTTTACATTATTCTCTTAACTTTTGTGTCTAGTTTAATTAGACCACAACATCGCAAAACACAGAGCACGTATTTCTACAGAGAGGGCAGGGGGATAATCAAACGCTTGCTGTTCTTCTCCGGTTAATATGCTCAGATTAGACATGACTAATATTTCCTTTTTCCGCTTTTTGGTGCAGCTGAAGTGACTAATGATAGTTGCCGAGTTTCTTCATGTCTATCGTTTTTCGCCACATGCCGATAGTGCATGGTGGTACTAATATCACTGTGGCCTGCGTTTTCTTGCGCGACTTTAATAGAGGCACCCGTATCCAATAAATAAGTCACGTAACTGTGGCGCAGCCAGTGAGCGCTCGCTGCACGCAACTTAGACGCTTTGCGGGGTTGATCATGCTCAAAAAGGGTGGCGCCTTGCGAAAATGCCCATTTAAGAATTTGATCAATTCGACGCGGACTGATCGGCTGTTTTAAATTCTCCATAGGAATCAATGGCGTTTTTTCACGAAACTTGGGTTCTGGTGAATCAAGGCCGATCTGTTTTCTAAATTGCGCTAGAGCTTTGAGTAGGGCATCTGGCATAGGAATATCGCGTTGTTTTTTGCCTTTTCCTTTAACACGTAAATACCAATCACCTTCGCGTTGAAAAATATTACCCATCGTATGTTGTGCAGCTTCGGCAATACGGAGTCCTGTGTAAAACAGCAAAAGAATAATATAACGTGCGCGGCGGACTTGAAAAATATTTTTATTGTCGCGTGTTGCGTAATCTTCCAGTGCATCTAACGTTGCGTGGATTTCATCACGCTCTAAATAACGATCAATAATCTGTGGTTTGGTTTTTTGTCGTTTTTTGCGACGTTTATCGATAGCTAGGGGATTGCCCATTAAATAACGCGTCTGTACCAAATAATTAAAAAATGAATCTAAGATCGTTAAGGTTTTGCTGATCGTGCTTGGCGAAAGACCATGATAAAAAGGGCGCCAGCGAGGATTTAAATTACCATCGGCTAGTTGTCGCGATACCTTCGGCCCGCACCATAACGCTACTGGTTCAGGATCTTTTAAAAACGCTTGATAATCAATTAAATGATCACGCCGAAGACTTGAGATATTAAGTTTAACCACGTGAATACACCATAAAAGCAAGCGTTCAATTTCTTTAGCATAGGATTGTAAGGTTAAAGGAGAATCCACAAATTCTCGTAGAAAGGAAGAGATCGCTTGCGCATCATCCTTGGCATCAATCAAAGCGCTTCCAATCATTTTATTATAATCGTCACGGGCGAATTTAATAATATCTTTGCCTATGGTTGAAAGGTCTTCAAACGGAAGGAAAAGCGGTTTAATTGCGTCAACTAATTTAGTTTTCTTGGATTTCATAATAAAAAAACCTATTTCTTACTCGCAGGCTTTTCTTCAGTCCACGGTGCAAAACCGATAGGATTTTTCTTTTTAGGTGTTGGTGGTTCCATTAGTTGATGAATGGCATCAAAGACGATCTTAAACTGCTTATCGTATTTTTTCTCTAAGGTTTCAATCTGCGCTTTTAGTTGTTTGTGCGAACCGAGTAGTTGACGAAGTCTTACAAAGGCACGCATAATCTCGATATTGACTTGAACGGCTTGAGGGCTGCGTAATACGCTGGATAGCATTGCAACCCCTTGCTCGGTAAACGCGTAAGGAGCGTAGCGGCGACCACCCCAACTTGAGGTCACAAATTGTGACCTCAAGTGTTCGAATTCTTGCTCATTGAGTTGGAACATAAAATCAATGGGAAAGCGGTCTTGGTTACGCTTAACGGCTTGTAGCAGCACCTTGGTTTCAACACCATATAAAGCGGCTAAAGTTGAATCAAGAATAACACGCTCGCCACGCAAGGTGAAAATATGGTTATCAATGGTGCTAACAACTTCGTTTTGGCGTGACATGATCGATTTTCCTTAAGTTCTAAAAGGAATGCAGTATACCCTGCCCTACTCCAAATGTACATACTGAGTATAATAATACTATGAAATTTTATACTACTTTCATCTCCTGCATAAGCTTTTAATTTGGCAAATGGCTGGCGTAAAGTTTATGCAGTAAATGTTGACGATATCGAGTTATGCCAGGATCTCGCTCTTCTAACGCCGCATTTAAATGCATTAAAAAATGTGCATTTTCAACGTCTTCTTTTTTAACCAGCAACTTATTGGCATATAGCCATTGAGCTATTTCATGCCAACGCCAAAATGGAGAACGATCCGCTAACTTCATAACAGGATGCGGAAATGGATGGCTTTTCCTTCTTTCGCCTTTGACCCATAACGACACCATTTGTCTTTTTTTATTTAATCGTTTAGCGATATCCGATTCTGACACTAAGTCCTCTGGTGTTACTGCTACAACCTCTGCACCTACCCTAGAAGATTCGACAGATTGAATAGCGCTAATCACAGCATTTTCTAATGAATCAGATTCCCGGTCAAAATCTAAATATACGGCATTATCTCTAAAATTAATTAGAGCATCATCGCAGCCACTTTCATATAAACTATCTTCGAGATGAGCTGTTTGTTGACTAACATTTTTTAAAACCAAAGTAAAAGAATAACGTCGTAACTTTTTTTTCATTTTATTGACCCCCCCCTCTTGAATATGTTGACAAGCATCTACCTTTTTAATAATTTGTTTGGCATGTGTTGACGTACTGCGAGGTGTAGACCACACCGACATACTGCAGCCTTCTCGCGCATGCAAAGGACAAAGCAATCTTCCCCATGCATGCGCCGAATCCCCGGATGATTTATAGCGCCATCCGTATTTTTCTGCATAACAGATAGCTTTCTCGATATCTTTGTCGGGATGCTTTTTACGCATAACTGCCGCTCAATTTGTGCTTTAAATATATGATAAGTTTTGTGTTGATTATTGTCAACAATTAGATCCTCAAACTGTCTTATCAGCAAGCTTACATATTTTTTGGTTTTTCTTGATGAACTAAATTTTGAACAAGACTTTTCATTTTAAAGCCAGGTGAGTGTAATGGTTTTGTCAAAATTATGGTGCGCCCAAAAACTTGGACAGTTAAAAGTAGTATTGCCTTTCACAACTACTGTTAAACATTAATAAATACTAGGGCTTATCAAAGCCACGATAAACCTCATAAGGGGTTAAGTTATTCAA
>JAJOJD010000062.1 GCA_021208965.1 Gammaproteobacteria bacterium
GCCATTTTCCGATTAATATCTAAACCTTCTTCCTCGAGCATCAATTCTTGATTATTCCGCATAACGCTCATGTCTATTTCGCGAGTAAGTTCTGCATTTTTTTTATCGCTAATCAACTCGTGCAATTTTTTCCTATAACGTTTTCAATTGACCCTCCCCCTAGAATAATCGCAACATTTTCATTGCACCCTTGATAAACGCCATCTACATCAGTCCAATAAACATTACCTGGCATGTAAAAAATTATTTTTCTTAAGCTGATTAAATTATTCACATCGTTCATTCAGAAAACTATGCCAAAGAAGAAAAGAATATAAATTGAACCTAATGTAGAAAACAAAAGTCAATGGTTAACCACTTATTTTTTTAATATTATATTACGAATTATGTTTCTTTGGCGAAAACTAGAACGCACTGACAATTTTTTGTTTAAATTAAAAACAATTCTAATATCTAATCAAAAAGAAAAATAAATTGGCAGAAATAAATATTTTTGAGATAATAAGCTGTTGGAATAGTGTTTTTCTAAGGAGGAAAAGGTTGTATATGAAAAAAAAGCGAGTTTAATCGCAACTAAGAGGAAATCCCATGTTTAAAGTTAGTGTATCTAATGATGAACCTAATGCACAAGTTTCCCTATCTGAAAAAGTGCATTTTTTGTACTTGCCCATCAGTATTAAGTCCTCTTATGCTGTGTCGAGTGATCAAAAAACTGAAAAAGATAAACAGGCTGAACTCGAAGAAACACAAAACTTTGCTGAAATAATTGCGTTAGTAAATCAAAAATATTCTTCATCAACAATCTGTCGTATTGTCATCGCAGATTCACTACACCGCCATACTGAGGAAATGAAGGGAAAGACTGCAACAATGGCTCTTGATTCTTCCTTGCTAGCTGGCACAGAATGGTTAAAAAAAAATAATCACCTGATTCAACGCTTAACCATGCCGTACGAAATATCACACTGGAATGATTGGACGACAGGTACGCCATACGAACAAGCTCGTGAAAATATTACCATTGAATATAATAAAAGAGAGCATTTTTTTTCATCAGTAAACAGAGTGATCTTAAAATTTATTCAAGGTTTTGTTAGTGCGCAGGAACAAGAGTTAACGCAGAATGAAATTCAATTTGATCTACAAAAAGCCTCTGTTTTATGTGAAGAATATCTCTTAGAAGAACTAGCTGTTTTTAAAATGTGGGCAGACGAATCTTTAGATCTACAAAAAAGTGATCACCCAGGAGAGTCGATTGTTTTGTATCCTTTTGGGAATTCGTCAGTGAATAAAACAATTTTTAATTGTTTCATGCAGCTTTGTCATAAAAATTTCCAATTACTAAACCTCATAAAAGCTGACACACCAACATCAAGAAAAAATCAAAAAAAATCAAAAAAAAGACCCACAGAAGCTACTTCAGTTGCGAGCTCTGATTTCCAACCAGAAGAAATTTCTTCTGACCAAAACAATCAAACACTCTTTTTAATCAAAAAAATGATGGCTCAACAGCTAAAGACAACGATTACCATTTCTAATCTTACCCTGGCCCAACAAATTAATTTTTTACAATCTGTTGAAAATTATGCGCATTCATTGACTGAAGAATTAGCTTCAAAAGCACCAATGAACTCGTTGCATACAGAGCGAGATCCATCAAACTCTCCATTTACTTTTTTTGAAAACGAGACCCCTCTTTCTCCAAGAGAAGAAAACCGAAAAATAGAAGGATCACCAGTACAGCAACTAGGAAAAAACCGGTATTAGTTCATAAGGAATATTAAAAAGGACAAGGGGCAACGTAGCCAGTTACCCCTTGTTCGTTGATTCCGTTCACGAAGTTCGTCCCTGTTCGCATCAATAAGCCTTCACTATCCCGAAAAGGCTATGCCATCCTAGCTGTGCGAATCTACATCCTTGAAAAACAGCATCCTTAACTTTTCGCTCATCCGTTGAGCGTGTTCGTCCTGAACATGATTCATTGTGCCATACTCAAATGCGTTTGCAATACATGAAAACGGCAAAAAAAGCATGGGCTATTTAACGATAAAAAATTTTTTTTACTTTAAAATCAACAAGTTATGTTATTTTTCAGAAAAAAACGTATCAAATAAAGAACAACCGTCTTACTTAATGTTGAGAAATGTCTCACATTAGAACAGGTAAGAAGCCCTAAAATCTAGTGTTCTCTTGTGGCTGAAAAAACAATATTAGGATAACGCTCTTGCGTTAACGAAAGATTAACCATACTCGGTGCAAGATAAGTCAACTGATTTGCGGCATCTAAAGCCAAGTGTGTATCACATTTGCGCGTAAATTCATCAAGCTTTTTAGCATCATCAGAATATACCCAACGAGCGGTAACAACTGATACCGACTCATAAATACACTGTACCCCATATTCATAAAGCAAGCGATGTGCCACTAAATCAAATTGTAATGACCCTACTGCTCCAACAATCCAATAATTATTCGTCAACGGACGAAATACCTGTGTTGCTCCTTCTTCAGAAAGTTCTAATAAACCTTTTTGTAATGCCTTTAATTTTAAAGGATCCTTTAAACGCACGAGTTTAAATAACTCAGGCGCAAAATTAGGAATACCGAGAAACTTCACGATTGCTTTTTCACAAAAGGCATCACCAATTTGAATGCTGCCGTGATTATGGATACCAATAATATCTCCTGGATACGCTTCATCCACATGTTCACGCTCTCCGGCCATAAACGTTAGGGCACTATTAATCTGGATTTCTTTTGCTAATCGAGATTGCATGACTCGCATACGTGTTTATAAACACCAGAGCACACCCGTAAAAATGCAATACGATCACGATGTTGGGGATCCATGTTCGCTTGAATTTTAAAAACAAATCCACTGAATCTTTCGTCCGTTGCTTGAATCATGCCTTGATCGGTTTCTCGCTCCTGGGGCGCAGGCGCGTACTCGGCGAAATCATTGAGCAACTCACGAATGCCAAAATTATTAATCGCAGAACCAAAAAAAACAGGCGTTAATTGCCCTTGCAAAAAACGATCAATCGAAAATTCATGACTAGCTCCACGCACCAGCTCAATGTCAGCATGAATATCATCAATAATATCACCTAATTTCTCACGTGCCTCAAGACTATCCAACCCTAAAATAGTCTTCGTTTCTTGTATACTTTCACCCTTGCCGGAATGGTATAAAATAATTTCATCGCGATAGAGGTGATATACGCCTTTAAAACGTTTGCCTTGACCAATCGGCCAAGTTATTGGCGCGCACTCAATTTTCAATACCCGTTCAATCTCATCTAATAAATCAATAGGATCACGGCCTTCACGATCCAGTTTGTTGATAAAAGTCAAAATAGGCGTGTCTCGCAACCGACAAACGTCCATTAACTTTAACGTACGTTCTTCCACTCCTTTTGCTGCGTCAATAACCATGAGTGCTGAATCAACAGCGGTTAATGTACGATACGTATCTTCAGAAAAATCCGCGTGCCCAGGAGTATCTAACAAATTCATGATACAATTTTTGTAAGGAAACTGCATAACAGAACTCGTGTATCAGAAATGCCGCGTTCTTTTTCCATTTCCATCCAGTCAGACGTTGCATGCCGAGAAGCTTTGCGCCCTTTCACTGTACCGGCTAGCTGAATCGCTCCTCCAAACAACAACAATTTTTCAGTTAACGTTGTCTTACCTGCATCTGGATGTGAAATAATCGCAAATGTTCGGCGTTTTTTTAATTCGCTTAAAAAATTAGCCATTATTTTTTTCCGATCTGATTAAGGTATATTTCGCACTGCAATAAGGACACGACGCCTCCCCATCTTTTCCAAGCGAATAAAAAAACACGCGGATGCGCATCGACTATTGTCATATTTTTTCCAGGGCAACAAAGAGGCAAATCTTGCGTCGTAATCGTATAGTGAGGTTCTGTATTTAATCTTTTTAATCTATCTCGCATTTGTTTTACCCTTTATAGCGCTTGAAGGTAAGGGTAGAAAATTTTATAGACACCGGCCATAACAAAAATAGCAAGTGCAATCATCAACAACCCAATGGATGTCCATGGCAAAATTAATAATGCAAGCGCTAAACCCATTGCAGGAGGGTGTCGATAGTCTAAAGCAATCATCAACACCATGACAAAAAACAGTGAAAACAAACCAAAAACCATCAATACAATGTCAGCAGACGCCGGAAAATATGCAAGCACTTTTTGTGCGAGCAACGAAAAAGAAACGCCTGATAGCAGAGAAATGGCATATCCCCCTAAAACATTTTTTAATTTTGTCAACGGAGCTCGCGGCATAATAAAAAATGCAAATGCAGTTGCTAATAGTGAACAAAGAGCCACTGCATCAAACACGGCAGAATGCTCATCAAAATGCAACAGAACCAAAACAAATGCCGCATAAAAAACAACTAAACAAGGCTGAATAATATAAGGCCATCTTCTTGCACTAATTTTCACAACTATATTCCTCGTTTTCGGCACAAATTAATCGATCGGCAGAACGCAGCGCAAAGATACCACTTTCGACAACTCCAGTGAGTTGTTTTATTTGGGTTTCCATAAACATTGGATCGGTCATGTCAAGATCATGAACGTCGAGAATAATATTGCGATTGTCTGTAAAAAAATTCTCGCGCCAAACAGGATTGCCACCGAGTTTTAAAATTGCCCGAGCAACCAATCCTCTCGCTAAAGGTAACACTTCAACGGCAACGGGAAACTTTCCAAGCACATCGACTTTCTTAGTTTTATCGACAATGCAAAGAAATTCACGACTAGCCATGGCTAAAATTTTTTCACGGGCTAAAGCACCTCCGCCACCCTTAATCATACGCTTATGTCTATCGATTTCATCCGCACTATCAATATAAATAGGCAAGGTTCCGACATAATTTAAATCAACGACATGAAACCCCAAGGCTTTTAGTTTTTGAGTACTTCGATCAGAACTAGAGACCACCATATCAATAGTCGATTTAATCGCAACAAGCTCATCAATAAAACAATCTACGGTAGAACCTGTGCCAATACCAATAACACTATATTTTTTAGCGTATTCTAGCGCAGCAATTGCCGCGCGTCGCTTTAAGGCTAGCATCGTAAAACTTTCCTATAAGATATACCGACTCAAATCTTCATCTGCAGCTAATACCTCTAGTGCACGATTAACATACGCAAGATCAATATTCACTGTTTCACCCGAACGGTCGCTCGCTTCAAATGAAATTTCTTCTAATAAACGTTCCATAATCGTATGCAAACGACGTGCGCCAATATTCTCAGTACGCTCATTCACTTGCCATGCGACTTCAGCCAAACGTTCAATCGCTTTTTTGGCAAATTTTAAGGTGACATTTTCTGCGGCTAAAAGAGCCGTATACTGTTTAATGAGCGAACCATTAGGTTCGGTTAAAATACGAATAAAATCTTTAATCGTTAATGCCTTCAACTCAACACGAATCGGCAAACGACCTTGTAATTCTGGAATTAAGTCAGAAGGCTTAGCCACATGAAATGCACCTGATGCAATAAATAAAATATAATCCGTTTTCACAACACCATATTTGGTATTAACCGCACACCCCTCAATTAATGGCAAAAGATCTCGCTGAACACCTTCGCGAGAAACATCGCCACCTTGGCGTTCAGCTCTACGTGCGACTTTATCAATTTCATCAATAAACACAATGCCATTTTGTTCAACGTTTTGAATAGCTTTTTCTCGCACACGCTCTTCATCAATCAATTTTGCCGCCTCTTCATTTTCTAAAATGCGCCGTGCGATTTTAATGGGCATTTTCTTAGGCTTAACTTTATCTTGATTCATCGACTGGAAAATATTTTGTAATTGACTGGTCATATCTTCCATGCCAGGTGGGCCCATGATTTCCAAACCCATAGATCCCGCCGCTGACACTTTAATTTCAATTTCTTTATCATCTAACTCTCCATCACGGAGACGTCGTTGAAATAATTGTCGCGTTTTATTTTCTTCCAGTGGTTCATTATGGTCATCAAAAACATTTTTCGCACGAGGCAATAAGGCATCAAGAATACGATTTTCTGCATTTTCTTCTGCTTTTGTACGTACCTTTTGCATTTCATGTTCACGAGTCATTTTCACTGCCAACTCAGCAAGATCACGAATAATCG
Organism: Gammaproteobacteria bacterium; assembly: GCA_021208965.1. Taxonomy (GTDB): domain Bacteria; phylum Pseudomonadota; class Gammaproteobacteria; order JAGOUN01; family JAGOUN01; genus JAGOUN01. The sequence goes on from JAJOJD010000062.1 coordinate 6,167, forward strand.
AATCAACATCACGGCCGACATAGCCCACTTCGGTAAATTTAGTTGCTTCAACTTTAATAAAAGGAGCCTTTGCTAATTTTGCTACACGACGAGCAATTTCTGTTTTACCTACCCCCGTAGGACCAATCATCAAAATATTTTTCGGCATAATTTCATCACGCAAATCCTCGGGAACTTGCATACGTCGCCAACGATTACGCAAGGCAATGGCGACTGCTCGCTTGGCATCGACTTGACCAATAATATCTTGATCTAATTCGTGCACCGTTTCACGCGGAGTCATTGGAACTTCTGTCGATAAGACGACGTTATCATGTGGTAAAGGAAGTTTTGTAACAGACATAGTAATATCTCAATTTATTTTAAATATGTTAGAAAGATAATTCTTCAATCGTCAAATGATGGTTGGTGTAAATACAAATATCCGCCGCAATATGCAATGATTTCTCAACAATTTTTTTTGCATTAAGCTTGGTGTTATCCATCAACGCTCTCGCCGCCGATTGTGCGAATGCACCACCTGAACCAATAGCAATCAAACCATACTCAGGTTCTATGACATCTCCATTACCGGTGATAATAAGAGAAGCGTCCTTATTGGCTACCGCTAATAAGGCCTCAAGACGACGCAACATTTTGTCCATACGCCAATCTTTAGCGAGCTCTACTGCAGCACGCGTTAAGTGACCTTGATGCATTTCAAGTTTTGCCTCAAAACGTTCGAACAATGTAAATGCGTCTGCTGTTCCACCGGCGAATCCTGCAATCACTTGATCTTTATATAAACGACGAACTTTTCGCGCATTACCTTTCATCACGGTATTACCTAAGGATACCTGGCCATCGCCACCAATAACGACCGTATTATCACGACGTACGCTAACAATCGTTGTACCACGATACTGTTCCACTCTAAACTCCTTATCTTGCAAAAATCTAAAAGCGAGGGGGCTATTATACACGCGCCATCAACGTATGATGATGATAGCTTAAATTCCAATCTAACTCACTTTTAAGCCCTTTAAAAAGGTAATCCACAATAGACGGCTCTTCACTATAATCAACATATTGATGCACATGAAAAATGTGAGGCACAAGGTCTGATTGATTGCCTAAGCCATCAACAAGACCAAGCTTGACTGCTTGAGAACCTAACCAAAAGTCGCCTGAAAATAGTACGCTTGGATCACCTTTCAGACGACTTCCCCGAGCATTCGTCACAATAGCAATAAAATGCTCATGGGCTTCATCTAAAATACTCATCATTTTTTGTTTATCCGCATCAGAAGCAGGCGTAAAAGGATCGAGTCGATCTTTATGATCACCGGCGGTATATACTCGACGAGAGACCCCCAATTTCTTGATGGCATCAGTAAATCCAAAACCTTCCATAATCACACCAATGGATCCTGTGACAGTGTCAGGATTAACATAAACCTCATCTGCCCCCATTGCCACCAGATACGCGCCAGAAGCAAGAACATCTTCGCCCACAACAATCACTTTTTTATGGTATTGTTTTTTTAACTGGACTATTTTTTCTTGAATAATAGATGCTTGAACTGGAGACCCACCACCGGAATTGATGACTATCACGACCCCTTTTGCCTCTTTATCTGAAAAAGCAGCTTGAAGTTGCGGCAAGACTTTTTCCGCAGAAAAAGCGGATTCTGTGGATATAAAACCATTTAAGCGAACAAGCGCAACATAGGGTTTTTCTGGTTTTTCATGCACTTTCGTGGGCAATCCATGCAACACGAAAAAAAAAGCAACACTGAAGAAGGCTATCCAAATAAAAAAAACGAACATTGCGCCAAAAACGATCACGCTTCTGATTTTTTATCAGATCGCGAATCAAATTCTCGCTGACGTTATAACTTAAACTCATGATACTTTTTAGTCCTTAGGGTGTTACTTTTTCATTTCTTCAAAAAATTGTTCATTTGTCTTGGTACGTTTTAAACGATCAATCAAAAATTCCATGGCAGCCAATTCATCCATCGGGTGTAATAATTTACGCAAAATCCACATTTTTTGGAGTTCATCTGGTTTTGTCAACAACTCTTCACGACGAGTGCCTGACTTATTGATGTTAATCGCAGGATAAATACGCTTCTCGGCAATACGACGATCTAAATGTAGCTCTAAGTTACCCGTCCCTTTAAATTCTTCAAAAATGACATCGTCCATTTTAGAACCAGTATCCACAAGCGCAGTGGCAAGAATGGTTAAACTACCCCCCTCTTCAATATTTCGAGCTGCACCAAAAATACGTTTTGGACGCTGCAGCGCATTAGCATCAACCCCCCCTGTCAATACCTTACCTGAGGCAGGAACAACCGTATTATACGCACGTGCTAAACGAGTAATAGAATCCAATAAAATAATAACATCTTTTTTATGTTCAACTAAACGTTTTGCTTTTTCAATCACCATTTCCGCGACCTGTACATGACGCGACGCAGGCTCATCAAAAGTACTGGCAATCACCTCACCTTTAACGGAACGGGTCATCTCTGTGACTTCTTCCGGACGTTCATCAATCAATAACACAATTAAATAACAATCAGGGTGGTTAGCCGCAATTGAATGCGCAATGTTTTGCAGCATCATCGTTTTACCCGCCTTAGGTGGTGATACAATCAAACCACGCTGACCTTTACCCATAGGGGCAATAAGATCAATCACACGAGCAGTGATATCTTCTGTACTACCATTTCCACACTCGACACGTAAGCGTTCTTCTGCAAACAATGGGGTCAAGTTTTCAAATAAAATCTTATCTCGTGCACTTTCAGGATCATCACCGTTAATCGTACTGACTTTTAAGAGGGCAAAATATCGTTCACCTTCTTTAGGGGGCCGAATTTTACCAACCACTGAATCTCCAGTACGTAAATTAAATTTACGAATTTGACTAGGCGAAACATAAATATCATCAGGGCCAGCTAAATAAGAGCCTTCGCTAGAACGCAGAAAACCAAATCCATCTTGCAAAATCTCCAAAACACCACTGCCAGTGATATCTTGCTCTTTTTTAGCCTGTTCTTTCAAAATAGCAAAAATAATGTCTTGACGCTTAGCTCGACCAATATTTTGAATACCAAATTCTTTAGCTAAATCCATTTGCTCTTCTGTCTTCATCAGTTTTAGCTGATTTAAATCATTAATGACTCTGCTCATACGGAGGGTTCTCACTTATGTTGTTAATGTAAAATAGATAGGAAAAAGACCGGTCTACAGAAATTTTATCTTATGCGAAACCCATTATGCCGGATTTCGATGATTCTTGTCCACTACTTTCGTGCAAGAGAATTTTAGTGCTTTATCAGCACTTCCCTCGATCCATTTTGTTCCATTGGCCCGACAATTCCTGCTGTCTCCATCGTCTCAACTAAACGCGCAGCTCGATTATAACCAATCTTTAATCGACGCTGTATGCCAGAAATGGATGCTTTTCGCGTTTCCATGACAATTTGCACCGCTTGATCATATAACTTATCTTGTTCGCCATCATTAGAATCTTCTCGAAAAGAATCTTCGCCATCATTATCATCATCATGCTGCTGTAACCCCAGTTCTAGATAATCCGGCGCGCCTTGCTCACGCCACGCTGCAACAACCCGATGCACCTCTTCATCAGCCACAAATGCGCCATGAACACGAACAGGAACACCCGCGCCTGGCGCAAGGTATAACATATCGCCGTGACCCAGTAACTGTTGAGCACCCTGTTGGTCAAGAATAGTTCTTGAATCAATTTTCGAAGATACTTGAAAGGCAATACGTGTGGGAATATTCGCTTTGATTAACCCTGTAATAACATTGACGGAAGGACGCTGCGTCGCCAAAATCAAATGAATTCCTGCCGCACGCGCTTTTTGCGCAATTCTTGCAATTAATTGCTCGACTTTTTTCCCTACCACCATAATCATATCGGCAAATTCATCAATCAGCACCACAATAGTGGGCAAAGTCGTCAATTCACCATTCTCCACTTGACTGGCATACCATTCTGGCGCTTGTATCGATTCTCCACGCTTTTTAGCGTCTTGAATTTTTTCATTATAACCCGCCAAGTTTCTGACCCCTTGCGTTGCCATCAAACGATAACGTTTTTCCATCTCAGCAACACACCAACGCAATGCGTTAGCTGCTTCACGCATATCGGTCACCACCGGGGTTAGTAAGTGGGGAATGCCTTCATAAATTGATAACTCCAACATTTTAGGATCAACCATAATCATTCGCACTTCGGCAGGAGTCGCTTTATATAACAAGCTTAGTAGCATCGCATTGAGCCCGACTGACTTACCAGATCCAGTGGTGCCTGCAACCAGTAAATGCGGCATTTTTGCAAGATCGACGACGACAGGATGCCCCGCAATATCTTTACCTAAAGCGAGACTAACGGCAGATTTTGCCTCTTGATATTGACGCGATTCTAAAACTTCTTTGAGATATACGGTTTCACGAACACGGTTTGGAATTTCCAAACCAACCACGGACTTGCCTGGAATGACTTCAACAATACGGACACGTACAACAGAAAGAGAACGCGCTAAATCCGTCGCAAGATTGCTAATACGACTGGCTTTAACCCCCGGAGCCGGCAGTAATTCAAAACGAGTAATCACTGGACCGGGGTGGGCGCCAACAACATCCACTTTAATACCAAAGTCCATCAAACGTTGCTCTACTTCTTGGGACAACATTGTCAACTCTGTAGAAGACAGTGTATTTTGCTCCAAATGCTGGGGTTGATTCAGTAAGTCCAATGAAAGTAAGACCTCTTCTCCACGAGATAACGATCGGGATACCGGCTTAGAGTTTGGTGTTTTTTCGACTTTCTCTGCCTTCTGTTCCGCCTTTTTTGGAGCAAACGAAACCAGATTCTCTTCCTGAGAGGGGATGTTTTTTCTGGGCAGAACGGAGGGAGCTCGTAACATTGGCCGAACCTCCAGAAGATCTTCTTTTTCATCAGACAAATAAGAGGCTTTTTCTGACGATCTAGCTTTAGACCAACTCAATTTGGGTATTTGGCGCCACAATTTAGCGACAGCCAATAAGATGACATAGCCAATCGCGTCAGCCACTTTAAACCACGAGATATGTAAACAGAGGGTTAAACCAGATAAGATGCCAATCAAGAGAAAAATGGTTGTTCCGGTCCCACTAATAGCGCTCATTAAGAATTTTTCTATCAGATCTCCTAGTATTCCTCCTGATCCAGAAGGCATCGTTGAAAAGGGCTTGCAATACAGGGATAAAAAACTTGTTGACATAGATAAAAAAACAACCAACCCCAAGACGCGCAGCCAATAAGGATCGCATGAGAATTGTTCGGAAGAACTTCTCCAACGCATGATCGCTATGACAATAATCAGCACAGGAAGAATAAAAGCGACATAGCCGAATAAAACAAAAAAAAGATCAGACACCCATGCACCAACCACGCCAATCAGGTTTTGTGTTTCTCCGTGCCCGGCATGAGTCCAACTCGAATCCGTGCTATGAAATGAGATCAAAGCCAAAAAAAAGACTAAGGCCAAGCCAACAATACAGATAACAGCGACTTCTCGAAGTTTGTTCACATCTTTCACTTTTACAATCACAAGAAAGACCAGTATAATGAGATATAATATTTTTTTCGAGAGTTTACTGTGTCGCAACACCATAATTTGATTATCTTAGGGTCAGGCCCTGCCGGTTATTCTGCGGCTGTTTACGCCGCGCGGGCAAACACAAAACCTGTGTTAATCACTGGAATGCAACAAGGCGGACAACTCATGACCACGACAGAAGTGGATAATTGGCCTGGCGACATAGAAGGGTTACAAGGCCCTGACTTAATGGCTCGTATGCAACAACATGCGGAACGCTTTGACACACAAATTATTTTTGACCATATTGGACAAGTCGATTTACAGCAACGACCGTTTCGCTTAAGCGGAGATGTCGATGAATATACCTGCGATGCATTAATTATTGCTACGGGTGCGAGCGCCAAATATTTGGGCATTCCGTCTGAAGAGGCATTTAAAGGTAAAGGTGTTTCTGCTTGCGCGACCTGCGATGGTTTTTTTTATAAAAATCAAGATGTCATGGTAGTAGGTGGTGGCAATACCGCTGTTGAAGAAGCGCTGTATTTATCAAATATTGCCAAATCTGTCACACTCGTTCACCGTCGAGATACCTTAAAAAGCGAAAAAATTCTTATCGATAAGCTTATCTCTAAAACAAAAGGCGCGGGCAATATTCGCATTGAATGGTTTCATACCGTCGATGAAATTTTAGGCGACGAAAAAGGCGTTCATAGCGTGCGCATCCAACATACTCAGACAAGCGAAACAAAAACTATTGCTGTGACGGGAATTTTTATCGCGATTGGACACACTCCCAATACCAGTATATTTGAAGGACAACTCGCGATGAATCACGGCTATATCACGGTCAAGAGCGGATTAAATGGAAATGCAACAGCGACGAGTGTGGATGGCGTCTTTGCTGCGGGAGATGTCGCCGATGCCATTTACCGTCAAGCCATTACATCCGCAGGAACCGGATGCATGGCCGCACTGGATGCAGAAAAATATCTGGATCAATTACATAAATAGGGTATACTCTCGCTGAACCTATAGCTAGGACATTATTTACGTTAAATTTTAGAGGTATCATGGCAAAAGAAGACCAGATAGAAATGAATGGTAAAGTAATTGATACGTTGCCAAATACGATGTTTCGCGTTCAACTTGAAAGCGGCCCAATCATTATTGCGCATATATCTGGAAAAATGCGTAAAAACTATATTCGAATTCTAACTGGCGATTTCGTTACCGTTGAAATGACACCATATGATTTGACAAAAGGTCGAATCACGTACCGCAGCAAAGACAATAAGATGCCTGAAAAAGCAGAGCCATCAGCCACCTAAATGAAAAAAAATATTGACTATAACGAACTCAATACATTTGCTCAAGAAGCCGCCTATTGGTGGGATCCGCGCGGCCCGTTAAAATCTTTGCATGACATCAACCCTCTTCGACTAAAATTTATTCGAGAAAACATCGATCTATCCAAAACAATCGATATTTTAGACGTGGGCTGCGGTGGAGGCATTCTTTCGGAATCTCTCGCTGATACGAATGCTCGCGTCACTGGCCTAGATGCGAATGATGCTTTAATTCAGGTCGCAATCTTACACGCGGCAGAAAAAAACATTTCTGCCACCTATGTGACATCGACACTTGAAGATTTCGAGAAACAACATCCTACTCAAAAATTTGATGTCATCACTTGCATGGAACTATTAGAACACGTTCCTGACCCAGCCCAATTGATCAAAGCAGCAAGCAATATGTTAAAAAAAAATGGAAAAATATTTTTTTCAACCATCAACCGAACACCACAAGCATTTTTATCGGCGCTGCTTATCGGTGAACATGTCTTAAAATTGTTACCGAAAGGAACGCACGAATATAAAAAATTTATTCGTCCCTCAGAATTACAACAGTGGTGTCTTGAAGCCAATATTACATTCAAAAAAATGGTCGGAATGGGGTATAATCCACTCACGAAAACATATTATGTAAGTGATAACATTAAGGTGAATTATCTTGTCTATGCGGAACGCGATTCTTTTTGACTTAGACGGCACATTGCTCGACACGGCGTATGACCTGACGATGGCGGTTAATGAAACCATACAACGTTATCAACCAAAAAAACATTTTAGTATTGAAGAAGCTCGTCGTATCGTTGGTTATGGATCAGAATCCATCTTTACTCATTTGGTCACAGAATATGTTCCACAGATCAGCTACGAAACTTTTCGCGATGCTTTTCGCGAAATTTATTTAAGAAGAAAACATCAAGGAACAACGTTTTTTGAGGGTGTGACAGAATTATTAGCACACATTAATACGAAAAAAATTCCATGGGGTATTGTGACCAATAAACAGAGGAAGGCGCAGAACAATCAGCAGAGAAATTCCCATTATTAAATACCGCGAGGTGCATCGTCGGATGCAATACGACAAGCGATGCAAAACCTTCTCCGCTGCCATTATTATATGCGTGCGAAAAAATAAATATGCTCCCCAAAGATTGTTGGTTTGTTGGCGATACAATTATTGACATGCAAGCAGCTCATGCCGCCAATATAGCCGCCTTAGCCGTTGGATATGGTTATGGCACTGAAGATATCAAACAAGGAAAGTACCCTCCTTTTGCTTGGATTCAGTCTCCACTGGATATTTTAAGTTACCTACCATGATGAGCGTTTTAGAATGCCATGGAATCGGCGCAAAAAAATTTTTACAAGGACAACTCACCTGTGATATGAATACCTTGCGTCTACATACCCCTCAATTTACGGCAGCTTGTAACATTAAAGGTCGAGTCGTATTCACGTTAGATATTGTGATGAAACATGACGATGCCTTTGATCTGTATTTGCCTAAATCGATGAATATGATTGCCTATTCACATCTAAATACGTATGCAAAATTTTCCAAATGTGTCCTCATTCAACGTGAATTAAACGCTCATGAATCGAGTAGCGATGAGAAAATACGACGTATTTATCAAGGTATACCCACTATTTATCCCGAAACGAGCGATTTTTTTCTTCCGCAACGGTTAAATCTTCACCATATTCCTCATGCGATAAGTTTTAAAAAAGGCTGTTATTTAGGACAAGAAATTATTGCTCGCTTTCATTTTAAAGGAACACTCAAACACCAACTTTTACGTGGAATAGTAGAAACAAACCTTCCCTTAACGGTTGGCGAGTTAGTTCATGCCGTGAATGGCGAGGAAACTGGCTGGATTATTGATTATGTCGACGACGGAGATAAACAACATATATTATTTGTCAACCAAATCAACACCGTCCATCCCCACGTTCAAGAAAAACAAATCGATAATATCGAATGCCCGATATATCTCCAAGAAGTAATTTAAATGGATTATATTGAAATGCGTCTATCGATCACTATATACTTCCTTCTATAGTCATCATTGAGATTGATCATGCAACACAACGGCCCTTCTATGCAGATTGGTATTGCATCGCTGTCCTGGCAACATAAAACAGGTGATGCCACATTAAATAGCACGATGGATAGCATCAGCAAAGCAAATTTTGATGGTTGCGAATTATCTCAACGTTTTCCACAAGATCCTTTTTTGATTAAAAATAGTTTAAAGCAATCTGGCGTCAAGATTTCAAGCGCTCAATTCCATAGTTATTTCACGGATAAGAATCGATTTAACGACACCATTAATCGTTTTCTCGACCATATGCATTTTCTGAACGCGATTGGGGCAAAAAGAATTGTCGTATTTGAATGCGCTAATAACACATTTCAAAACTCCAGCCAGTTTATGTTAGAAGAACAACCTGAAGCATCCCCTGGTCAATTTAAACTTCTGGTTGAAGGATTGAATAAAATTGGACGTTTAGCTCACGATGCTGGCATGCAAGTCGTTTATCAGCCACGTATCGGGACGGTCATTCATTCTGAAAAAGAGGTGGCTAAACTCATGGAGAAAACAGACCCAGAAACTGTTTTTCTCTCAATTGACACTGGGCATTTTGAAGTCCTGGGCATTACGCCACTCAGTATACTAAAAAAATACTCATCGCGCGTGAGTTATATTTATTTAAAAGATGTCGACAAACGCGTGTTAACAAAGGTTAAAAAAAATCGCCTTTCTTATCCTTCCGCACGAGAAGCAGGACTCTTTACTATTTTAGGTAAAGGGTCATTAAATTTTTCTCGTTTTCTTGAGGAATTAAAAGCTATTCAGTATAGAGGCTGGGTAATTGCTTATGGCTCAGATTCCGACAATCAAGAATTTAGTGACTCGGCGAAAAAAACGCGAAAATTCATGAAAGTGAGCCTAGGAATTTGATGTCGTTCCCTTTAGAATATTAAATTCCCAGTGTGTATTCTCGCCGTCTAAATATAAATGTGGAAGACGTTCATTGAAGTTCACAAGAATTTCTGAAGAAACGGTGCCACATAATTCAGCGAGTTCCTCCAACGTCATCTTTTCATTCCCCTGTTGACCGACCAAAACAACCTCGTCACCCACATACGCGCTATCATCACCAATATCCACCATTAGCTGATCCATACATATAATGCCAACAATCGGATAACGTTTCCCATTAATTAATACTTCGCCCTTGTTGGATAAAGCACGGCGATAACCATCACCATAGCCAATCGGTACGGTCACAATCCGTGTTTTTTTAGAAGTGACAAATTGATGTAAGTAACTAATACCCATCCCTTTTTCGACAACTTTGAAATAAGAAATACGTGCTTTAATAGAAAAAATAGGTTGGGTTAAGGGATGTTCTGTCACATAATATCCAAAGGCCAATTTACCTGGACGAACCATATCTAAATGAGCCTGAGGAAAATAATACGTTCCCCCTGAGTTTGCCACATGAAAAATAGCCCTGGGATAACGTTTTTTAGCCTGTTCCATAAAGGACAAAAACAACTGAATTTGCCTAATCGTAAACGTACTATGACGATCATCGGCTGTTGCCAGATGGGTATACACGCCGGTAACGTATAAAAAAGGATGTTGATCAATAAAATCAAATAAAGCTTGGCTGCTGTCAATACGAACGCCTGTCCGCTGCATACCGGTTTCAATTTCTACATGAATTTTTATCGGTGTTGAATAGTTTAATGCATTAAACGCATTCACCACATATTGTGCTTTAGCAAGTGATGAAATGGTGATATCTAGATTATGTTTTAAAAAATATTCAATTTGATTCGGATATATAGGGCCCAACACGAGTATCGCACAGTGAATATTCGCCCGCCTCAGCAAAAGGGCTTCTTGCAAACACGACACTGCAAGATACTCAACACCGGCTTCAACAGCTGCTTTTGCGATAGGAATCAAGCCATGACCATACGCATTTGCTTTAATTGGGATACACAATTTTTTATGATTCACGTAGTCACGAATGGCGGCAATATTTTCTTTAAACTTTTTTAAATCAACTTCTATCCACGCAGGATGTTCATAAGGAACACTGCTATATAACTCATTCATTTTTCTTGAAACTCTATATTTAAAGAGATATGCTTACGCCTGTTTTAATAATCATCTTATCATGGATTCGGCGATGAAATCACATTTTTCTTTTCTTCTTTTACTTCTTCTCACCGGAACGGCTTGCGCAGAATATACATTAAATAATATTCCAACCGACTTCGTTTTATCGTATGAAGCTGCCCAACGTGGTGATACTCAAGGCGATCTTGGCTTACTGGGCACCAGCATGAATTTTGATGTTTACAAAGGATTCTATATTGGCCCATCAATTTATAGCGCTATTCAATCAGACTTAGGCGGCCTGTTCGTCATCGGTGCCAATACGGGTTACAGTCATCCGCTTTATGATAAATTATGGGGAGATATTGGTTATTTTGCAGGTGGCGGTGGCGCGCATAACGATGTTAACCCAGATTTCAGTGGTTTCATGTCACGCTCGCATGTTGGAATCCAGTATCACTTTACTTATGTCGAGTTGGGCTTACAGTACGTTTACTTAAACTACCCAGGTTACGGTATCCATGATTACCATCTTGCCTTTACTTTCTCTGTTCCTGGTCATATATTAATGGGAGATCCTGCTTATCGAGGAACTAGCGCCACTAGCTTGGACGGGATTTTTTCAAATCAAGGAATTAATTTCTATCGAATTTTTCTGAGTATGTTTCAAGAATCTTATTATCTCCATAATGCAAAAGATGAAAATGGCGATGACCTGAATGATACGATGCAATTGGCCGGTGCCAAAGGAGGGGTATTTTTAACCCCGAGCATTTATCTTGGCATTACTACATCTGGCGCCTACGATAGCTCAAAATCGGGCTATATGGATTTTTTCACCCTCCTCGGGTATCAACATCACGTATCTCCCAAGTTATTTTATACCGTTGAAGGGGCTATCGGTTCAGGCGGCGGTGGTAATACAGACACTGGAAGTGGTTTAATGTATAAACCAAGCATTGGATTAGGTTATTCTTTGACTCAAGCCTTAGCCCTAATACTAGAAAGCGGCTATGTCATTGCGCCAAGTGGAGAGTTTCAAGGTGCTGTTACATCGTTAAACCTTAATTATCAATTCTATAATGCTAGTCCTGAATCTTTTGTGAGTAATATGGGAGATGGCCACTATACTTTTTCTGGCTGGAAAATGAGTGCCCAAACAGAAACTTATCATGATCCACAACGCTTCAGTGAGTCTTCTACTGTAGAAGATATTGATATGGCGGTGATAGAAATCAGCCATGAAATTAATGACACTTGGCTTGTGAAAGGCCAAGCTGCAGGCGCATATGCTGGAAATGCAGGAAGCTATGCAACCGGACTCATTGGTGCAGGTATTCAGTCCCCTCTTTGGCATAATATCAGATTGCTTAGTAACTTTTTTATTGGAGCGGCAGGCGGCGGCGATATTGATGTTGGTCGTGGCGCAATATATCAGCCTGAAGCAGGCCTAAGTTATGACCTTACTCCTTATGTGAGTCTAACCGCAAAAGTTGGACGTGTTCGATCAATAGGTGGCGCTTTAGATGCGACAACTTATAGTGCTGGTATTGTATTGAACTTTACGAGTTTGCAGGAAGGAATTTTAAGAAATGTACAGAGCATGCGGGTTATGAATTTCGCATGCTCCGAGGAAAAAATTAACCGATCAGTTCTTCAACATCAACCAGTAGATCTTCGGCGATCTTTTCGATAATACTGATTCTTGGTAAAAATACACCGGATAAAATCATATTAGTCATTTTTTTAGAAAGATGAAAATATTCAGAAGCAGTACTTTCACGATCATCTGCTTCTTGTGGAAAATTAAAACGATCCAACAATGTGTTTAATCGTAAAGCAAAGGTTTGACTAGTCATTTTTGAGCCCTCCCGACAATAAAAAACTTACTATCCTTAATCCAAAATAATCTATA
>JAJOJD010000025.1 GCA_021208965.1 Gammaproteobacteria bacterium
AAGCGGCAACGGATAAAACCACCATCACCATCGCCGCATAATGCGCATTCATGCGTGGCAATAAAATAAGCGCGCCACGAAAAAATAAAAAAAAAATACTCCATAAGCGATCATCGCTATCATGCCCATATGTGAGCCAGATATGGATAAAATATGGCGTGTGCCAGACAAATTAAACGATTGAATTGTCTCCCAAGATAGATGATGTGTAATGCCTAAGGTTAATGACTCCAAAACCGCTTTCACCTCGGCGTCTGTAATATTTTTTTCAAATAAACGATCAATCGTTTCTCGCCAGCGTTGAACAGTCAACACAGCACTCCGCTGCACACCGATTTTCTTTGCTGATTTAATCGTAGCACGTGCGACAACATGATGTTGCCTAGCCCACCCTTCTGCATTAAATGCGCCAGGGCTATTCGAAGAGTATACCGGCTTTAACACCACCTTGCTTTCTAACACATCACCCACATGGACCAAAAAATTCGAGCAGTGATACCAGGCTACTTGGTAATAATAATCCTGCCCTGTTGGCTGCGCCATAAACGATTGATAGCAGGTATCATGCTTAACCAGTGACGTCACCGTCAAAACCACAGACATTGGTTGTAAAAAAAAGTTATCTGGCAATCTAGGGGACGATTTTTCTGGGATAAAACACCACAGACATGCAACCAAAAGCATTACCCATAATAAACGCATGTATGACTCAGTAAAGATAAAATATAAGGATGAATTAAGGAAGAGATGGCCGCTTGACAGCAGAAACATCATACCACACGCAAGGAAAATCTTATAAAAAAATTTTACTAAAAAAACGCTTTTAGCCTGATTTTAGGATAAAATATCGCTTTCTCATCGAAGGAAGTATTATGAAAATAACATCCAATAGTATTGTCAACGGCTATTTTAAAGATGAAATCGGTCATAAAGGATCTGCTTTTTTAAAAAATGTGAAGCCCAATTATTCGTTTCATCTCGCTTGGCAAGATTTACCTAAGAATACACAATCGTTGGCCCTCTTATTTTTAGATCACGATGCTATCCCCGTGTGTGGTTTTACATGGATTCATTGGACGGTAGCAAATATTAACCCAGCGCTTGGAGAATTACCTGAAAATGCAAGCCTTACGATGGACTTATTAGAGGGGCTAACGAGCTGGAGTTCTGGCATTATCCCAACAGAATGGCGATTAAGTAAAGAAGATGACGCGGGTTTTGGTGGTTGCGCTCCTCCTGATCAAGAACATCTTTATACCGTTAAAGTGTACGCGCTAAATAAAAAAACTAGAATTACAACGTGGTTTTATGATGAATGATTTATTAAAAGCGATGAAAGGACATGTTTTGGAAAAAGCGACTTTAGAAGCTCTCTATAAACCAAAATAATCTGAGGGAAGGGAATAGCTTTTAACCGCGGATTCTAGGATAATAGGCACATCTTTTTTTAAGAGAGTTTTTATGCCGATCTATGAGTATATTTGTAATATTTGTGGCAAAGAGCGAGAGGAACTACAAAAAATCAACGATTCTCCATTAGTGAAATGCCCCGCTTGCGGTCAAAAAGCCCTACGAAAAAAGGTCTCTGCTGCTGGATTTCAATTAAAAGGCACAGGTTGGTACGCCACAGACTTTAAAGATAAGAAGGAAGCTAAAACGAAAGAAGAAAATAGTGCGGCAGGAGAGACATAATGCTTGCAACCATCCGTCGTTATTTTATTTCGGGATTATTCACGTGGATACCCATTATCGTCACTTTGTTTGCAATCAACTTTTTAGTTGAATTTTTAACCAGCTTTTATAATTATTTTTCCGCGTATATCCCTTTTGGAGTGAACATACCAGGCTTTGGCTTACTACTAACCTTAGTGATTATTTTTTTGACGGGCGTTTTTACCGCCAATTTTATCGGGCGAACGCTCATGAATTGGTGGAATTTGTTGATGAGCAAAATCCCCCTCGTGCGCACGATTTATTTAGGGGTTAAACAAGTCCTCGATACTATGTTTACGAAGGGTCAAGCTTTTCGCAAGGTATATTTAGTTCAATATCCGCGAGAAGGTCTATGGACTATCGCCTTTCAAACGGGAAAAGGCCACCAATCGTTTAATACACTGATTACCGGAGAATCAAGTGTTGTCACTTTATTTGTTCCAACAACGCCTAATCCCACATCAGGATTTATTGTCTTTGCGGAAGAAAAGGATGTGATTGCTTTAGATTTATCGGTAGATCAAGCATTAAAATTCGTGATTTCTTTAGGCGTCGTTTCTCCTTAGAATTTTTCAGCAACTTCCACCTAACTTAAAAACATTCATAAATAGCAGCCTTTAGAAGACATTGCGATAAATTTATCGTAAACAGTGATACTAGGTAATGCATCATCGATTAAGGACTAAAGTATCATCATAGCGTTCAAATCTGTCCGTTAACTCTTTTGTTTTTTTAGAAAAGAAGCCTGCATTCACTTTAGGATACAGCGCCTCCATTTCTTTTGCAGCAACAGAAACATCCGACAAGAGAGCGCATGATCCTAAACGGGCTTTTAAGTCTTCTAGAGCATGTATTTTATAATCAATCAATGTCATGCTTCTTAAAAAACGAAACGGTGCATTTTTATTTTTTAAAAGTTCATCAATACGCTGATCAACACTATTTTTTGCTTCTTCAATACATCGATTATCTTCTTCCTTTTCAATAAAAAGTATATTCTTTAAGTACCTCTTTACACCATAAAGAGTTATTTTTCCATCAGGCGCATAGGTTTCATGAGGGATACAAGAGTCATTTTTATGGCGTTTCATAATAAAACTATTATGACATCCGATTCAATCATTAACTCTTCTAGACTTTTTTCGGTCATTACCATCATATAAGGAAGATATTCTTTGTGAATATAGTGGGCCATCGTGTCATCAAAGGATTGTATATCAGAATTTAAAGCTGCCCACGTTAAAGCTTCTCTAGTGCGTCCTTCAAAACAAAAACCTTGGCTTATTTTTTCACAAAAAATGTGCAAGAGCCCTTTGCTATCCGCGATAATAAATGCCGCAAAAAAGTTTATTAATAAGTCATCTAACACCGTACCAAAACTTCCTGCAGAAGTTTGAGGAACATGATCTGTGTGCAATGGCAGCTTTTCATGAAGAAGATAAAGCTGCCCATAATTTTTCTGCACGTGCTCTATAATTTGCTCTTTTTCGCTGAGTATCTTTTCAATACCTACAAGGATAACCTGCTCGATTGTTTCCCGCGTTTCCGTATTTAACGGCACCTGATAAACACGTTCTTTAAAACGGGTAAAATGTTGACGAAAACTAGACTGATCAATATTTAATACTTTTTGCTCAATTCTTCTTCTTGCTAATTGAGCCAACGTATCGGAACCTCTCAAAAGATTTATTAATGTTTTATCGATAAAATCTTGAGAGTCCTGATGATCCAATATCATGCGATGTAAACATAATATTTCATCGCGTGTTAATACTTCATTTTCTTTTAGCTTTTGTACAAATATTGAAAATTGATTAAAAAAAAGAGAATTTTCGGTATTTACGTGTTGGCATTGTATAAAGCCAAATAGCGAAAGCAAATTTGATTTCGATAGGAAGTCATCTGTGAAAACAAAACATTTTAGCTGTAATTTAGATAAAATGCCCTGTAGATGGTTACTTATTGCGATACTCAATTGAGATTGATTATTAATAAAATAAGAAGCGGTGTTTGCATCGACTTGCAATAAAATATTTGACCAGAAAACAATATTTGATTCAAGATAGGAAAAATCTGCTTCGGTAGCGACCTGTTGAACGATATCAAATGTTATCTGAAGCAGCCGGGCATCTCTTCTTTGATTGTGTTCTCTTATTCTTTTTTCATTCTCAGCTCGACGGCGTTCTCTTGCCAACGCGCCTTCTTCATAACGATAACGTTCATCATAACGACCTTTATCTACGAAATCAAAGGGCATACTTTTCGTCCACATTGAAAAAATTGATTGTACCAGAAAGACTGGCCAAGAACAGATATTTCGAAAGATCTGTCCAGGACAATCTCACAACCTAATTAAGAAAAATATCGTATGGGCGTAATGACGTTATTTGATCGCCAATTATTTACGATAAAAAGAAAAATCAATACTAGTTTGCAAAGGTTGTGCTGGCTTTTTGGTACTATTGTTAAAGAAACTTTGAACAAGGTCTAAATTTTTCAAACATTAAATCGAAAGTGGATAACATCTCCATCTTTTACGATGTATTCTTTCCCCTCTAGACGCAATTTTCCCGCTTCTTTAGCACCCTGTTCACCCTGATACTGGATAAAATCGCTATAAGCTATCACTTCGGCACGAATAAACCCTCGCTCAAAATCAGTATGAATCACTCCCGCTGCCTGCGGAGCAGTGGCTCCACGCTGGATAGTCCAAGCGCGAACTTCTTTTTTACCCGCGGTAAAATAAGTTTGCAACCCAAGGAGATCATACCCCGCTTGAATAACTTGACTAAGGCCCGACTCTTTCAACCCAAGATCATTCAAAAAAATTTGCCTATCGTCGTCACTCAATCCTGATAGCTCCGCTTCAAAAGCAGCGCAGACTGACACAACGCTCGCTTTTTCTTTTTCAGCATGTTGACGCACGACAGTGACATGGTGATTATTGCCATCCAATCCACGCTCATCGACATTCGCAATATATAACATGGGTTTTGCAGTCAATAAATGCAAATTTTTTACCATCTTTTTTTCATCGTCATCGAAAGACAAGGTTCGAATCGCAATGCCTTGATCAAGTTCGGATTTCACGCGCTCAAACAACGCTTTCTCTTTTAAAGCCTCTTTATCGCCTGTTCTCGCGTTTTTGTTGGCACGCAAAAGCGCTTTTTCAACGGTATGCAAATCTGCTAACGCCAATTCTGTGTGAATGGTGTCAATATCATTCTGAGGATTAACCTGATTACTCACATGAATAATATCGTCATTGTCAAAACATCGTACCACTTGAGCAATCGCATCTGTTTCGCGAATATGCGCGAGAAACTGATTACCCAATCCCGCTCCCTCAGAAGCACCTGCAACAAGCCCAGCAATATCAACAAATTCCATCGTGGTTGGCACTGTTCTTTGAGGTTGGACAATCATAACCAACGCCGTCATCCTTGGATCAGGAACAGCAACCATGCCAACATTGGGGTCGATGGTACAAAATGGAAAATTCGCAACCTCTGCATTCGCTGACTGCGTCAAGGCTTGAAATAAGCTGGATTTACCAACATTCGGCAAACCAACGATGCCGCATTTAAACCCCATAAGTTCCTCGCATAATAACGTCACACAATTTTCAACTATACCACGTTCCAATAGGTCTGGCAGCAGGAAGTTTTTTATCTTTGCAAAATGATTGTACTATTCCGCCCGAATCATCTAAAATTTTGTGCTCGTCATCTTATTTTACTGAACTTAAAGACGTTGCAGGACTTTTATTTTATGCGTTTTCTTTCATTTTACATCGGTTTACGCTATACACGCGCCAAAAAACGCAACCACTTCATCTCGTTTATTACGTTGTTGTCGGTCATTGGGATTGCCTTAGGCGTCCTTGTGCTGATTACGGTTTTATCGGTCATGAATGGTTTTGATGAACAAATTCAACAAAAAATTTTTCAGATGGTCCCCAGCTTGACAGTGACCGATCTTGCCAACCATCTATCAAACAATCAGGACCTTTTAACCAAACTCAAGACTATTCCGAATGTAAAAGCCGTTACCCCCTATGTCAGCGGCCAAGGAATTTTACGGGACGGCCAGGTAAATAGCCCTGTCTATATCATGGGAATCAGCAAAAACTACCCCACAGAGATTGTCGCCCTGAACGACAAACTCATCGCCGGATCTTTTGACCCACTGATACCAGGAACATTTAATGTTGTACTAGGCGAAGCAGTCGCGGCAGAATTAGGGGCGATGATTGGCGATAAAGTGATTTTATTAACGCCTCAATTGCAATGGTCTTTAGCAGGCGTCATGCCTCGATTGAAACGCTTAACGGTTGTGGGCATTTTTCATGCAGGCGCAGGATTTGGCTATGATGATAGTCTTGCTTTCATCAATATCCATGATGCGCAAACATTATATGATATCGATAATACTTGGTCGGGTTTATTCATTCAATTATTCGACCCGTATCAAGCGCAAACCGTAGAATCTATGCTTTATCCTTTCTTGCCTGCAAGTGCAGAGGTTCGTTCTTGGGCCTCCCAATATGGCAGTTTTTTTTCGAGCGATCGCGATGGAAAAAACGATGATGTTTTTTATTTTATTGCTGATCATTATGATTGCCGTGTTTAACTTGGTGTCCATGCAAGTCATGTTGGTCAATGAAAAAACATCAGACATCGCGATTCTTCGAACGTTAGGAGCAACATCAGGAATGATCATGCGTATTTTTTTAATTCAGGGCGGCTTGATTGGAACAATGGGGATTTTTTTAGGGGCCATGTTTGGAATAGTATTAGCCAGTCACGTGACGGCGGTTGTCAACCTGTTACAAAATATTTTCCACATCCAATTCATTTCTGCGGATATTTATTTTTTAAACTACTTGCCATCAAAACTTTTATGGTCGGATGTTTGGCATATTGTCTCTGTCTCTCTCGGCTTATGTTTTATCGCTACCTTGTATCCAGCCTATCGCGCGGCACAGGTTCAACCGGCAGAGGCCCTGCGCTATGAGTAGTATCATTTTAAGTGCGGCCAATATTTGCAAATCTTATCACGAGATGAATGAAAAAATAACCGTCTTAAAAGAAGTCAACTTGACAGTGCATTCTGGTGAGATGATCGCGATTATTGGCGCATCTGGCTCGGGAAAAAGTACGTTGCTGCATATTCTCGGCGGATTAGCCAGCCCAGATAGCGGTGTTGTTCTCGTTGAAAATCAAAACATGGCGACTATGCAAGAAAGACAACGCTGTCATTTTCGCAATCGCTATTTGGGGTTTATTTATCAATTTCACCACCTACTGCCAGAATTCAGCATACTCGACAATGTTTGTATGCCATTATGGATTGGAGGGGTATCTTCAGAACATGCAAAAAATCAAGCGTTGGATATGTTAGAACGCGTTGGCCTAACCGCTAGACGTAAACATCGCATGGCTGAATTATCCGGCGGAGAACGCCAACGAGCAGCGATTGCACGAGCATTAGTCACAGGCCCGCGCTGTATATTAGCCGATGAGTTAACAGGCAACCTGGATCATGCAACGGCGTTAAATATTGTCTCATTGATGAAAGAATTAACCCGAGAAACTCAAGCAGGAATGATTCTTGTCACACATGATCTCTCCTTAGCGGCCATGTGCCATCAACGTTATACCCTACGCTCAGGAGAGCTTTTAATAGTGGAGTAATCTCATATAATGATAAAAAAAATCCTTGTCTTTAACGCAATCTTACTCATCGGCTCATTCACATACGCCCTACCGGCAAGCGAGACTTTGGCTAAAAAACTCAATAGTGTCATTACGTTTTCGAGTGATTTTACTCAGACAGTTGAAGATGATCATGGTCAGATATTACAAAAATCAACGGGCCATATGCAGTTTAACCGACCCTTGCTTTTTTACTGGCATACCGATTCACCTCATCCACAAACACTGTGGTACCGAAAACATGAGCTGGTTATTTATGATCAACGCTTGCAACAAGCGACCATTAAAAAAGTCTCCACAACGATAGATCCCAACCTGCTACCATTAATGCTCTTAACCGGCAATCCTATTCAAGTACTGCAACATTTTACCGTGACCGAAACTAACGGTGACTATACCCTTAAACCGACCCGTGATGACAGTGGGCTATTAATCGGAGTTTTATTAAAAATGACGCCGAATAGTTCTATTGAAAAAATTGAATACCAAACAAATTTGGGTCAAAAAACAATCATTAATTTTAGTCACGCAGATGTCAACAAACCGCTAAATCAACGCTTGTTTTTTGAGCGTATTCCTCTGGGGGTAGACATTGTTGCGGTGGAATAATCTTAAGCGTGTGATTGGCCCTCGACTGTGGCCTGTTTATCTGATTGGATTTATTTCTGGCTTACCACTCATGCTAACGATAACAGTCTTACAGGCATGGTTAACCAGCGCGCAGGTCAGTATTGTCCATATTAGTTTATTCACGTTAGTGGGGTTACCTTATACCTATAAATTTTTATGGGCTCCTTTTTTAGATCGATATGCGCTGTCTCTGCCATTTTGTTTGACCCATCGTCGAAAATCTTGGCTACTGATTTGCCAGGTAGTGTTAGCCGTTATTGTCTTAAGCATGGCTTACTTATCCCCTGAAGAGCATCTTGAATTCGTCGTTGGTTTAGCGGTACTAGCGGCAATATTTTCTGCAACACAAGATATCGTGATCGATGCCTACCGCACAGAATATTTGCTCGTAGAAGAGCGCGGCCTAGGGTCAGCCGCATTTATTTTTGCCTACCGGATCGCCACTTTATTATCAGGCGGTTTAGGTTTGATCCTTGCTGACCACTATGGATGGCGAATGTATTTCATTGGCATGTCTATTCTGATGCTCCTCGGAGCGGGTATCGTTTTACGTTTACCGATTGTTCAAGAAAATATTGAAAAATCGCTGAATTTTATCCAAACGTTTCTTCAACCATTTCGCCTATTTCTACAGCAGCGATGTTCTGTATTACTGCTAATATTTATCATTCTCTACAAATTTGGTGATGCTTTTACTCAATCCTTAGGGACAACATTCTTTTTACGAGAACTGCACTTAACACTTTCTGACGTTGGCATTTTGTATAAAACCATCGGTTTTATGAGCACCGTTGTGGGGGCATACGTGGGCGGATTTTTATTGCCAACTCTAGGCATTTACAGAAGCTTATGGATGTTTGGACTATTGCAGGCGATGGCTAACGTATGTTTTGTTGGATTAGCGCATTATGGCGCAATAAAATGGTTAATTATTTTTTCCATTACCTTAGACTTAGGGGCTTCTGGTATGGCAACAGTTGCTCTCCTCGCTTGTTTGATGACGGTATGTGACATTCGTCATACTGCCGCACAATTTGCGTTATTAACCGCGGTCATGAGCATCGGCCGAATCATCGCTGGCCCATTAGCGGGTTTCTCTGTCAACGCATGGGGATGGGAATGTATGTTTATACTCGGATTTTTGTTATCCTTACCGTGTTTTTTGTTGCTACCAAGATTACGATCAATCATTATAAGGCCTTCATAACAACATGAATAAGATAATCGTGAATAGGCTATTAACGTGGCTATGGTTAAGCATTTTTGTGGCCGTTGTCGACCAAATAACCAAAAAAATAGCCTTATCTCATTTAATGAATGACTCTTTAGCCTTTTTTCCGCTATTAAATTTTTCATTGGCTTTTAATCGAGGCGCTGCGTTTAGTTTTCTCAATCAGGCAGCGGGCTGGCAAAATTCTTTTTTTATAGGGGTAAGCATCATCTGCATCATCGCCCTCATCGTCTGGATGTGTCGACAACAATATGCTCGACAAAAAACAGCGCTGGCACTGATTATTGGGGGCGCGCTTGGTAATTTAATTGATCGCATACATCATGGTTTTGTGGTAGATTTTATCGATGCACATATTGGTCAATATCATTGGCCAACATTTAATATCGCTGATGCGGCTATTTGTTTCGGCGTTGCGTTGCTGTTTTTATTCACTTTTAATCGGGTAAAATAATATGACATCACCTATTCAAATCGGCAGTACAGTTGTGTTGCACTTTACACTCAAACTAGCGGATAATTCGGTGGCAGATACGACTAAGCAAACGCAACCCTCGCGTTTTCTTATCACAGAAAAAAGCTTAAATGATCCGGTAGAGCGCGCATTGTTAGGAAAAACTATCGGTGAAAAAGTCCGCGTCTCGTTAGCACCGGAAGATGGTTATGGTCCTGTACGCGAAGACAACATGCACCGTCTGGAAACACATCGATTTCCCACAGACACCGTCTTACAAATTGGCGACATCTACAAATTCGACAAACCTAACGGAGAAACACTCACCGGTGTTATCCGACAAGTCGAAAGAGACTCTGTTTTAGTCGATTTCAACCACCCTCTCGCTGGAAAAGATTTACTCTGTGAAATGGAGATTCTAGAGGTTATTCCGCCAACGAATCCGTCAAACGAATAAAAGAGGTACTCTTGTGACTATCACTATGAACCAAGTGTGTTATCGAACCCTCCATTTGCCTGAGTCTTGGTCGTTATCGTCCTATCACAGCGTCGGGGGTTACAGCGTTTGGCAACGTATCCTGCGCGAAAAAACACCCCCCGCCGAACTCTTAGAGAAAATTAAACAATCGGGGCTACGAGGACGTGGAGGCGCAGGTTTTCCAACCGGCATAAAATGGAGCTTTATTAAACCAGAAACATTCGGTGCAAAATATTTATTATGCAATGCAGACGAAGGTGAACCAGGGACCTGCAAGGATAGAGATATTTTGCGTTTTAATCCACACCAACTCATTGAAGGAATGTGTATTGGCGCTTATATTATGGGCATTCCTTTTGGATACATTTATACACGAGGAGAATTTAAAGAACCGATTGCCCGGCTAGATGCTGCTTTAGAAGAAGCAAAACATGCAGGGTATTTGGGCGCTAATATCCAGAATTCTGATTTCTCATTTCGCCTAGAACAAACTATTGGCGCGGGCGCTTATATCTGTGGCGAAGAAACCGCTCTGATGGAATCCCTTGAAGGGAAAAAAGGTCAGCCACGCTTTAAACCTCCTTTTCCGGCCAATATTGGTTTATATGGAAAACCGACCACTATTAATAATGTCGAAACGTTTGCATCGGTTCCAGTAATTTTAGAGCGTGGCCCAGAATGGTTTGCTGGACTAGGCAAGCCCAATAATGGCGGGACAAAAATTTTTTGCGTCTCCGGCCACGTGAATAAACCCGGCAATTATGAACTTCCTTTAGGCACCTCATTTAAAAGCTTATTAGCATTAGCCGGCGGTGTTCGTCATGGAAAAAAGCTCAAAGCCGTTATTCCTGGCGGCAGCTCTATGCCTGTTTTGCCAGCGGATATCATTATGAACTGTGATATGGATTACGATTCATTACAAAAAGCTGGCAGCGCATTAGGCTCTGGTGCAGTGATTGTCATGGATCAAGATACCTGCATGGTAAAAGTGTTAGAACGTCTATCACATTTTTATGCTGAAGAATCCTGCGGCCAATGTACGCCCTGTCGTGAAGGAACAGGATGGATCGCACGCTTGGTCTCACGTATTCGACAAGGAAATGCCTATTTACAAGACATTGATACTCTTGCGCGTGCAGCAAAAAATATTGAAGGCAGAACTATTTGCGCGTTTGGAGAAGCGGCTGCATGGCCGGTCGGGGGGTTTCTCAAACATTTTCGCCATGAGTTTGAGCAATACATACGACACTCATCCAAAACTAAATTACGATAAGGCAGCGCTAGATTCCTGACTTTTTTATAGGGTACATACACAATAGTCAAGCTGCACTATCTTGAAAAAGACATCAAACACCTCTGTTTTTCAGATCAAAAAATGGCGTTTATTTCGGGGCCACGCCAATGCAGAAAAACCACTTTCGCGAAAGCATTGCTCAAAGAGCGCGAGCAATGTCTAAAACCTGACCGACGACGTGAAATGAACCAAATACTAGGATAGGCAACGTTGATGTTGCACAGACGTAGTCATACGCTGCTTTGATCGACACGTGAACCACTGACCTTGCTTCTATACGATCTAATATTCGCTGCATCTCTTCAATAGACATCGCATCAGGATGCTGGATGGGCGCAATATGCCACTCCCTGATATACGGCGAAATGACTCTCGCGATCATTGAAAAATCTTTTGTTTTTAAGACAGAAAAAACCGCCTTTACACTTATCTTGTCATGTTGTTTCAGAAAATCGACTAATCGACGAACACTATCTTCATTGTGTGAAACATCTACGGCAATCCACGGTTGCTCTGAAATGACGTGTTGTCGTCCTAAAACTGTTGCGGTTGAAATGGTTTCTCTCAGCACTCGTTGATCCCAAGCGAGTAAAGAAGGATACTGTTCCGCGAGCAGTTCAGCCACTTGCAACGCTGTGGCAATATTATCTTTCAATAAAAAAGAATGCGAGAGGTTATCGATACAACGATCACGACTACACCAGGACCAACGGCATCCTTTTTCGATAATATCAAAATCTCTTCCTCGATAAAAAACTCGTGTCTCTAATGAACACGCAGCGGCCAACATCGAGTCGGGAGGACAAGCATCGCCACAAACAGCCAATTTGCGACGACGAAAAATACCGACTTTTTCACGTGCAATCTCTTCACGGGTGTTCCCCAAACGATCACAATGATCTAACCCTATTGAGGTAATCACAGCAATATCTGCATCGATCATATTCACACTATCAAGACGCCCACCCAAGCCAACTTCTAAAAGCATCACGTCAGG
Source organism: Gammaproteobacteria bacterium (assembly GCA_021208965.1). Classification (GTDB taxonomy): domain Bacteria; phylum Pseudomonadota; class Gammaproteobacteria; order JAGOUN01; family JAGOUN01; genus JAGOUN01. Next base: position 12,515 of record JAJOJD010000025.1, read on the forward strand.
AGCACTGTCTGCAAAATACAATAGTGCTGCCAACGTTTTCACATCAAAAAAAGTTAATGCAAGCTCTCCTCGAACACGTTCAATTTTTTCAAAATAATGACATAATAAACAATCTGAGATAGACTGCTGATTAACACGAAACTGTTCATTAAATGATAATAAATACGGTGATGTATACGCAGCGACCGAACATCGTAGACGAACATAATACGACTCTAAAAAGCTAACGACTGAACCTTTACCATTGGTACCCGCAACGCTAATAACAGGGCACTGAGGTTTTTTGATCGCAAGACGCTCCATCATTAAGGATAGAACAGAAAACTCACGTTGTGGTGAATGCTGAGTATGTAGATAATGAATCCACTCGCTTAAAGAACGGGACACGATTAAATTAAATCTTTTTTCTTTTCTTCGCCATCATTAAATCAATCGTCATCAGAATCGCATCATTATCGACCGGCTTAGCAAATGAAATTTCAGCGCCTAATTCTTCTGACAAGTCCAAATAGCCAATCGGATCAGCACGACCACCACCCGAAATAGCAATAATACTCATTCCTGGGTGTTGATTTTTTACCTCAGAAATTAGCGTTGTACCGCTCTTTTTGGGCATTAAAATATCCGTCACCATCACATCAGGCGTAAAAGATTGGAGCACATTCACCGCATCCTCTCCATCCGTCGCTACTTTAACTCGGTGCTGAGCTCGCGTTAAGACTTGACTTAACATATCAGAAACCAACACGTCATCTTCTACCACTAATATATTAGCCATTATTTTTCTCCTCTGCGCCTGTAACAACAGGCAGTAAAATGATAAAGGTACTCCCCTCATTCAAAGCACTCTGTACAACAATTTCACCCCGATGATCACGAACAATTGACCGCGCTGTCGCCAAACCCAAGCCTGTTCCCTTCCCGATATCTTTTGTCGTAAAAAAAGGCTCAAACAAATGCCGCAATGTTTCTTCACTCATTCCTGCCCCATTATCCGTAATACGGATAACAAAATACGCTGTTGATGTTAATCCAATACGAATTTTTTTTAAATTGTCGAGATTATCTTCACGAGCAGCGTGAACAATAATTTTCCCTTTCTCACCTAAAGAATCGGTTGCGTTTCGAATAACATTAATAAAAACCTGCTGTAACTGGGTGCGATTGCCACGAACAAACCCATCCTGCAACTGCAGGTCTACAAATAACTCCACCGAGGCTGGCAACGTCGACTTCAAAAGCTGAACAGCACTCTGCAATACTTCATGTAAATCAACAGGAGACATATGATAATGTTCCCGACGACTAAACGACAAAATTCCTTGGACCAATTCTTGTCCACGCTCAACCGCTTCTAATACTTTGCCTAAATTTTGATGCGCAATGGTCTCAGGATCTATATCTTCACGGGTCATTTGCACATAACCTTGTATAGCATACAAAATATTATTAAAATTGTGCGCAATCCCACCAGCCAGCATTCCAACAGCCTCTAACTTCTGACTCTGCAACAAGGCTAGTTTGATGTCTTCACGCTCTTTTTCGATGCCCGCACGAACAATCACCTCATTTTTTAGCCGCAAGGCATGATGTTGCATCAACATTAATAATCCAAAGATCATTAAGACTAACACTGCAAGCAAAATGGCAATAATATTGAGCGAAAGCTCAATCGGATGATAAATATCCGCAAAAATTTGGTATGTCGACCAAACATGAAAACGAAAACGAAAATAAAATATTAACAGCAGGGAAACACATAACACGGCGGTGACGATCAACATCACTACCGAATTTTGTTTTATAAACTTTTTCAATCGAAGATCCATCCATTACAAGAGCTGCTACCTATTATAGACCTAATCCCTGATTTTTTCAGCATCCCTTGATTTTTTTAGAACTCTCGTTAGACTAAGTTTATCCAACGATTAAAAAAGACAAAAAATGCGTGTTAGCCAGTACCTTTTAACCACTCAAAAAGAATCACCTGCAACAGCTGAAACCATCAGTCACCAGCTCATGTTACGCGCTGGCATGATTCGTCCTTTAGGCTCAGGGATGTACCAATGGCTACCGTTAGGCTTACGCGTATTGCGAAAAGTTGAACATATCGTGCGACAGGCAATGAACACCATAGGTTGTCATGAGATACTGATGCCATCTGTACAACCTTCAGACATTTGGGAAGAGTCTGGACGCTGGGATACTTTTGGGCCAGAGCTGTTAACATTCACAGACAGGCATGACCGTCGTCTCTGTCTTGGCCCAACGCATGAAGAAGCCATCACGAGCATGATGCGTGACGAACTAAAAAGCTATAAGCAACTGCCAATTGCGCTCTATCAAATTCAAACAAAGTTCCGCGATGAAACACGCCCTCGCGCTGGGGTTATGCGTGCACGAGAGTTTACGATGAAAGATGCTTATTCTTTTCATACCGATGCCGCTTCCCTTGAAGAAATGTATCAAAAATTCTATGCCGCTTATACAAAGATTTTCACTCAATTGGGTTTAAATTTTCGAGCAGCTCAAGCTGACACGGGAAGCATTGGCGGAAAAGTATCCCATGAATTTCATGTGATCGCACCTTCTGGTGAAGATAAGCTTGCAATTAGCACCGAAAGCGATTTCTGCACTAACGTAGAATTACTCGACGCGAAAGAAGGCGATCCTAGCCCTGATGGGAAAGGTCATCTGACGATTACACGCGGCATTGAAGTGGGGCATATTTTTCAATTAGGCGACACATACAGCAAGAAATTCAATGCGACCGTGACCAATGATCAAGGGCTCCCTGTCATTATTCAAATGGGTTGTTACGGCATAGGTATATCACGTATTGTTGCTGCAGCGATTGAGCAATCTCATGATGATAAAGGAATCGTTTGGTCGAAAGCACTCTCTCCATTTGACGTTGTTCTAATACCGATTAATCGACACAAATCAACACAGGTGCAAAAAGCAAGTGAAGAACTGTATCGAAAACTAACCGAAAAGGGCTTAGACGTGTTATTTGATGATAGGAATGAACGCCCGGGCGTCATGTTTGCGGATGCAGAATTAATTGGCATACCTCATCGCTTGGTCCTAAGTTCAAACGGGCTAGATCAAGAAACCGTCGAATATAAACACCGGACTAGCGAAGAAGCTCGCCACATCCCTGTTAATCATATATTTAACATCTTGGGTTTATAAGTATTAATTTGCATGTCTTTAAACTGCTCGCAATTTTTTTGCCGGATACAACAAATGAATGAGTTCGTGGGTATGTTGATGCTCGAGGATAACTTCGTTAGCGTTAATAGATATCACCATCCAATCACTATTTCTCCAAGGAAAATTAAGACCAAAATACTCTGACCCCCCTAATGATGTTAAGAAAACGCCACGAATCTGATGCTCTTGTTCTACTGTACCGACACAACGCCACGTATGCTGCCATAAAAAATTAACATCATAGACATGAACGCCCGATTCTTTTCGAGGAATAAATGGCGACTGGACCTCGTGAATATCCAAGCGCAATGGAAATGATAAAGGAGGAAGCAACAGAGGCGTCAGCGCCACCTCCAATCGATGTTTATCATCTAAAAACGTAATGGGTGATACGGGAGTACGCAACCACACATTTTTTCTAAAAAGAATAACTATTTTGCTTGACTGAATAGAAACATCCAACACTTGAAAAGCATTTGGAGACTGCGACAACAATCCAATAAACTGAACAAACTGAGGGTAACTCGCGATCAACGTCACACGAATTTCTTCTGACTGATTAATGTCAGAAAAACGAATGGCTTCAGCGGAAATATGCGCCGACTGCAATTGCTGCTCCAAAAAAGAAAGCGTTTTATTTTTTTCTACATAAAACTTAAGTTGTCTGAACGTCATGCAGCTTTTTTGTTGAGTGAACCCACTCGTCAATATGTTCATGCGTACCTTCCACGGCCAATTCGTAGGCGAGTGAGTCATGCTCCATCAAGGCTACCGCGAATTTTTTGACTAGAGCAATATCCGGTGGAATAGCTGCTTCGTCATAATATGAGCTGCACGCTACGGAACCCATGCAAAGGAACACGAATAAAATAATGGACATATACACGCTCCGTCGTATGCCTACTTGACTCTTGATCATCGACGACTCCATGTATTTTCGCCAGCAGCCATCGGCGTTATTGTGAGTGAACTCGGCCAAGGAATAGCTGAGCATCCTGCCAAAGGACCGCAATCGACAAAATTCCATTGATGGTTTTTCGGGCTGAAAGGATTTGGAACTGATCCAACGACATCGACTGAACCTCCTTGCGCTAGCTCGAAAATCGTGCGAGCAATACTGGCACCTTTTCCCATTTCTCTGTGATATGCGTATGCAAAGAATCCGATATGATTAGAAGGTAAAGTGATCCCCATCATCAAGACCACAGATCGGCAAAATTAAGATACCAGGTCGTGTTTATACGCTGCCGTTTTGACAGCAAAATGTACGTCGGCCGGCGTGTCATAGTTGAGGCTCTGGTGCGGCCGCTCGTAGTTATATAGATGGAAGTATGCCTCAAGACCCGCATACAGCGCAGGCACGGTATCATATTGCTTGATGTAAATGTCCTCGTACTTGACCGTTCGCCACAGCCTTTCGATAAAGTTCACTACCGTACACAATTAAGAGTTCGAGGGTAGGAGTAGAAAACGGCTGTCAAACAGGGTAACTTCTGCTAATCACAACAAAAGGAGAAGCACCCATGAGTAACAGCCGCCACCCCTATCGTCGCATAATGTCGAGCTTGAAGCAACTTTATCCAGCGCAACACCAGGGCTTTTCAGTAGTCGGCAAAGATAAATGCACCTCGTTCCGGTAGAATGGAGTTTCCAACAAAACCAACTACCAGAAGAGGTGCAGATGAAGAATATCATATTGGAAGCTAATCAGGTCGATGGAATTGACGTTAACATTGTTGAATTGAGGGCACGACTAAGCCAGTTGACAGACAGTCGCAATCGACGTGGTCGCATCTATGAGTTGGGCATGGTGCTTGTGCTGGTGCTGCTGGCCAAGTTATCTGGCGAAGATAAGCCGGCGGGCATTGCAGGCTGGATCCGACACCGTAAGAAGGCGATTGTTGAGATGTTTGACTGCAAGCACAACCGCGTGCCTTGCTTAAACACGATCCGTGCGATTCTTCAGGATGTGGTAATACTGGCCGAATTAGAAAAGTTATTCAGCCATTACCTGCATGAGACGTTTGGTGGACAACAGAGCGAACTCGTGGCGATTGACGGAAAGACGATGCGCGGCACGATTCCAAAAGGTAGCACGCGCGGCGTCCATTTACTGAGTGCCTATCTGCCAGAAGAGGGGATAACGCTCAAACAGGTGATCGTGGACAACAAGGAAAACGAAATTGTGGCTGCGCCGCAACTATTATCTGACCTTGATATCGCCGGACGCGTTGTTTGTGCCGACGCGATGCAAACGCAGCGCAACTTTTCGGTTGAAGTCCTCAGAGGAGGTGGCGATTATCTGCTTTGCATCAAGGACAACCAACCGACGCTACATGCCGATGTCGCACGCTTCTTTGACCCGCCGCGTATCAGCCCCGGCTGGCTCATTCCAGAATTACCCTCGACAACGGCGCAAACATGCAATGGGGGTCATGGTCGCATCGAAAAGCGTACGCTAACGCTTATTGTGGACAATGACAATTTTCTCAACTGGCCAGGTGTGCGCCAGGTTTTTAAGCTGGAACGTTATCGGCGAATAGTTAGCACTGGCAAAGAATCAACTGAAACAGTCTTCGGAATAACCAGTTGTGCCCCTGATCGCGCCACCGCCAAACAGATATTACACTGGTGCCGGGATTACTGGGGAGTTGAAAACGGACTGCACTATCGTCGTGATGTAACGCTACGGGAAGATGCGACACGCCTAACAAATCAAACCTTTGCTCAGGTACTTGCCGCCATCAATAATTTCATCGTAGGCTTGTCAGCGAAAATGGGTTATGCCAGCCTGCCTGACGCGCGACGTGCCTTCGATGCTCAAATCGCGTCCCAATTACGATGACTTGAGACGACTACTGAAAGGCCCTGGGTAAACCGGAAGGTAGCTGTACAGGTATATTGCAAACTGATAAACTTGTCGTATGTCCGCGCGGGCACAGTCGGTCAGAGTTGCTCACCAACATCGGGCCACGACAATTGCGTGGTGCATAGTACAATCGAGCCGTTAGTCTACCGTCTGTTGAAGCACATCGACGTACTGTTCCAGTTCATCCTTGACGATGCGTTCGTGTTGCTCGCCATCGGTAATATCAGCCGCTGCTTGTGAGGAGGCATGCGATATGCTGCGACGTTCTGGTGCAGGCTTAGCACTTCTGGTTTTTGGTCGTAGCCGTGCTGCTGGCGTTTCAGCAGCCGATTGAACGGCTGAGCGACCGGCT
>JAJOJD010000050.1:0-12500 GCA_021208965.1 Gammaproteobacteria bacterium
CTCTTGAGCTAAACGTTACCGATCGTTAATCGATGAAGAGGTGGGAAGCGTTAGATCAGTTTTTATTTTCGTTTCTGTAAACTTCAAGATACTATCGGGCAACGCTTGTTTTAATGAAGTGTTAGAATTTTTAAAAGAACCGGTTAAGTCATTATCTTTTTTAGATAAACTTAATCGTTTCGAAGAATTAAATATTGTATCTGATAAAAATGAATGGTTGATTTTAAGAGACATACGAAATCGTGTTTCTGATGAATATGAAAGTGATGTCAGCTCCATGTCTGAGGCCTTAAACCATATCTATAGAAATCATGATAAGTTAATACTTATTTTTTTAAATATAAAAGGTTATTTATCAAACTACCCTGAATTGGCTATTGTATGATGATTTGGTGCGACGCTATTTTTAAACAGTTACTCGATGCTGACTTGTGTGATCGTCTGCCGCATGCCTTGCTTTTTTTAGGGCAGGCAGGTTTAGGGAAAAGAGAGCTGGCACAGCAATTTTCTCAGTACCTGTTGTGTGGGCATTCGCGACAAACAAAAAAAGCATGTGGCGTCTGTGAAGACTGCCGGCTATTTTCTGCGAATACCCATGGAGATTATTATCCTATTGCACCAGAAAATCAAAAAACGATAGGGATTGATCAAATACGGGAGATGAAATCACATGCTTATCAGACCTCGCAGCGCGGACGAAAAAAAATTTTTGTTATTGTTGGCGCTGAGAAAATGACGATAGCCGCGTCTAATGCCGCATTAAAAATCCTTGAAGAGCCGCCCTTGGGATGTTTATTTATATTGATCAGTGAAAGTAAGCACGCATTGTCTTCAACGATTTTAAGTCGTTGTCATGCGTATCATTTTTTTGTTAACGATACGACCCAAGTTGAGCAGTGGTTATCCGATGCAGTACACAAACAATTTTCTAAAAAAGAGATCATCTGCGCATTGCAATGGTCTCAGTTTTCTCCGTTGTTAGCAAAAAAATGGCTAGAAGAAAATAAAATTAATTTTTTTGATGGCTTACAAGGGGTATTAAACCAATATTTTTATCGCAAAGCATCATCGTATGAGTTGATTAAATATTGCCAAGGGAAAGCGCTCGCTGATATTTTGTTTGCGGCGTATCTCATTTGTTATCATTTTTTGAAAACCCACGCCAGTGATGGGAGAGCTATTGTGTATAGTTTATTATCTAAAATCATTGGTGCTCAGAAGTTATTAGAAAAACATCCAACATTGAATGAAACTTTGCTGTTAGAAGCGTTATTTTAGTATGTATAAAAATATTATTATTGCTAACTTTGGTAATGACTCCATCGCGCTCATTGAGTGGGCGCGGCGGCAGTGTTTATCTGGTCTTTGTGTTGTTTCTGTCGATACCGGCTGGTCGGCACCAGAATGGACGGCTAGACATCAAAAGATTGCCGAGTATTTGAGTAGCGGGAACATTCCGCATGTCCAATTAATATCTGAATATAATTTTGAACGCCTTGTTCGAGAGAGACGTAATTTCCCTAGTATCAAGTTTCACTGGTGTGCCTCTTTTTTGAAGGGTGCGCCTATACTGGACTGGTTGGATGAAATAGATCTTGATCTTGAAGTGACGGTGATGCTTGCAAAGCGGCGTGAACAAGCGCCGTCTTTAAAAAATTTGCCTGAGTTTGTTGCTGAGCATCCGGCTTATGCGTCGAGAAAAGTCTGGTACCCTCTTTACCAGCATAGTGTAGAGCAGCGAAATATATTAATTCAACAAGCAGGTTTTGACTTATTAGTTACCAGAAGTTTAGAATGCGATCCATGTATTTATAATCAGTGTCGTGATTTTAAACGTTTGGATGTTCGGCGTCAGGATAAGTTGGCGTTGTTGGAAGCGGAAATTGGCCGACCGATGTTTGGTGTTTCAATTCATTCGCTTACGCCGGAGACGTTTTCTGATGTTGATGTTGCAAATAACGATAAGACGGTTTACTACCAAGGGTGTGGTAGTGAGTTTGGTTGTGGAGATTAATGATGACGTTTGTTGTTACAGAGCAGTGTATTCGTTGTAAGTATACCGATTGTGTCGAGGTCTGTCCGGTCGATTGTTTTTATGAAGGCCCGAATTTTTTGGTGATTAATCCTGACGAGTGTATTGACTGTGCATTGTGCGAGCCTGAATGTCCGGTTAATGCCATTATGTCAGAGGATGATTTGCCAGAGGCGTATCAAAAATATATTGAAATTAATAAAAAACTCTCTGTTTCTTGGGAAAATATTACCACGGTGAAGCCTGCGCCACCCGATGCGGATGACTGGGCAAATAAACCGGATAAATTCGACTATTTAAAGCCATATCTTGATGAGTGATGCATTACGTCCTATTTTAGGTGAGAATGGTCGTCTCAAAAAAATATTTCCCCATTTCATTTCCCGTGACGCGCAGCTACGGATGGCAGAGGCGATCCAGGAAACAATTCAAGCGTCTTCCACTCTGGTCGTAGAAGCGGGGACCGGTGTTGGAAAAACGTTTGCTTATTTAATTCCAGTGTTATTGCATGACAAAAAAGCGATTATTTCAACCGGAACTAAAAATCTCCAAGATCAACTTTTTCAAAAAGATTTGCCGGCACTAAGAAAAATTCTCGCTATTGAAAAGAAAATAGTGTTATTAAAAGGTCGTTCAAATTACGTTTGCTTGTATCGTTTAGATATGCCACAGCATCATCATTTATTTGAGAGTAAAAGCCTCATAAAAGATTTTTCAATCGTGGGTAGGTGGTCCAAGATAACAAAAACGGGGGATATTAGTGAGCTTGATACATTTGCTGATGATTCGTCTATATGGCCGCATGTTGTCAGTACGGTAGATAGTTGTTTAGGGAGTGATTGTGAGTTTTATCAACAGTGTTTTGTCGTCAAAGCACGTAAGGAGGCCTTGACTGCCGATATTGTGGTGATTAATCATCATCTTTTTTTTGCGGATATGTCCTTAAAAGAAGAATCATTGAGCAAATTGTTACCTGATGTGGGCGCGGTTGTTTTTGATGAGGCGCATCAGCTTTACGAATCAGCCTCCAGTTTTTTAAGTGAGCGTTTTTCATCACGGCAGTTTTTGCTCTTGCTGAGAGATATTCAGTCAGAGTATGCGGTTTTGGGTTCAGACCATCCCGATATTTTACGATTAACGGTATCGCTGAAGCAGGAAATAACCAATTTTCGCTTACTGATGGGTGATAGCGGTGCTCGAGAATCTTGGGTTGATTTTGTGAAGAAGGGGCGGGTCCTCTCCTCATTGTCTGAGCTATGTCAGCAAGTAAACGAGTTGTCGGTATGTTTATCTGAGCAGAAACAACGTAGCAAAGGGTTGGAGTCTGCGTGGCAGCGTGTTCATAGTATGTATCGATTTTTACATGATTTACACCAAAGTGAGCAAGATGATAAAAATCATAACGTTGTATTTTGGTTTGAATCCTTTTCCAGTAGCTTTTTATTGTACAAAACACCGATTGATTTTTCAGAAAAACTTTCTGACGTTTGGGTGGGCACGATAGCATGGATTTATGCGTCGGCCACCTTAGATGCAGGCTTGGGTATTGACCATTTTATTCAGCCTCTCGGGATACCCGCAAAAAAGATACTATTTCTAGAGAGTCCTTATGACTATAAAAAACAGGCGCGGTTATATTTTCCGCGTTATTTACCATCGGTTAATCATGGTGATTTTGTTGCCCGTTGGATAGAAGCATTATTGCCTGTATTAGAAGCCGCCGCTGGTCGTTCCTTATTATTATTTACGAGTCATCGCGCCATGCAGCAGGCGTATACAATGTTGCATGATCTGGTTGTCAAAAAGTTCACTGTGTTGATGCAAGGTCAAGCGAGTAAATATGCGTTGCTTGAACAATTTAAAAGGGGTCATCGGACGATTTTATTAGGCACCAGTAGTTTTTGGCAAGGAGTGGATGTTCAAGGTGCGGCATTATGTTGTGTGTGTATTGATAAACTGCCTTTTGCCTCTCCAGGGGATCCTGTGGTCAAAGCACGTATCAATGCGTATAAAACATCAGCGCATGATGCTTTTTATGATTATCAACTTCCACAGGCGGTGATCATGTTAAAACAGGGACTCGGTCGTTTAATCCGTAGCGAAACGGATAAAGGCGTGCTGGTTATTGGTGATTTACGTATGTTAACAAAAAATACGGCGAGTTTTTTTTTAAAGCAATGCCTAGAGCATTATTGGTTCGTGATCAACAAAAGGTTGTTGATTTTTTATCTGAGATAAGTGAATGAAAATATTAGCGGTTGATGCGTCCGGCAATTCTTGTTCTGTTGCGCTATTTGTGTCTGGCGCCTATGAGGAAAATAGAATCCTCTCTCCCCGCCACCAAGGGGAATTTATTTTAGATATGGTGCAAGATATTTTATTACGCCTGCACATACAGGGGGAGAGTCTAGATGGCATTGTTTTTGGTTGTGGTCCAGGTTCGTTTACAGGGATACGGCTAACGGCTGGAGTTGCTCAGGGATTAGCTGTCGGTTGGAATAAACCGTTATTGCCCGTGTCAAATTTGGCCGCTTTGGCCTATAAAAAATATCAAGCTTCGCCTGATGCCCGTTCTATTTGGGTGGGTATAGATGCGAGAAAAGAAGAAGTATATACGGGGGTGTATGCTTTTCATCCACAAGGCATGGATATTGTTCGTCCTGATCAGTTGATGGCTGTTTCACCGCTAAGCATGACGCTAGATGAGCCGCCTTTTGCCATTGATATCTTACATGTTGCGTTATATCTCATCAAACATTCTCCACACTGGGTGACGCCAGATAAAATAGAGTTGGCTTATTTGCGCCATAAAGTGACGGATTAGATTTGTCATTTTGGAAAGGTAACTGCTATAATCGACGCTTATTTTTTTTGTAAAAGTAGAGAAAATTATGTCTAAATTGCAAGAATCTCGCGATCACGTGATTCATGATATTGCGGCCTATCTTAAAGGAAAAATCAAAGTGCCTAAGAATCATCCGATTTTTCTATTTAGCCGCATTTTTTATGGCACGCTTGCCTACGAAGACTTAATTTCTCGTCCTGTTGAAGAGCTAGGAGAGACCCTATTAACCTTGTGGGGTCATGTGAGTCAACAAAAAAGTAAAATGGCCGATATTTATCTTTATAACCCTGAGTCTTCTCATCACAATACCTATACGGTTATTGCCATTTGTCAACGCGACATGCCATTTCTGGTTGATTCGACTATTATGGAGATTAATCGATTAGGATTTTCAGTACGTTTTGTTATTAATACAGGCCATCTGTACGTTCAGCGTGATAAGAGTCAGAAAATTATTCATATGTTTGCTGACGATACAGAAGGAGCTTGTGATGCAGAAGCCGTCATTTATTTAGAAATAGACTATATTGAAGATCCGAACACCTTAACCATGATTAAAGAAAATTTGACACGTGTTTTAAGTGATGTTGCGTTAGCGGTTAGTGGCTGGTCTAGCATGTTACAAAAAGTTGAAGGGGCCATTCGTGATTTAATTAAAGCGTCTGATTATCTTGAAAAAATGAATTGGATGAGTCCCTTGATTTCTTGAAGTGGCTACTTAACAATAATTTTACGTTTCTGGGTAGTCGAGATTATCGTTTTTCTCAAACCAAAAAAAATGTCGGAACGATTGATGCCGTCTCTGGGTCAGGGTGTGGCGTTTTAGGTGAAAAAAGTAGTTCAATGTTGTCAAAAAATCTAGCCAATTTACCGGCCAGAGCCCGTGAAATTTTGTTGTCACGTCAAATTTTGGTTGTGGCTAAAACGAATACTATTTCTACGATTCATCGACCAGCGTATACAGACTATATCGGTATTAAGCAGTTTGATGAAAAAGGCAATGTTGTTGGCTTTCGTTTATTGATTGGTTTGTATACCTCGGCGGCTTATAATAGTAGTCCACAACATATCCCTTTTTTGCGCAATAAGATTTCTCATATACTGAAATTATCAAAATTATCTCCTGTCGGTCATTCTGGCAAAGCATTAATTAATATTTTAGAGACGCTTCCTCGAGATGATTTATTTCAAGCAACGGAAGCAGAGTTGTTTGATTTGTCTATGGGCATTCTGCATTTGAAAGAGCGTCAATTAACACGTTTGTTTGTTCGAAAAGACACCTATAATCGTTATTTTTCCTGCTTAGTTTATTTGCCAAAAGATCGCATCGATACTAGCTTGCGTCAAAAAATGCAGGCTATTTTGCTGCAAGAATTGCATGGATTTGAATCGAGTTTTACAACATTATTAATGACAGAATCTATTTTGGGCAGGGTTCATTTTGTCATTCGTGTCGATCCAACAACGCCTAATGATTATGATTATAAAGCCATTGAAAAAAAACTGATTGCCGTATCCCATTTATGGATAGATTTGTTTAGGACTAATTTAGAGAATACATTTGGTCCGGCGAAGGCAGTACATTATTTTAATCACTATCGTTACGTGTTTGGCTCTGGGTATCGTGAAGAATATGATCCGACTATTGCCGTGATCGATCTTATCCATGTTGAGCGATTAAGTGTTCAACATCAGTTAGAGTTGATGTTTTCCTCTTCTTCGAAAGATGCGCATACGATTCATTTGAAGCTATATCGTGCAGATTCTCCATCGCCACTGTCTGACGTTCTGCCTATATTAGAAAATATGGGTTTTCGTGTTATCGGGGAATCTCCACACGCACTCCATTTTGATCATGGCAAGACGGTTTGGGTGAACGATTTTCAAGTCGTTGCTTCCGATGGAAAAACAATTAATATTGATGACATTCGAGATGTTTTTCAAGAAGCATTCCCGCGCGTTTGGTTTGGTGAAGCGGAGAATGATCGGTTTAACCGTCTTATCTTGACAGCTCAATTGTCTTGGAAGGAAACGGCTTTATTGCGAGCCTATGCGCGGTATTTGAAACAAATCGGATTTACCTTTAGCCAAGATTATATTGCTGACTCGCTGTATCATAATCCTGAATTAGCCAAAAGATTAGTGCAGTTATTTTTGCTCCGTTTTTCTCCTGAGCAAGATCCACAGAAAGAATCGTTAGTTGCCGAATGTGTCAAAGAGATTCATGAAGGGTTGGATGCGGTTCTCAGTTTAGATGAAGATAAAATTTTACGTCATTTGTTTAGTGTTATTATGGCAACTCTGCGCACCAATTATTTTGTGAGGGATAACAATCAAAATGCGCTGTCCTACATTTCAATCAAACTACATTCCGCATTGATTCCTGATTTGCCGTTACCTAAGCCTATGTTCGAAGTGTTTGTATATTCACCGCGTGTCGAGGGTATTCATTTGCGTGGAGCTAAGGTTGCGCGTGGCGGTATTCGTTGGTCAGATCGTCGTGAAGACTTTCGTACAGAAATCTTGGGTTTAATGAAAGCACAACAGGTCAAAAACTCTGTTATTGTTCCTGCTGGGGCAAAGGGTGGATTTGTTCCGAAAATGCTCCCAACAGAAGGTGGGCGAAATGCGGTTCTTCAAGAAGCGATTGCTTGTTATCAAATATTTATTCGAGGCTTGCTCGATATTACCGATAACATCGTCAATGCTGTCGTAGAGCCACCGGCTAGTGTTGTGCGTTACGATGAAGATGACCCTTATCTTGTTGTTGCTGCGGATAAAGGCACAGCCACTTTTTCTGATATTGCTAACAATCTTTCACAGGAATATCACTTTTGGCTTGATGATGCGTTCGCCTCTGGAGGTTCCTCTGGTTATGATCACAAGAAGATGGGGATTACAGCAAGAGGAGCTTGGGAGTCTGCACAACGCCATTTTCGTGAATTATTAAAAATAGATATTCAAACGACTGATTTTACAGTGATTGGTGTTGGTGATATGAGTGGTGATGTTTTTGGTAATGGTATGTTATTGTCTCGGCATATTAAGCTGGTTGCCGCTTTTAACCATCTCCATATTTTTGTCGATCCTAATCCAGACCCAGAAAAGAGCTTTTTGGAGCGACAGCGTTTATTTCAGCTCCCGTCTTCTTCTTGGGAAGATTATGATAGGTCTGTTTTGTCTTCCGGTGCAGCTATATTTCGTCGCAATGAAAAATTATTAAAGCTGAGCAAAGAAATTCAGCAGTTATTAGGAGTTATGGTTGAAGAAATGTCTCCGAATGATCTGATTAAAGCTATTTTTAAAGCCAAAGTCGATATGTTCTGGAATGGAGGCATTGGTACGTTTGTGAAAGCAGCTTCAGAAACGGATGCATTTGTTCGTGACCGGGTAAATGATGCTATTCGTATCGATGCGCATGAGTTAGGCTGTAAAGTTGCTGTCGAGGGAGGAAATTTAGGCTTTACCCAGAAAGCGCGTATCGAATTCTCGCAGCAGGGTGGATGTATTAATACTGATTTTATTGATAATTCCGCAGGTGTTGATTGTTCTGACCATGAAGTCAATTTGAAAATTTTGTTGAATCAAATGATAGTCAATGGAGATCTGACTTTAAAGCAACGGAATAAATTGTTAGTAGATATGACGGATGAAGTGGCTGAGCTAGTGTTGCGTGATAATTATTTGCAAACAGAAACTTTGAGTTTGGAAGTTTTTTCTTCGGATAAAACGATCGATTTATTGCACGCGTATTTAATAAATTTAGAAAAGGAAGGGCGGATTAATCGAAAAATTGAGGGGCTGCCAACAGATCAAGAAATATTGGAAAGAAAAGCCGCGGGCATTGGATTCGCAAGACCGGAAATTGCTATTTTATTATGCTACGATAAAATTTTTTTAAAAGAAAAAATTCTCTCCTCTGATTTGCCTGAAGATCCTTATTTTTTCGATATGCTCGCTGCCGCGTTCCCTAAACGTATAGCTAAAAAATATGAAAAAGAACTAAAACAACACAGTCTGCGTAGAGAGCTGATTGCGACTCAGCTCAGTAGTGTGGTTATTAATGCGATGGGTATTAATTTTGTCCAACGTTTAGCAAATGAAACGGGAGCGTCTGTTCCTTTTATTATTCGTGCGTATATTGCGTCTCAAGAGTTGTTTGGATTAAAAGGCTTATGGAAGAAAATTCGTGATTTGGATTTTAAGGTGGATTCAGTAGTTCAGTTTTCGATGATGTTAAAATTGTATTTTTTAGCGCGACGGTCAACGCGTTGGTTTTTACGTCATGGTAATTATAATTTTAATATTGCTGAGAGCGTCAAAAGCTTCGCTGATTCTCTTAGTGCGCTTAAGGAAAAAATCCCTAGTTTTTTGACGAAAGAGCAGAAAACACATTTCCGTCATCGTGTTCAAGAATATAAACATGAAGGTGTTCCTGATGGCCTTGCGCATGATGTTGCGTTATCGGCTTTCTTGTTTAATGCGCTTGATATTATGCAGGCATCAAAAGAGTTGACATGTGATGTTGTTGATGTCGCCAAAGCTTATTTTAGTGTTGGTGTTGCCTTAGATCTCAATGATTTACGTGATAAAATGATGACGCATCCAATTAAGTCAGTTTGGGATCAAGTCGCTCGAGCAGTTTTGTTAGACGATATTGATTATTATCAACGTGTGTTAGTGACGACTATCTTTTCTCATAAAAATAGTCACGAGGACTTTGAGCAGGCGTTTGAACGTTGGAGAAAAAAACAGACGAATCTTTGTCATCGTTGGAAGGAGTTCATTATTGCCGTGATGGCGAATTCAGACGATGGCTTTATTATGTTCTCTGTTGTTGTGCGAGAGCTTTATGAATTGGCGCGTATAGGAAACACCTGATGTTGATCTTATGTGGATAAAGGTTTCTCTAATATTGCTGGCGAGTTTTTTCGTCAGCATTTTGTTTGCGACGGAAGTAACGCTTCTCAATAACCCTTACCAGATTACGAGTCTGCGTTTGAAAGATGAATTTTATCACGTGCCGATGGCTCATCCGAGTGTTATGGTTAAAACAATTAATGTGGATGCAAAAAAACAACGCTTGCTAGAATTTTCAGATGTTTTTACTAATACAGAAAAAGCGTTAACTATCATCGCCCGCGTTTCCGAAGATTGTCTGATTGAGAAATTACATGCAGAGGTGTCTGAAAAGAACATGAGTCGTCGAGAAGAATTTATCCGAATAGGGACTCGACCGCTCGCAGAAAATTATCAGCATTGGAATATACATCAGAATTTTTTTGAAGTTACCTTTGATAGGGCGCAGGTTGCGCCATCTTATTATGGTCTGCAGACAGTTGACATTCCCTTGTCGTTTTTGCGAGAAGTGTTGAATCCTTATTTTTTTAACAAGAGTCAGCAAACACCGTAATCATCGTTGAGAATAACGGTTCTATGCTTCTTGTCATCATTAAAAAATCTGTATGAAAGCGATCTAGTGCAGATTCAGAAATGGCCTCGTCGGCTTCTTCGGCGATTTGATCTTCGTAACGAAAATTTTTAAACTGCAGTTGATCTGTTAAGGTGAATCGTAACGTGTTGTGCCAAGACAGTTGTAATTGTTGTGCTTCGAGGCCAGAGTCAATCAAGCTTTGTATAGGGGCGGAAAAAAGGTCTTGTGATTGTCCTCGAATGCGGCGCTTAGTATTATTGGGGTCTTGAAGAAGACAATAGTCTAAGATTTCAATATTTTCTGGGGCATCATTATTTTTTAGCCATTGCGTTAAAATGTAAGGAACTTTTTTTAATTTTAGTGACGCTATATCGGCGTCAAAACATTTTTTAAATAAAGATAAAACAGATTTTGTTTTTTCTGTTTGTAGTGTGTTGAGAATAAGCCAGTTATTTTTTGTATCAATATATGCGTAGACTTGGGAGAGTTGTGTAAACGCGCGTGGGAGTAGCGTCATCGTCACTTCATCGCGTAGATTTTTTTTCTCTTTGGCGTAAATCTTTCGGTTTTCTTTCGTTTGTAGTTCATTGATCTTGTTTTCTACTTCTTTTCGAATCACGCCTGCAGGGAGTACTTTTTCTTCAAATTGAATTTGAAATAATAAACAACTATCTAGTGAGTAAACTAAGGGCGCATTCTCTTGTTTGGTTGGCGCGATCCAGCCGAAGCTGGATGAAAAGCTTGGTGGGCATTCTTTAAATAACATGGACTCTAGTTTTGGCAATATAGAGCTTTCTTGTTTGGGAAATGGCTTGTTTAAAATAAATAATTGAGCTTGTTTAAATAACATAAGATTATCCCTAGAGTGGTTTTTTGTAATACTTGAACTCTTGTTGCCTACTATCTTGAGCAACCTTATCAAGAATGCCATTCACGAAACGAAATCCTTCTTGTGTGCCAAATACTTTGGTTAATTCCAGCGCCTCATTAAGGACAACTTGGTAAGGGATATCTATTCGAAATAATAGTTCGAAACATGCTAACCGTAGAACAGCGAGCTCGACAAGATCAATGTCTTGCAGTTTTCGAGCGGCATACGGTAAAAACGCCGAATCAATGTTGTTACTATGTAGAATGATCTCGCGTAATACGCTTTGAAAATAAGGGATTTCAACCCGAGCGCCTAGAAATTCGTTGAGGAATTGTCGCTCAATTTCGTGGTACTCTTCTTGGGTCAATTGCCATTCATAAATGGCTTGTACTAGGTGTTTTCGCGCATTATGTCGTGCTTTTATATCGAAAGGAGGTGGTGTTTGCATTAGTATTGTTCTTCTGTATTGAGAGTGTTGACGACGTCTTTAAATTCATTAATATCTTTAAAGCTTCTGTAAACAGAAGCGAAGCGAACAAAAGCCACTTGATCGAGCTGTCGCAGCTCTGCCATCACTAGCTCCCCAATAAAGGTGGCGTTGACTTCTTGGTCATTTGTTTCGCGTAGTCTGCGTATAATGCGTTTAATGGCTGTTTCAATATTTCCTGTATTAACCGGACGTTTTTCTAGAGCACGCATCATGCCTCTGCGTATTTTTTGCTCATCAAACATAACGCGTTCGCCATTATTTTTAATGATCCGTGGCATGCTGAGTTCCACGGCTTCAAAGGTTGTAAATCGTTCGCCGCATTGTAGGCATTCGCGACGACGACGAACTTGTGTTCCTTCGTTGCTTAATCGGGAATCGATGACTTTTGTTTCTATTTGAGGGCAAAAAGGGCAGTGCATATATTTATCCTGGCAAATGGAACGAGAGCTCGTTGTGCGAACGTACAGTAGCTTAAAATATGAGCTTGATCAAGTGATTGTTCGTGTATAAATATATTCGATGATACTTTCAATTTGATCGCGACGGGCAATCGGGGTAAGCATTTCTTTAACCGAATGCCGTAATTGATTAGCATATTTTTGCGCTTCTTTTATGCCTAGTGCGTCCACATAAGTGTATTTCCCAAGGGCATGATCCGTGCCGGCTGTTTTTCCTAGAATATTTTTGTCCGCATTTACGTCCAAAATGTCATCACATACTTGATAAAGGAGGCCAAGCGCATCGCCTATTTTATTAAATCTCACCAATTCTTCTGTGCTTAAAGGAGATGGGCTGCATGATGCTCCCATCATCATGCTTGCTTTTATT
>JAJOJD010000050.1:17500-124062 GCA_021208965.1 Gammaproteobacteria bacterium
TTGTAAAGTCAATTTAATACCGTTTAATCCTTTTCCAGGAACGAAATATGAATGTTCAGATCGTCTGACGATTGAACGGTTTCGTGATATGTTAATGCAAGCTGGGTTGCAGACCATGACCCGGAAAACACGTGGTGATGATATTGATGCGGCTTGTGGTCAACTGGCCGGTGAATTTACCGATCGAACCAAGCGTAGTGCTAAGCTGGCTAAAATCGCAATACAGGCGCAATAAAAATTAAGCTGGCCATTCTTCCTGTTATGCCATCGCGTCGAAATGAAAAATAGTCCTGTGAATGGGCATAGGTACATTGTTGTGATAAATAGATATGGGTTTTTTTTGACGCCGTAACGGATAAGGCGCTGTACGGCTAATAAAGGAATATCGGCGTGCCACTTGTTGTCCGCCCGTTTTGTGAAAGCCGCGTCTATTTCGCTGAGATCATGTTCTTCAAGAAATGCGTGGTATACCTCTTCTCCCACTTCGTAATTTTCTTTTTGGATCGAAGGGCCTAGCCATATCAATAGTGATTCTGGAGCAGAGGTTAGTACAGAGAGGGTGTTTTCAATCACTCCTTTCGACAAACCTTGCCAGCCAGCATGAATAGCGGCCACTTCCGTTCCTTCCTCGTTCGTGACTAACATTGGTAAACAATCAGCCGTCATGACAGCGCATATCGTGTTTATTTTTCGCGTATGCGAGGCATCAGCCGTCATAATGCTGTCCCGTGTTATGTTGTCAAGATCGATGGCGATGCTGCTGTGTGTTTGGTTGAGCCATATGGGATCATTCGGTAAATTTGCATATTGTGCTAAGTGATAGCGATTTTGTACCACGTGTTCATGGTGATCTCCAACATGTGTTGCTAGATTATAGGCGCTATAGTGATTGACACTCTCACCAGGCGAACGCAATGTCGTATATGCACGAATATGTTTTGGCGCAGGCCATGCTGGAATGCTCAACGGTAATCTTGTATCTCGAGACATTTTCTGTAAGATACCTTCATTATTATTTATCGGAGTATTAAAGAATGCCAGAAACCAATCAAAAAGCCTATGAATACTTTAGGATGGCGCGAGAGCATCGTGGACAGTCTATTGCAGAAGTGGCCCATGCACTATATTTAAATGTAGGCTTGCTTGAACAAATAGAAATGGGGAATTTCTCAAGTCGTCGTTTTGCTCCTGTTTTTATGCGAGGATATGTTCGTTCCTATGCGAAATATTTGCAGTTATCAGAAGTGATTGTTGACGAGATCATGGCTTCTTTTGATGGGGCGCCTCCAACCTTATCCGTCGCTGTCCGTACAAAACAAGCTATATTGAAAAAGCAGCCGCTTAATCGCTGTTCCGTAAAAAAAACGTTTTCCTATAGTATTATTGTTTTTTTATTGCTATTAGGCGCATTTTTTTGGCATCATTTTCGTTCTCCTAGCATAGTCTCGCCGGACAGGACAATTATTCCTATCGCCAGCACTCCTATGACGCCCGAGGGAGAGCCGCTGCCTTCAGCAGAAGCTTTTTTGACGTCAGAACATGGCGTTGATATGGAAGCCAGTGCGTCGTCTGAAACGCACAATAATCCCTCTGTTATGTCGAAAAAATCACATCTTCAGCCAACCTCGGACCCAGCGATTGTTGATGTAGAGGAAATATAATGACATCGATTATTAAAGCCATCCGAGGAATGAATGATGTTTTGCCAGACCAGTCTGATCGTTGGCAGGCGGTTGAATCGATATTAAAGCGGGTTGTCCATTCTTATGCCTATCATGAAATTCGTTTTCCTGTTTTGGAGCAAACGGCATTGTTTAAGCGTTGTATTGGAGATGTGACAGATATTATTGAAAAAGAAATGTATTCCTTCCAAGATCGAAATGGTGATGAACTCAGCTTGCGTCCTGAAGGTACGGCATGTTGTGTGCGCGCGGCGTTAGAACATGGATTGTTATATCATCAAACCCAACGTCTTTGGTATATGGGAGCATTTTATCGGCATGAACGTCCACAGAAGGGTAGATATCGTCAATTTCATCAATTGGGTATTGAGTCGTTTGGAGTTCCCTCTCCCGATATGGATGCGGAAGTGATTGCTTTGTCATCGGATATTTTCAACGCATTTGGTCTTGGTGATGTATTAAAATTGCATGTTAACTCGATTGGTACAGTAAAAGCGCGTCAAGCTTATCGCTCGGCGCTTGTTGATTATTTTACCCCCTATCACGCTGAGTTAGACGCCGATAGTGTGCGTCGTTTAAAAACAAACCCCCTGCGCCTTTTGGACAGTAAAGATCCTGCGATTCAACCATTGATTCACCGTGCGCCTAAATTACTAGACTTTTTAGAAGAACATTCACAGCAGCATTTTGATTATGTGCTCTCGTAT
Organism: Gammaproteobacteria bacterium; assembly: GCA_021208965.1. Lineage (GTDB taxonomy): Bacteria > Pseudomonadota > Gammaproteobacteria > JAGOUN01 > JAGOUN01 > JAGOUN01. The sequence continues at coordinate 19,890 of JAJOJD010000050.1, forward strand.
TTAGAGGCATTTGGGATATCGTATACGGTAGATCCCTACATTGTGCGAGGGCTGGACTATTATAATGATACGGTATTTGAGTGGGTTGCCGATGATGGTTTGGGCGCCCAAAGCACGGTTTGTGCTGGTGGGCGATATGATGCTTTGGTCTCTCAACTCGGCGGCTCTTCGACACCCGCATTTGGTTTTGGGTTAGGTATTGAAAGGTTACTGCTTTTATTAGAAGCGCAGGAATTTTTCCAACAGCCTGTCTCTACCGCGGACGTTTATATTATTGTGGCTATGGATAAAGCAAGAATAGAAGCGGGTGTATTAGCCAATACGTTACGACGGTCACTTCCTCACGTGCGTATCGCCTTGCACTGTGGCGAAGGAAGTTTAAAAAGCCAGTTTAAAAAAGCGGATAAAAGCCATGCCCGTTTTGCGCTTGTATTAGGGGAAGAAGAGCTTCAACATCATAAAATTACTCTCAAATACTTGCGAGAAAGCGTCGAGCAGCGCTGTGTTCGCCTTGATGAGCTTGTTTCTATATTAAAAGATTATTTCTAAATATTACGATACTGGGTGACACTGTAGTGAACAAGCGGGATTTGGCAGCTCTTGGACTTTAGTGACATTATTCGCATGGCGTAAGCCAGGAATGCCGATGTGAGTTCTGACAGAAGGTAGGCCGGCTTGTTGACACAAAACAAACGCGAGTGCGGTATTAGGATTAGCATCATTATTTTCGGGCAAACTTCCGACCAGAGTGGTTACTTTTTCAGTATGGTTATAAACAATACACGAATAGTCAGTCGCCCATAAAGACATAACGAATAGGCAAGAGCATAAGAAAACGCTCATTTTCATGGGTTTAACCATCCATTCCGAGGTTATTTTTTGCAAAAATTTTATCGGCTCGGTAACTTGAGCGGACCATTGGTCCAGAGGCCACTTCTAAAAAGCCTCTGTCTAGGCCCCATTGTCGATACATTGTAAATTCTTCTGGGGTGACAAATCGATTAATAGGGTAGTGCAAAGGGGTTGGTTGGAGATATTGCCCTAAAGTTAATACGTCTACACCAATATGGCGTAGATCATCCATCGTCTCTTGCAGTTCGTCTTCTGTTTCACCCAGGCCAAGCATTAAGCTTGTTTTTGTAATGATATTCGGTTTGATCTTTTTCGCTTGTGCTAATACCCCTAACGTTTGTTCGTAGCTTGCACGTGGATCTCGCACCGGATGGGTTAGACGTTTTACGGTTTCGATATTTTGTGCAAAAACATCGACCCCGCTATCGAGGACGATTTGAACAGAGCGCATATCGCCTTGAAAATCGCTGGTGAGCGCTTCAACTTTTGTTGAAGGGCAGTAGCGCTTAATTTTTTGAACAGTTTGTGCGTAATGGTTTGCTCCACCATCCGCTAAATCATCACGGTCAACAGAGGTTAAAACGACATACTGTAACCCCATTTCTTTGACTGTTTTTGCGGTATTCTCAGGTTCATTTTTATCTAGCCAGCCACCAGGGTTTCCAGTATCCACGGAACAAAACTGGCAAGCACGTGTACATACGGCCCCCATCAACATAATCGTTGCGGTGCCATGGCTCCAGCATTCGCTGATGTTCGGGCATTTCGCTTCCTCACATACGGTGCTGAGTTTTAAGTCATGGACACGTTGCTTCACTTTTTCGTAGGCTGGACTGGCATGTAAACGTATACGTAACCATGAAGGCTTTTTTAACAATGAAGGCTGGTGTTCCCGCAGTTTCAGTCCGTCTTTAATCGCATTGAATCCTTGTTCAGTGATATATTTTTGACCGCTTTTGACGACGATAGGAATGTTTTTCAATGTTTTTGGCATAATCTTGAGTGTTTCTATGCTAATGGTCAGTAGTTTACGTGATAATGACGCATTTTTCACTAACACTTTACGTTTAAACTCTGTTAGGATGAGGTTGTTTCTTTCCTCCCTCCCTTTTTTTATTTTCAGGTATCATGTTCTTTCTGGGGTTTCTATATGAGAAAAACCGGCTGTCGTATTATTATGCTAACAGTTTTTTCCCTTCTACTATCGAGCTGCGTCCAGCCTACGGATAATCGCTATAATAAAAATGTTTCTGCGATGAATGCCTTGTTGAATGAAAACCTTCAAGATAAAAAACGTGTTCAAGACAGTGCGAAACCATTACGTTTGCCAACAAGCGTTACAGACGCACTGATGCCTTCTAATACAGCGTTTAAAGATGAAAAAAATAGTGTAGAGTCTCGCTTTGATATTGCCGTTGATCATGTTAGCGCAGAAGATTTTTTCACTGGATTAACACAGCGGTCAGGATTAAATGTGATTCTTGCGCCTGGCATTTCGGGCCAGATTTCATTGCAATTGAAACAAGCAACCTTACTCGAAGTTCTGGATGCTGTGTCTCAATCATATGGTTTTTATTACGAAAAAAATGCTTATGGATACACTATTTATCCGAGACAGCTGCAAACCAGAATTTTTATGATGAATCATTTGAGTTTACAGCGTACATTAAAAACAAATACACAGTTAAATAATTCAAGCAGTGATTTGACACAAACGGTTAGCCGCTCTTCAGCGGATAATCATGGATCATCCGTAACGCCATCGACAATTACGATAGAGGCCTTGCAACAGGATGATTTTTGGTCAGACCTTCAATTATCCCTCCTAGGCTTAGTGGGCGCGAAAAGCGATGAGAAAAATGTTTCTTCAGATCAACCGATGGTGAAGGTTAATGCGGGGACCGGTTTAATTATTGTCAGAACCTATCCTCAGGAAATGCGTTTGGTCGAACAATATCTCGCTAAAACCCAACATATTCTTGGTAGAGAAGTCATTATCGAAGCTGAAATCTTGGATGTCACTTTATCGTCCGAATATAGTTCAGGGATAGATTGGTCTGTGTTGACGGCTGGGGCAACAACCAGTGGTAACGCGGGATTGTTAAATTCTGGAACGGTGTTAAGCAATGTTTATACGTTGAGCATGTCGGGGGATAATAATAATTTTAGTTATGCCCTAAATTTGTTGTCAACACAAGGCAAAGTCTCGGTGCTATCTAAACCGCGGATTTCTACGATGAACAATCAAAGTGCGATTATTAAAATTGGATCGGACAGTTATTATGTAACGAGTGTGGAGAGTCAGCTTAGTTCTGGTGGAAACAATTCGTCCGATACCACAACATCCACTATTAATTTACAAGCGTATTTTTCGGGTATTGCGTTATATGTTACCCCACAAATTACGGATGAAGGAGAGGTGAATTTGCACATTCATCCTTCGGTGAGTCAGGTGACAGAAGATACCTTGAATGTTACCGTCGATAATCAAGAATCTGTTTTGCCGGTGGCTCGTTCGCAAATTCGTGAAACAGATACGATGGTGCGTGCACGTGATGGTCAAGTGGTTATTCTGGGAGGATTAATGCAAACGGGAGTGAGTGCGGCTTCTTCAGGTTTGCCGCTCAAACCATCTTATTCTGATGTCTTAGGGGGGGCTATAACATCAAAAGAAAAGACAGGTGTTAAGAGCGAGCTTGTTATTTTGTTGAGGCCCATTATCGTTCAAGAAGGAGTCTGGCCATCTGAGTTAGGGAAGATCGCTAAAACTGCTTATAACCGTCAATCAGAAACAGAGGTAATGGATGATGCTTCTCGATCTTAAGAAATCGATGCGTATCCATAAACAAACGCTGGTTGTGGCAATCGGTGTATTGTTGCCTATGATCATTATTTTATTGATTTTTTTGCATCAGTTTCCAGAAGAAGCCGTAGAAGGGGATGTTCATCATGCGTCTGAAATAGTCGATGCGTTAGAGGAAAATGAAGTGAGGCCTGTCGTAGAAGATGTTCCAGTAACGATTCTTCCAGAAAGTTCGCCTATTCATGTCGTGTCGAATGACGAAGGTGTTAATCATCCTATTTATCAAGAAGCGTTATCGCTTTTTCAGCATCGTCATTATCATGATGCGGTAGTGTTGTTACGCGATAATCAATCATTGTTATTAAGCACTCAAGGGTTATCAGGCGTATTGTTAGCACGCATTTACTTGGCGATTGACAAGTATCGATTGGCAGAAAATGTTGTTGATCAGACCTTATCGTTGCATATTGGCCCGGAAGTTGAGCTGATCAGTTTAAAAGCGCAAGCCTTATTTTTGCAGAAAAGGTATCAAGCCGTCGTGAGTGTGTTATCATCGATTTCACCCGATTTATCGGGTTACCCTTACTATTACGTATTGTTAGCGAATACGTATATGGATATGCATCAGCCACTGAAAGCGGTTTCTATCTTTCAGCAAGTAGTGGCTCGTTTTCCTGATGTTGGCAATTATTGGCTAGCCCTGGCCGTTGCGTATCAAAAAACGGGTGATGCGCCAAGCGCGCTGGTTGCTTATCGTCGTGCGGCTCAGTTAAGTATCGACAATCCCTCCGTGGTGTTATTTATTGATGAGCAAATTCATGCGCTTTCAGGCTATTGATCAAATGCATTCGTAATGCTAGCTTATGCCATTATTGTTTATGTTGTCGTGGTTAACATGCAAACGCTGACGTTGCCGAAAAAGAAAAGTTTATCTCGTTCTACTTTGATAGTATCGTGCTGTACATTTGTTTCTCGTATTGTTGGCTTCGCAAGAGACATGCTGGTTGCTAATTTATTTGGCGCGAGTATTGAAGCGGATGCGTTTGTTTTGGCGAATAAAATTCCAAATTTTATGCGGCGCTTATTTTCAGATGGTGCTTTTTCGCAAGCGTTTGTTCCAGTGTTGTCTGAGTATCGCAAATTGCGCGGGGAGGGCGAAGTGCAGCAGTTTTTAAATCATATTTCTGGTGTTCTTGCTCTTGTGTTATTAATCGTCATCACGGTCGGGATATTAGCGTCGCCACTCGTCGTGATGTTATTTGCGCCAGGCTTTTCACCGGAGGATCCTCGTTTTGATTTAACGAGCATTATGTTAAAAATTACGTTTCCCTATTTGTTATTTGTTTCATTAGCCGCTTTAGGTGCGGCGGTGTTAAATAGTTATGATCGATTTGGCGTACCTGCATTCACGCCAGTCTTATTAAATATTGCGGTTGTCGGTAGTGCGTTGTGGATTTGTCCGCATTTAAATGCACCGATTATTGGTTTAGCTATTGGTGTCTTTGTTGGGGGGTTATTACAACTTTTTTTTCAAATTCCTTTTTTATTACGTATTCGGCGTTTCCCTGTCCCGAAACCATCGCTCAAAGATCCTGGCGTTCGGCGAGTGTTGAAATTGATGGCTCCAGCACTCTTTGGTGTGTCTGTTGGTCAAATTAACCTGATGATTGATCAATGGTTTGCCTCGTTCTTGGCGGTGGGAAGTTTATCTTGGTTATATTTTTCTGACCGTGTTGTTCAACTTCCGCTGGGGGTATTTGCTGTTGCGATTGCAACCGTTATTCTGCCGCGTTTGTCGCGTAGCCATGCGGCGGAAGAACATGAAAAATATGAGAAAACGTTAGATTGGGGGTTGCGTTTAATTATTATGATTGCGTTGCCTTCGACTCTAGGCTTGGTTTTATTATCGGGTCCGATTGTCATTACTTTATTTCAGCATGGTGCGTTTGATGCGCATGCGGCTGACATGACCTTGCAAAGTTTAATTGCTTTTGCGGTGGGATTAACCGGCGCCATGTGTGTCAAAGTCTTAGCTTCCGCATTTTATGCCAAGCAGAATATTAAGCTTCCTGTCAACGTAGGAATTTTTTCTATGGTAGCCAATACTCTTTTTGCTTTTTGTTTCGTATGGCATTTGAAGCACGCGGGTCTCGCATTAGCAACGTCTCTGTCTTCAATATTGAATGCTGTTTTATTATTTATCTTATTGCGCAAAAAAGAGGGGTTTCGTTTGCAGCCTGGTTGGTTGAGGTTTGTCTTGCAGATGGGCGTTGGATTATTGATGATGCTTGTTCTATGGTACCTTTTTACGCCTCAGTTGCATGTGTGGGTTGAACATCACTTATTATGGCGTTCAAGTTATTTAGGCTTGATAATATTGATTATTCTAGGAGGGTATTTTTCAGGGTTATTTCTCTCAGGTTACCGTTTCCGAAGAGGATAGCGGCGGAGTATATCCTGTTGGTTTTTCGCTGCCTGCTCCAAAGAAATATTTTTCCATTTCGCTGGCGAGAAAGGCTCGTGCTTTACTATCGAGCATGTTTAGCCGATATTCATTAATCAACATTGTTTGGTGATTCAACCATTGTTTCCAAGCGAGGGCAGAAATGTCGCTAAAAATGCGTTTTCCTAACTCTCCAGGGTAGGGAGGGGATGTTAATCCTTCGAGTTCTTGCTGTAATTTTTTACAAAATACCATTTTGTTCATCGTATAACGCTAGCCATTTTTTTATTGGTGCTGGAAGGCCTTTCGGCAGTTCATGTTTGGGATTATGCCATAAATGTATTGTGTGTGACATGACCGTTTGAGTGTTTTTCAAAAGAGTATAACGAATGGGAGTGGCTATTAGTTTGTAATGGCTGAACACATGCTCAATTGGCGCAAGTTCTTCAGCCGCATTGATATCGATATTCGGCAAAAAATTTGCTAGATGAGCGGGAATCTCTGTGGATGAGGATGATTCTGGCAAACTCCATAGTCCTCCCCAAATACCGAGCTCGGGTCGTCGTTCTAAGAAAATTTCATTTTTTTATTGATCAATACCATCAAAAATATTTTCTTTATCGGCAGGGATTTTTTCACCGCTTTAACCGGATAGAGGGCAGTTTCATTACGTGTATAGGCAAGGCATTCTTGAGCGACAGGGCACTCAGTGCATTTTGGCGAATGTCGTGTGCAAATCATTGCGCCCAGATCCATAATGGCTTGTGTATAGTCAATAATATCGGTTTTTTCGGGGGTATAGTGTTGAGCAAGTAGCCATAATTCTTTTTCGTTTTTTTGTGGAACTGTCGAAATCGCATGTAGTCGACTCAAAACGCGTTTGACATTTCCATCTAAAATAGGCAGTGTTTGTTGGTCGCAAAAGGCAAGAATAGCGCTTGCTGTCGAACGTCCAATCCCAGGGAGGGCTATCATTGATTCTAACGACGTGGGAAATTTTCCATGAAATTTATCTCGAATGAGTATCGCTGTTTTATGTAAGTTTCGAGCGCGTGAATAGTACCCTAGCCCTGCCCAAGCGTGTAAAACGTCGTCAAGCGATGCGTTGGCCAATGCCGTGACGTTTGGAAATTTTGTTAAGAAGCGAAGATAGTAGGGGATGACTGTTTGGACTTGGGTTTGTTGTAGCATAACTTCAGAAAGCCAAACGCGATAGGCGGTGCGTTTTTTTGCCATGGTAAATGTTTGCGACCATGTTGCTGATGCCATATCAGTAATTTTTGAGTAAATAGAGGGTATGACATAAAAAATCAGCCTGAAATATTGTGTAGCCGCTGCAGGAGCTTATTTTTGTCAGTATGTAAGAGTTGACTCAGTGGTGTCGCAAGGTCGATTTCAACCTGTGGCGATGCTAGCGTCCCTGTAATATAGATAGGGATGCCGGTGTTTTTAGTTTTTTTTGAATGAGTGTAATGGGCGTTGAGTTTTAGGTTCAACACTTTTGTTAGCAGGTTAATACTACCTTCTCCATCGGCATGATAGTTTTTTGCGCGTACATTAATGTCGCTATGAGCAACGCCATCAGTGATGTGGCTATTGATATTTAATTGGTCAAAAGCATTTTTTTTCTCTTCTACTTGCCCCTTTATCGCATGAATATTAATGTTTCCTGATAGCGATTGAATAAACTCCGTGGTATTTTTTCCCTTACTATGAAGACGTATGTTCCCATCCATTTCACCCCTTAGGATATTAGTATTTGCAATATCCCGTAGAAAATCTTCCATGTTTGCGTGCGTCAATCTTAGTGTTATATCAAACTCTGGAGGAGTGTTGCGTAGGTTGACGGTTGCCTGTCCAGACAGTTGTCCTTGGTAGCCGTGAGTGTCGATGTTTTTGAGTATTAACGTATCTTTATCGTATTGAATGTGTGCAGATCCTTGATAGAAATTCAAGCGATGTTGTCGCCAATGTTGAAATGTAACCGCCATAGTGACTTTTTTTTGCAGTAGTGAGAAGAGGTCTGGGTGTATCGTGATGTGGTCAAGCTCGATTAAGGTCTCGCCTTGGGATTGAAAGCGAATATTTTCTATGGATACGTGGGGGGTAAAGATATATTGCCAGTTCACAGGGCCTTGGATGCTGACGTCATAGCCGGTGATGGTACTTAATTTTTCTGTTATCCATGATGGCGTGAAAGTGTGGGTTAATCGTTTTCCGACGGAGTATGTGATCAAGCCCGCGATTAACACGAAAACCATAATCATCGTGAGGATTATTTTTAGGATTTTTAGCATAAAGCAGCACAATCTATTCGAGGTCATCGTTGGATTATCGTATAATATAAAGAATTTTTCTAACTATTTATAAGCGCATTTATTATGTTGAAAGTTTTATCGATGAATGTGAATGGTATTCGTTCGGCCGCAAGAAAAGGATTTTTTGATTGGTTGTTGCAAGAACAGCCGGATGTTATTTGCGTTCAAGAAACGAAGGCGCAAGAACATCAACTCAGTGATGCGTTGTTTCACTTGACAGGTTATCACCGTTATTTTCACGATGCTAAAAAACCAGGATATAGCGGCGTTGGGATATGGACAAAATATTTGCCTGATCGTGTTATTCGGGGGTTAGGGTGGCCTGAAGCAGATAATGAAGGCCGTTATCTTCAGCTCGATTACCGCGAGGTCAGTATTGCCTCTGTGTACTTTCCTTCGGGGACAAGTGGTGAAGTTCGTCAGGGAGTGAAGTTTGATTTTCTGAAACGTTTTTCTGTGCATTTGGAGCAAACTCACGCCGCTCAGAAAAAAATGATTTTTTGTGGCGATGTTAATATTGCCCATCGCCCTATCGATTTAAAAAATTGGCGCGCTAATCAAAAAAACTCAGGGTTTTTGCCAGAAGAACGTGCTTGGTTGGATGAATTATTCAGTCAACACGGTTTTGTGGATTGTTTTAGAGAAAAACACCCCGAAGCGATTGAATACAGCTGGTGGTCGAATCGTGGTCAAGCATGGGCGAAAAACGTAGGGTGGAGGATTGATTATCACATTGTTTCTCCTTGCTTAAAAGGTGAGATTCTTAGTGCGCATATTCATAAAGAACCACGTTTTTCTGATCATGCTGCCGTAGTTGGTATTTATTCGTTAAGCTTATCTTAAGATCTATTACCCATAGTATATCTACAGTCACCGATTATATCTAAGGCGCATCATGTTGAACAATTCGCGGGTATTACTTGAAGAATTTGGTGAAGAATTATTGTCTCTAAAGAGGGCTGATGAGCGCCTGTGGCTTTTGCTTGATTGGCGGAATTCTCGTTTTACTGCCACTATTCCGGCGATTGCTTCGGCACCGGTGACCGATGATAATCACTCACAGTTAGATGCGATAAAAGATTTTGTGATCCAGTTGATTGACTTTGCCAGGTTGCATTTTGAGGGCAACATGGATTTTTTCTCGGGTTGGTTGCATCAGCTAGTTCAGGATCTTTTAAGGCTATGGTTGCCTGAAGAACGTGGGAATCTATTGTTTAGAAATAATTCTTTGGCAAAAACGCTATTGGCCTATGAATTAGCTTATTTCCCTCGGATGGCCGATCAGCATTTTTTTTGATCAAAGCGGAGTTTTGTTCAATCGATTGCAACAATTGAGCGAAGATGAGAACCGCAGTTTACGGTATGTTATCTTAAATCCGCAGATTGATTTTTTTAAAAACCCTGAGGCAGAGAGGCGAGGTCGATCTTTGTCTTCTCCTGCTCCTGCAGTGATGACATCTCCTACGATTGAATTATCGCGTCGATCATCGTGGTCTTCTTTCTTTTCTTCTGCCCCTAAAAGTTATCAAAAGCAATTAGTGGCCTTGGTGACGCATTATAGTCACCCTATGAGGCAAGGACATGAACAGCTTTTTAATCAAGATAAATTAGCATTGGCTAATGGCTCTAAAAGATCGAGTCGGGCAGAGGCAAAAGCCGCGATAGCTCAAGCATTGTTAGATGCTTTAGAACAGAGTGGCGACGAGAATCTTCCACACGTCTTTAAGGCAAATTTAACATCTTGGGAATTGAACGAGGCTGCTTTTTTTGAGGGTAAGACATCTAAAATTTTATCGACGGAGTTTGTTTCTCTTCTGAAGGGTGAGGCGCCGAAAAATACCGCTCATTCCGGTAGTTTCAGTTAATCCCTGTATATTTATCCCATGACAAAACCTATCCATACCCACAGGACAAACCAATGATGATTTAAAAAAGCTTGAAAATATTTTTGTGTCGTTTGCTCTCGTAGGAGTTTTCTTTGATAGATAAAAAATCCTAAAGAGCAAGCGATCCAAGCGTCGAACATCCAAGAATAATGTTGCAAAAAACCAAATAGTAATAGACCCAGCCAAACGACAAGCTGTAAAACAAAAACAATCGTTTTGTCATGTCGGCCAAACCATATTGCAGTGGATTTAATGCCTATTGTCATATCATCTTCTTTATCGACCATCGCATATAAGGTGTCATAAGCAATGGCTAGCAAGATAACAAGGGTGAATAAATACCAACATTCCCATGACAGTTTTTCTTGAATAGCGGCATACGCCATAGGCATTCCCCACGCGAAAGCAAAGCCGAGGATGAGTTGGGGGGCATGTATCCAACGTTTTGTAAAAGGATAGACAACGGCGAGTATCAATCCAATAAAAGCTAACTTAATCGCCAAGGTATTGAGCATTAGTGCTAATGCGAGCCCAAAGGTGACACAGATAAAAAAAACAATCAATGCCGAGAATACTGTTATGTTTTTATTCGCTAATGGGCGCATGGTTGTTCGTTTGACATGGCGGTCAAATTGTCGGTCTGCAATGTCATTGATAACGCAACCGGCAGCGCGCATAACAATCGATCCTAAAACGAAAATACAGACAATTTTTAATGATGGTTTTCCGTTAGCTGCTGCCCATACTCCCCATAAGGTTGGCCATAACAGTAAATATATGCCAATGGGTTGGTGGAAACGCATCAGTTTAAAATAATATTTATAATGTTGCCACATATGAAAAAAATACCTCGGTTAATAAAAAAGGGGGTAAGTGAGAATGAAACAAAGATCGTCGAGCCCAGTATTCATTTTGTTTTAATGTTGGGGGAATTTTTTGGGATAATGACGCATGGCCGCTCATTTTAGCGATGCGAATATTGCTTCGTTGAAATCTATTGTTCGTAAAAATTAACTGGCCTAGTGGTCGGGTCCCGAGTTCAAAAATGTCGGGGAAATGCTCGGTGAATTCTTTTGGAAATACCGCTCTTGCAAATAGAGCGGGGTGTTTCACGATTAAAATCGTTTCACGTATCCAATAAGGGGTTGTCATGGGCGGTAAGTCATTTAATTCATCTGTCCAAGGAATTTGCCAACTTTCATTCTGAACATTCATGTGACATTCTGATTGAGCAGCGTCTTGTAATGCTTTTGTCATCGAGCCCGTTATTGCCAGCCAGCGCTGGTAAGACTTCGGAATATTTAAAGCGTCGGAAAGTGGTTCCCAATACATAACAGTTGGTATGATTCATGAATAACTTCGAATATACTGGCATTTATTGTACTTTTAAAGGTTATTTATGGATACGCCAATCATTATTTTGGGCAGCGGTCTTGCGGGATATCACTTAGCGAGGGAGATTCGACAGCGTGATCAAGACGTACCGCTATGTATGTTGACGCGTGATGCGGGTCATTTTTATTCAAAGCCAATGTTATCAACCGCGATGGGGATGGGAAAGGAGGTTGATGTATTAATGAGCATGCCCGCTGAAAAGATGGCTCAACAATATCACATGGATATTGTTACGCATACCGAGGTGACCAGTATTTTACCCCAAGAAAATTCTCTTTGTGTTAACAGCTTGCATTCAGGCGTTTCAGAAGTCATGAATTATCGTGCGCTTATTCTCTGTATTGGTGCTGAGCCACGGATTCCTGTTCTAGAGGGAAATGCACAAGCCGATGTTTTATCGGTCAATGATGTTTATCAATATCAGCTTTTCCGAGAAAAGTTAGTGAATAAAAAACAGGTCGTTTTGTTGGGCGCAGGGTTGGTTGGCTGTGAATTTGCGAATGATTTGACACGGGCGGGCTATGCTGTTGATATTGTTGAACCTGCCTCAACCCCCTTAGCGAGTTTGCTTCCGCCGGAGATTGGCATCGAGCTGCAACGAGCACTGGAGCGTCAAGGTGCTCGCTGGCATTGTGGTCGAACGGCTAAATCGGTTGACTACAATGATGACGCTTACTCAGTGATGCTTGATGATGGTTCCAGTATTTCTGCGGATATTGTCTTTTCTGCGATTGGATTAAGTCCGAGAACGGGTTTGGCGGCACAGGCAGGCATTTATACCGAGCGAGGCATTTGTGTGAATGAATATTTGCAAACGAATCTGCCTAATATTTACGCTATTGGTGATTGTGCTGAAATTAACCATTGGATTTTGCCCTATATCGCCCCGATTATGCATTGCAGCAAAGCTTTAGCCGCTTCACTATTGGGAGAGCTAACGCCTGCTGCTTTTCCGGTGATGCCGGTTGTTATTAAAACGAGTGCTTATCCGGTGGTTGTTTGTCGTCCGCGCAACATGTCTGATACTCAGTGGGTAATCAAAAAAAACAATCATGATTTTCGTGCGGAGTTGAGGCATAAAGATCATCAGCTCGTTGGTTTTATTCTGACCGGCGAGTTCACGAAAGAACGAGCAGAGCTAATGTCAAGGACAAGCGTTATTTAACGTGAGCTTAACTTAAATACTAGCACATCAACCGTAAATAATCGAAGGGTAAGGAAATAAAGCCTGAGAATAGTCTAAATGGAATGCGCTTCATGCCCGTCTGATTCGATACTGTCTTTATTAAGTAGTGGCGTCTGTGAATCATCGCCTCCTGAATGTGCACTGGAGGCAGCATTAAAAAATCCCCAGCAACACGTAGAGTTTCTGCTTTCATGAGTCGAATTCACTGTAGGATTGTCTATGTCCGAAGCAGGTGTTAGTCTGATACGTTCCTCGATATCGGATACATTTTTTTTTATTAAGTTGCATCATATCTTCCGCCAACGTTTCGATCCTGGCGGCTAAAAGAACGATTTTTTGGATATCACCTGTTCCTAGATACTGAGTGGCGTATTTCAACATCAGTAGTTGAAAATCAAGCGGTGCGTACCACGCCAAAATAAACGTGCCTAATTTAACTAAAACTTGTAGTGCAGTCATGGTCTGTTCTGAGACGACAGATTCAAAAGCTTCTTTCGTCATTTCTGAAGCGGCTGCTGGAGAATATACGAGTAAAGGGATATTAATAGCGAAAATTAAAAAAGACGTAGTCATAGGGTAAAGACGGCATATCAAGGGCAGTCTTAGGGGTTCTCCTCGCCGTAAGTGACCGATGTTTTTGACCAATGAATCGAAGTCATTGAGCATTCGTATGCCATATTCATCTCCAAAATAAGCGAGAAGGACTCCAAAAAAATAAAGCGGAAAAAAGGTGGTGAGTAATGCTTCCCACCAAGAGCCTGTCTTATCCATAAAAAGTAAAAACGGATTAGCCGCATAACCTAGGCAGGCACTTAAAACAGTCAGTGCGCCGATAACGCGTGCCATTATTTCAATGTAGAATGGCCAAGGTTTCTCTATCGGTTGTTGTATGCTTAATAACGTAGCAAATTGGTCTGTGGGAGTTTTATTTAAAAATTGAGTTAAGTTGTCTGTGTCAATTTCTCCAAGACTAGGGAGAAAGGATGCGAGTAGCTCACGGCTTGACCCTTTTATTTTTTGTTCTAAATAGAGTTGTCTGGTTTTCAATTTTTTAGATTCTTCAATCTTCTCAAGTTCTGTTGTGCTTTTTTTGTGTCCACATGACCAAGTACAGAGCTGGCTCACTGTGCGCGGCAAAAAGCCGTAGAAAGGGTGAACAAGCGTCAGTTTTACTGAGAGAAAGTGCAAAATGGCTTCGGTCACTAGGACGAACGCCGAATAAGCGAGTAACCAACCGAAGGAAAGATCTGGAGGGGGGTTAGTGTATGCGGTTGTTACATAAGGGCCGGCAGAAACTGCTGCACATATTCCGATGATAATGTTTTGTCGCCAAAATTCATCGTTGGTTAATGGCGCAGATATAATTCCCTCAAGTTCTTTATCGGGCCATTGTTTTGCGAGGTGCATTCTAAAAAACATGTCTGCGGCAACATAGCAGATTAACACGGCCATATGACAAGTGCCGACAACATCAAGATAGCGCTCTTCATCCTCTTTTCGATATTGATACGCGGGTATTGCATAGAGCAAGCCTACGAGAGCGCATGTCATTAGTCCAGTTTGAGTGAGAGCGACGGTACAGCCTGTTGGCTGATGGTTTACTTTCCCGAGATGGTAGTCAAGTAGTTTGTCCGTACTATCTGTGACGGGGGTATTATTGATCATTTTTTGCCTATTTTGATTGTTTTTTTATCAAGAGTTAAAAATTTTTGTTCAAAAAAAGTATTTTGTCGTAAATGGGTTTAGAAATCAATAAAATCAGCTATTACATTTTACATAAGAATTCTTTTAAAAATTCCGAAATCTGTTTATGCTTCTTCTCGTTAAAAATTGTTGAGTAACTGTAGCTAAGGTCAGTGCTTTATCCGTACGCCGCTCTAAAAAATGGAGGGTAGGTCTTTTTCTACTAATTTGAGAGATTAAAATGAATTTTAGTATACATAGACTGATCAGCCTAGTTTCTGATCAATATCCAGACAATATTGCTGTTCAGAACGGAGCTCAAATCATAACTTACAAAGAGTTGGACGAGCGTAGTAATAGTTTTGCAGCTTATTTGATATCTTTAGGGGTTCGCCCTGGATGCTTTATTCCCATTATTGCGCGTAAATCAGTTTCTGTTTTTATTGTATTGCTCGGCATACTCAAAACCGGGGCTGCGTATGTTCCGATATCAACTGATTTTTCGATAGAAACTATTCACAAAATCCTTTCTCAGATTGAAGCAAAAATTATATGTATAGATGATGATATATTAACTATGTATGACAAAAATGAGGTGATTCGACATATTCCGCTTTCTTTTGTTTTTTCTCAAGAAAACAATTTGCAAGCTAAGTTTGACTGCTTAGAAGGGGCAGGAAATGAATATGCTTACATGGTGTTTACTTCTGGCTCAACAGGCGATCCTAAAGGCGTCTTGGTGACACATAATAATTTGATAGCTACTTATCGATCTTGGGAGGTGGTTTATCAACTTTCTCCTGATGATAAACATTTGCAAATGGCGAATATAAGTTTTGATGTATTTGCCGGTGATTGGATAAGGGCTTTTTGTTCAGGGGCAACACTTGTTTTATGTGACAAAAGTGTATTGCTGTCGGCAGAGAAATTGTACTATCTTATTGATTCAGTAAAAATTACAGTTGCAGAATTTGTGCCAGCTATATTGAGAATTTTAATAAAATATTGTGAACGTAAAACAAAACGCTTATCTAGTTTTAGGTTACTATTATGCGGTTCTGATGTTTGGACTATGTCAGAATACCGTAAAGTCAAGTTGCTGTGTGAGCCACAGGCGAGAGTTGTTAGTTCATATGGACTAACAGAGGCAACTATCGATTCTACATATTTTGAAGAAAAAAATGGATCGCTTTTAAAAAATGAAGATTTGGTTCCCTTGGGGGTTCCGTTTCCACATGTTTCCACATATATTGTTAATGAAGAATTTGAAGCTAAAGATAGTGGAGAATTATTAATTGGTGGTCAAGGTGTTGCGCATGGATATTTTAATAACAATGCTTTAGAACAAGGGCGTTTTATTACTGGCTCAGATCATAAACAAAAATTATTTCGAACGGGAGATTGTGTTAAAAAGTTGAGTGACGGGAATATATACTTTTATGGCAGAAATATTCACTGTATTAACGTGCGCGGTGTGCGTATTGATCTTAACGCGGTAGAATCAACATTAAAAGGGCATCCTGATATAGAACAAGCCTTGCTTTTAACAAAAAACACGAACGATGAGAGTAAAAGTGAACTTGATCTTTATATCGTGCCTAATAATGATTCATTGACTTACAATTCTGTTAAAGAGTACATTATAAAGAAAATTAACAATTTTCCTTTCCCTAAAAGTATATTTATTGTTGAGCAATTATTTCTTACTTTTAACAATAAAATAAACAGAAAATATATCCCTACAGAAATAAAAAAAGTTCTTACTGAACATTCTCCCTGATTTAGTAACCAATTTCCAAAGATGTTGTGGCTATAATTTTTTTCTCATTTGTATGTGGTGGCGTGCCCTTGTACATCCTCATTGTGTCAAACATTTTCTCCATTTTAAATTGTTCAACAAGTTTTTTGCTATTCGGATTTACATTTGGCATATCAATAAATACGTGTTTTTGTTTACCAACAATATGGCAGAATCCTTTATACAAAGAATCCGCGACAATATGATTGTCCGCAATAAATGGGGCAATTTTATAACCCTCGCTGGTTTTATTAACTGAACCGTAGCCTAATACTTCTCCGTCTTTGTTTAGTGCAGCTAATGTCCTAGATTCAGGTATTTTTAGCCATTTGTCCAAAAACATTTTTCGAGAGTTAGTAAAGGATTTAGCATCATAACTTAATATTTTTTCATGAGTTACTGTATCGCATAATGTCAGATTTTTTTCTGCAAACCTTGGCTTTTGGGGGTTTTATCGACATTGATCCGCCAGCGGCTAATTAGTGAATCTTCTGAAAATCCTGATTTTTTATAGCGATGTATTTGGCTCATTACAGCATTTAGTCCTAGAGAGTTAAATGTCGCTGCTCTTCCTAGTACGACGTCCCACAGAACTTTGCCGTAACCTTGGTCTCGGAAATTTGGAAGCACAATAAATAGGCCTAAAAAAGCAAACTGCTCACTATGACGTGTACAAGCCAGTGAAGCGACTGGTTCGCCATCTACGTGTAACATATAGTATCCATTCGGATCTGCGTTATATAGGACGTCAAGTTCATATTTTCCAGGACACCATCCTTCTGTTTCAGCCCATGTTAAGGCTGTAGCCAAGTCTGATTTGGACATTAATTTAACACTGATTTCTTGTTTGAAAGAGATAAATGTATTCTTTTTAACGGCATGTTTCTCAGTAGCCGTGAATAAAGAACGTGATTGGTGAAATATCTCGACATATGATTGTCGCAGGCTGATCATTGGCTTTTTAAAAGCTATCTGGGTATACTTAAACATGAGTAGATGCTTCCTTTTTTTGAAGAATTACCGACCCTAATATAAAAATAGCAACTATTCAATAGGGTATGGATGCTAATTAAACTTGGAGTGATGAAAATGCTAGATTTTCTTGGTCATGATCCTTTTTTTCTCAATAAGGTAAATAATGCATTATATTTTGTTGACACTGAATGTCGTTTCTGTTTCGGGGATATTGGTTTTTCTTCTCTGATAAGTCTCAAAGAACAAATAGGGTTTAATAATTTTTGGGACGACAAAGAGAAAAACGATAAAGTGCTGGCCGATGGTGAAAAGTTGTTCTATACCAAAGTTATAGATACCGCCTCTTTTTTTGTTGAAAAAACGCCCGTCTATACGAAAGAAAAAAATATTACAGGGATAATGACTTCGATTATTTGGTATTCTCGGGAAAACTTTGAGGATCATGCTGATTCAAAAAATGAGCGGTTTTTTTCATTTTTTCACACATACCTTCAAGAAGTTAAAAATTATTATGAAACTATCATTGCTGCAATGCCAGGAAATGTTTATTGGTTAAATCGTGATGCTATTTTATTGGGAGGCAACGAAAATTTAGCTAATGTATTTGGATTGCAATCGTATAAAAATCTTGCAGGCCTTACATATGAGGAAATGGCTCGTTTGGCAAATTGGACTGAAGGGCAAGGAGAATCTTTTAAAGCAGATGAGTTGAGGGTGATGAAATCAGGCGTTCCGCAAGTCAACGTTGAAGAACCCCCTGTATTTATAGATGGACATAAAAGATATTATATATCTAATAAGGTACCATTAAAAAACATATCCGGTGAGATTATTGGTGTTTTAGGTATTTCGCTTGACATCACCGACCGAAAAAAAATGGAACAAGAGTTGTTGGAAGCCAAAGAAAAAGCCGAAGCGGCCAATCGCGCGAAGACTGAGTTTTTAGCCAATATGAGTCATGATGTCAAATCGCCAATGAGTGGTATTGTGATGTCGTCTGATCTCATGATGAGAGATCCTGCGTGGTTAAATGTCGAGACAGCCGAACAGATACACGGTAGTGCTGAACAAGTCTTAAACTTCTTTGATAGCTGCTTAGAACTTTCTAAATTAGAAAAATCAGAGCTTCAAGCCGAAAAAGAATCCTTTTCATTGCCAGTGTTGCTGAATGAAGTGCATGCTTTATTTGTTCCACGCGCGTATGCTAAAAAACTCTTTTTTAAACTGGACCACGAAGCCGATATCCCTGATATTTTTATGGGCTATCGGGGAACCTTATACCGCGTGGTTTTGAACTTAATCGGTAATGCGGTGAAATTTACGGAAAAGGGTGGGGTCACGATTCGCGTCTTCATTTCAGAGAAAACAGATGATACGCATGTCACGATCGGTATTGCCGTCAGTGATACCGGCCCAGGGATTCCTGAGGATAAACACCAAGTGATTTTTGAGAAGCTGCATCGTTTAACACCGTCCTATCACGGAAAAGTCGAAGGCAGTGGTATAGGGCTCTATATTGTCGACAAATATCTGAAGCATATGCAGGGTGACATTTCGCTCACAAGCGAGATTGATAAAGGCACCACCTTCACGGTTTTTATTCCATTAGAACTAGCGGATGAGTCAACCTTGTCTGATCAAGAACGTCAAAGGCATCGCACGCTCATGGCGAAAAAGGTTCCTGCGCCCATACAACAGACGGCTGCTCCAGAGAAAAAGAAGTCTCTTTCGATGAAACCAGTCGTTGTGTTGAATGGAGACTCCCCGTTGGTATTAGTCGTGGAAGATAGTCTTCCTATCCAGATGGTGACGGAGGCAATACTCAATAGCGAAGGGTTTCGAGTGGATATCGCGAGCGATGGCAAAGAAGCGCTTGAAAAGTTTAAACCCGATACGTATCTCTGTGTCTACATGGATATGGGATTGCCCGACAGCCAAGGGCATGAAGTAGCAAAGCTTATTCGTGACAAAGAAGCGTCACTGAATGCAAACACTAAAACTCCGATTATTGCTTTAACAGCGCATGCGGCGGTTGAAGTGAAGACCTTTTGTCAAGACGCGGGAATGCAGGGAGTATTCAGTAAACCCATTAACAAAGAAAAGATTGAGGTTATTTGGGCACGTTATGGGGAAGGAAAAGATGTCACGATTCCTGAACTGACCTTACTGAATGATATGGTCGCGACATGCACTCTCTATAAAAAAGGCGATGTTATTGCGAATGACGATGCGAAAGAGGATCTTCCTATCATCGATATTGAAGGGGCCATGGTCTTTTTGCGTTCTGAAGCAAAGACCAATGAATTGTTTGATGTGTTATGCACGCAACTCAAAGAACAGTATTTGCCTCGCTTTCATACGCTTGTTCAACAACGCGATTACACGGAACTCCGAAAAGAGATCCACAGCCTGATTGGCAGTCTCTGTTATTCGAAAGCCCCACGACTCAACGCAGCCACGCTGCATTTCCAAACAGCCGCGCGAGAGATGTCTGATTCGACGATTGAACAAACTTACACACGAGTCAAAGAAGAGTCCGAACGTTTCATCGCGTATTGGGAGCAGCGCTAAGCGTCATTAAGAAACAATTGACAGTGCGGCGTAATTTTATATAATTGTCGGCTGATTTACGATAGGAGAATTCTCTTGGCAAATACCAAACAAGCGAAAAAGCGTGTTAGACAGGCAGAAAAGCATCGTGCGCATAATGCAAGTCGCCGGTCTATGATGCGAACTTACATTAAAAAAACAATCGCTGCGATTGAATCTGGCGATGTCGATAATGCGAAAAAATTGTATATTAAAATGACTTCTGTGTTAGACACGGTAGCCGGCGATGGGTTAATTCATAAAAATAAAGCGGCTCGGCATAAAAGTCGTCTTAGTCAGCGTATAAAGTCGCTGAGTCTGTCAGTTGCCGCAAGCGTTTGACGAATTGAATTAGTCCTTACAATTTTTCTACCGATACAGGAGAGTTAGCATTAGTACCGTTGTCAAAAAAGAGCATAAACACCGTTTAAATCAAGAGATTAAAGCCCCTCAGGTTCGTTTGATCGGAAAAGAAGGCGAACAACTTGGGATAGTTTCGGTGAAAGACGCATTGTTTACAGCGCGCTCAGAGGGAGTGGATCTTGTGGAGCTTCAACCAAATGCAACGCCTCCCGTTTGTCGGTTAATGGATTATGGAAAATTTTTGTATCAGCAGAAAAAAAAATCGGGTGATGCAAAGAAAAAGCAGAGACAAATGCAAGTCAAGGAACTTAAATTCCGTCCAGGGACAGAAGATGCTGATTATCAGGTCAAGCTTCGCAACCTGCTTCGCTTCTTAGAACAGGGTGACAAAGTCAAGATTACGATTCGTTTTCGTGGTCGAGAGATGGCTCACCAAGAACTGGGGATGGAAATGTTATTACGGTTGGAAAAAGATATTGAAGGTCATGCGCTCATTGAGCAAAAGCCTAAAATGGAAGGTAAACAACTCATAATGATAGCTGCGCCTGGAAAAGCAGCCAATAAATCAACGCAGTGATCGGCATCAATCTTGTCGATGATTGTATTTTATTATCAAAAAATGCGAGTGAGTCACTATGTCAAAAATGAAAAGTAAACGAGGCGCAAAAAAGCGTTTTGTTAAAACAGCCGGTGGTTTTAAATTTCGGCGTGCCAATCGAAACCACATCCTCACAAAAAAATCTCAAAAGCGTAAAATGCATATGTTTAATGAAAAATAAAAGAGGGTATGAATAATGGCAAGAGTGAAACGTGGCGTTCAAGCAAAAGCGCGCCATAAAAAGGTTTTAAAACAGGCAAAAGGTTATTACGGCGCACGAAGTCGTACCTATCGCGTCGCAGCGCAAGCCGTTGCAAAAGCGGCGCAGTATGCTTATCGCGATCGTAAACAGCGTAAGCGTCAATTCCGTGCACTGTGGATTATTCGTATTAATGCCGCAGCAAGACAAAATGATTTGACTTACAGTCAGTTTATTCTTGGCTTGAAAAGAGCGAATATCGAGATTGACCGTAAAGTATTGTCCGATATGGCTATCCATGATAGTCGTGCTTTTGGGTTGATTTGTGATCAAGTGAAAGCGGCGATCGTCTAAAAGTGAGGATGCCAACGGCACTTGGCATCCTCTTTTCTCGTTCTCTTTGATCAACGCATCGTTCTTATCGGGAGCTTTTCTTATGCTTGAAAATATCCAAGCACTTTTAGCGCAAGCAACTGAAGAGATTAAGCACGCTTCAGATCTCAATCAGCTGAATACTTATCGCGTTCATTATCTTGGTAAAAAAAGCCCTGTCACGGAATTAGCGAAGGAAATTTCTCGAGTTCCAGTCGAAGATCGACCTCGCGTGGGGCAGTCGCTTAATGAATTTAAAAGAGCGATCCAGTCGCTTTTGACGGCGCGTTTGGATCTGTTACAGTCTCTCGACATAGAAAAAACTCTGGCCAAGGATAGGATTGATGTCACTTTGCCTGGACGAGGCCACGCTCAAGGCCATCTTCATCCTATCGCAATAACGCGTCAGCGTATTGAATCTTTTTTTAAGGGGTTAGGTTTTGCGGTTGTTGAAGGCCCAGAAATTGAAGATGATTATCATAATTTTTCTGCATTAAATATTCCGGAGAATCATCCTGCTCGAGCGATGCAAGATACCTTTTATGTTGATGATCATTTGCTCTTGCGTACACATATGTCGCCTGTACAAATTCGTACCATGAAAAATAATCCGCCGCCCTTACGGATTATTGCGCCGGGACGTGTTTATCGACGTGATTTTGACGTGACGCATACGCCGATGTTTCATCAAGTTGAAGGCTTGTATGTGGATCACGATGTGAGCTTTGCTCATTTGAAATATGTCATGCAATCGTTCTTAAATGCGTTTTTTGAGCGTGATATTCCTGTTCGATTTCGTTCTTCTTATTTTCCTTTTACGGAACCTTCAGCCGAGTTAGATGTCCAGTGTACGTCCTGTTATGGAAAAGGATGTCGTATCTGTAGTCACACCGGATGGTTGGAAGTGGTGGGTTGTGGCATGGTTCATCCGAATGTCTTGAAAGAGGTTGGTATTGATACTGAAGTTTATCAAGGGTTTGCATTTGGTTTTGGTTATGATCGTTTGACAATGTTATATTACGGTGTGAATGATTTGCGCGCATTTTTTGAAAATGATATGCGGTTTTTACAACAATTTTAGTGATCATTGTTAGGGTCTAGCATCATGTTACTCAGTAAAATTAAGCTAGTAGGATTTAAATCGTTTGTCGATGCGACCTCGATTCTGTTTCCAAGTCGTTTGGTTGGGATTGTTGGACCGAATGGTTGTGGTAAATCGAATGTCATTGATGCCGTACGTTGGGTTATGGGTGAAAGTTCAGCGTCTCGTTTACGGGGCGAGCAAGGAACCGACGTTATTTTTAACGGATCGGGCGGTCGTCAACCCTTGGCCCAAGCCTCGGTTGAACTTTTTTTTGATAATAGTGACGCTTCCTTGGGCGGTGAATATGCACAATATAGTGAAATTTCTATTCGTCGGGTGGTGGGGCGTGATGCTGTATCGCATTATTTTTTAAACGGAACGCGGTGTCGCCGTAAAGATATTGCGGATATTTTTTTAGGGACGGGTTTAGGGCCGAGAAGTTACGCGATTATCCAGCAAGGAACAATTTCACGTCTGATCGAAGCTAAGCCAGAAGATTTGAGATTGATGTTAGAAGAAGCCGCCGGTATTTCTAAATATAAAGAACGTCGTAAAGAAACCGAAACCCGTATTCGCGGCGCGCGTGAAAATTTAGAACGTTTGCAAGATGTTCGGATAGAACTGGATAAACAGCTCGCGACCTTACAACGTCAAGCCTCTGCGGCTGAACGTTTCAAAGCATTGAAGATTGAATATCGGCAAGCGAAATCAGCGTTATTAGCTTTGCGTTGGAAGGTGGTGGCAGACAATATTCTGTCTCATCAGCAAAAAATATCCGCGCAAGAAACTCAGCTAGTGCAGGTGATGACTGAGGTTCGGCATGTTGAGACGCATATTGAGCAGTTGCGCTTAAAACATACAGAGTCATTAGATTTATTGAACGAATCACAGACTGATTTTTATCGTCAAAAGAGTGAGTTAGCAAAAACTGAACAAGAAATAGAATTTCAATCAACACGCCGTGATCAATTACAGCAAGATCTTAATGGCGCTATATCCCAATGGGAAACCTTATCAACGGCTATTCAACGCGATTGTCAACAGTATCAACAACGACAAGAAACCGCACAAAATTTACACCCTGAATATACGCTCGCCCATAGAGAAAGTGAGTCTACGGCGAAAGAGCTGCAAAAATTAGAATCACTGTTAACGGAGTCTCAACAAGCGTGGCAGATTTTTCGTGAAAAAATATCCTCAGCGAGTAAAACAGCCGAAGTCGAACAAGCGCATATTCAGCAATATGAACAACGAATTCTCATAGCGAGAAATAAACTGCAAAAACTTGACGATTCATTGAAGCATATTGATGTTTTGCCCCATGAAGAAAAAATTCGAATATTGACCGATGAGATTGATAGTCAACGAAAAACAGTTGAGTCGACACAGCATTTGTTATTGTCGAGCAAGGATGCAGTCACTCTCGCACAACAAAAATTGCGTGAATCTTCTGATGCGCTTGATCGCCTCAAATATCAACGACAACAATTGGAAGGTAAGCGGGTCTCCTTAGAGGTTCTACAAAAAGCGGCATTAGAGTCTCATGACCAAGAAACAAAACGTTGGTTATCTACGCATGGTTTTGGAGATAACAAACGATTAGCGCAGTCTATTCAGGTATCGTCTGGCTGGGAGCATGCCGTTGAAACTGTCCTCGGTGATTTTTTGCAGGCGATTTGCGTTGATGAATTTTCGAAAGAACATTCGGCACGCTTATTTGCGGATTTTCAGTCTTCAACCTTGGCCTTGGTCTGTCCGCATGTCGTTTCGGTGAAACATGCACAGCGATTAGTGGATAAAGTTCACAGTGATTATTGTCCTGATATATTAAATTCGATTTGGGCGGTTGACACCTTGGAGGATGCCTTGGCGTTACAACCTGATTTACAGTCGCACGAGTCGGTGGTGACGAAAGATGGTTTATGGCTAGGTCCTCACTGGTTGCGTGTCACCCATAAAAAAGACGCAGCGTATGGTGTCTTGGAGCGTGAAAAAGAATTGCAAGCGGTTGTCAATGATATTCAACAGACCGAGAAATTATTAGAGCAACACCAACAATCACATGATGACGAGCGTCAGCAGTTGCGACATCAACAGACTTTAGTGGAAGACTTGCAACAACAGCATCAATTACTGTTTTCTCGTTTATCTCAAAAAGAAGCGGAGCTTCGTGTGCAAAAAAGCTTGCTAGAACAATTACTGTCACGACGTCAGGGATTATCGCAGGAACTGATTGAAAATCAGCATGATATAGAACAATTGAAAGAAAAATTATCGGTCTCTCGTGATTTATGGAATCAGGCATTAGAGCAGTTATCACACTTGCAGTCAGAACAGTCGGTGTTAGAAAAAGAAAAAGAAGAAAAAACACTCGCTGTGCAAGCCGCTCGTCATCATCATCAAGTGGTAAAACAACGTTTTCATGATCTATCCATGAAGAAAAATATTACAGATGTTGAAATAAAATCGTTAGAAAAAAATATCGCACAGTTGGAAGCGCAACTGCTGACGCTGGAAGAACGTAAAAAAAAATCTGCAGCATAGTTTGGCGCAAAATGATCTTCCGTTATCGGGATTAGAAGAAAAAAAAGTTGTGTTGCTAGCGCGTTGTTTAGGGCTAGAAAAACAGCTTGGTGAACGGCGAGAAGCATTGAACTTGATAGAAATAGAACAGCGCGATAGTGAAAAAAAGCTGCGGGATGCTCAAGAACGGCATATGTCGCTTCAATTGGCGATACAACATATCCATGTAGAGATAGAAGGTTCGCATGTTCGGCAACAAACGCTAGAAGAGCAGTTGCAGGAGTTGGATGCCACAGCCGAAACCGTGTTGATGGATATCCCTGAGGGTAAAAATCTTTCTGAATTTGAAGATCAGTTGGCGCATATTGATCGTCGTATTGAGCGTTTAGGCCCAATCAATTTAGTTGCTATCGATGAATATAAAGAAAAAGAAGCGCGTAAAGTTTATTATGATGCGCAGAATGCTGATTTAGAAAGCGCACTGACACGTTTAGAAGAAGCCATGCACAAAATTGATAAAGAAACACGTGCAAAGTTTAAAGAAACTTTTGAATCAGTTAACCATAGTTTTTCTCAGTTGTTTCCAAAAATATTTGGAGGCGGTAAGGGGGCATTAGAACTGACGGAGATGGATTTATTACAGACCGGTGTCGATATTGTGGCGCAACCGCCAGGTAAGAAAAATAATTCCATTCATTTATTGTCAGGTGGTGAGAAAACCATGGTCGCCATTGCATTGGTTTTTTCTATTTTTAAATTGAATCCAGCACCCTTTTGTATGTTAGATGAGGTAGATGCGCCCTTAGATGATGCAAATGTTATTCGGTTTAGCGAGTTGGTTCGAGAAATGTCAACTGCAGTTCAATTTATCGTGATTACTCATAATAAAGTAACCATGGAGTCGCTGAATCAGTTGATGGGAGTGACCATGAATGAGCCTGGTGTTTCTCGGATAGTTTCTGTTGATATTAAAGAAGCGGTAGAATTAGGAGCGGTGGAGTAATTTATGCAACATATACAATTAGTTTTATTAGTGGCGGGGGTGGTTATCCTTATGGGAGTCACTTTTTTTGCGGTAAAAAACCGATTTTTTAACCATCGTTCTTTAGTCTCGTTAGAGCCTGAACAAGACGCGGATATCGAAGCGTACGAAAATGAACAAGAGTATGCGCGTGTTATTCATCAGGAGGTCAGCGATAAGCGTGAGCCGGTTCCTAGCGATTTTATCACGATCAGTGTCCATGCGAAATCGGGGAGAGTATTCACGGATTATGATTTTCTGCAAACCTTAGGCGCGGTTGGTTTGGTCTATGGAGAACATAAAATTTTTCATTATGAGGTTAAAACAGAGATAGGTCTTCAACGTTTATTTAGCGTTGCACAATTGAACAACCCGGGAACATTTGATCTTGATCATATCCACATGTTGAATTGCAAAGGGCTGCTGTTTTTTATTGATTTGCGACATTGTCACAAACCTGTTTTAGCGTTGGATTCAATGTTAGAGGTAGCGTATCAATTGGCGGATGAATTAGATGCGATTATGTTTGAAGGGTATGCGGCTCCTTGGCAAGAGGATACCCCGCGTGCTTTATCCGCTAAGTTAGACAGCTATCAAAAAAAGCATTCTCGTATCGTTGATCATGATGGTTATTAATCTATCTCAACGCGTTGAGTATTTACACAAACAGCTGAATGCGCATAATTATCGTTATTATGTGTTAAATGATCCGATTATTTCCGATGCGGAGTATGACGAATTATTTCATGAACTATGGCGTATTGAAGAAAAGAATCCTGAACTAAGGACTCATGATTCACCAACACAGCGTGTTGGTTCTGCTCCTTTAGCATTGTTTGCATCGGTCCAGCATACGGTGCCTATGCTTTCTTTAAGTAATGTTTTTAATCTATCTGAACTAGAGGCGTTTGAGAAGCGAGTACGTGATCGTTTGCCGTTTAGTCGCGATAAAGTTGCGTATTTCTGTGAACCCAAACTGGATGGATTAGCGATCAGTCTGCGTTATGAAAAGGGAGTTTTTGTTTGCGCTGCTACCCGTGGTGATGGCCAGATCGGTGAAAATGTGACCGACAATTGTCGCACGATTAGACATATTCCCTTAAAGTTGCTAGGGACTTATCCTGATATTGTTGAAGTCCGAGGAGAAGTTTATATGCCGATTTCTGGCTTCAAACAGTTGAATATGCGTTTGGAAGAGAAGCAAGAGAAAGCATTTGCAAACCCCCGTAATGCGGCGGCAGGAAGCTTGCGGCAGTTAGATTCACGTATTACTGCCAGGCGACCGTTAGCTTTTTTTGCCTATGGTTTTGGGGAAGTTTCAGCCCCATGCGCCTTGACGCAACAAGAGGGGTTGGACGTGTTAAACAGTTGGGGATTTCCAGTAGCGAAAGACGTTTTTTTAGCGACATCGATACACGCCTGTCAACAGTATTATGATTTTCTCCAAAAACATCGCCATGCGTTAGATTATGAAATAGACGGCATGGTCATTAAAGTGAATGATTTTGCCTTGCAAGAATCATTAGGTTTTTTATCTCGATCACCCCGTTGGGCAACAGCATATAAGTTTCCGGCGATAGAGGTTTCGACAGTTATTGAGGGCGTTGACTTTCAAGTCGGCCGTACAGGCGCCTTAACACCGGTGGCACGATTACAACCCGTGTCGGTCGGAGGGGTTGTGGTCAGTAATGCGACGTTACACAATATGGATGAGATTGAGCGAAAAGATATTCGCATAGGCGATACAGTGATTATTCGTCGCGCTGGTGATGTTATTCCTGAAATTGTGCATGTTGTTGTTGAAAAAAGAGTGGGGCATGAGGAGAAAATTTCCCCACCCAGCTGTTGTCCAGCCTGTCAGCACAGTGTTGAACGGGTCGTCGGCGAAACCGTTATTCGTTGTTCGAGGGGATTGGACTGTATCGCGCAACGCAAAGAAATGTTGGTTCATTTTTCCTCGCGTCGGGCGATGAATATTGAGGGTTTGGGTGAGAAATTGATTTATCAGCTAGTGGATACAGGCTTAGTTCATACCCCTGTGGATCTTTATCGTGTGTCGGTTCATCAATTGAGTGTATTGGCTCGAATGGGGGAAAAATCAGCCACAAATATTATTGATGCCATCGCCGGATCGAGATCCACAACCTTGAATCGTTTTGTTTATGCCTTAGGTATTCGTGATGTGGGTGAAGCGACGGCCTTGAATCTCGCGCATTATTTTTTAACCTTGGATAATCTCATGTCTGCATCCATGGAAGATTTGTTGAAAGTAAATGACGTCGGTCCAATTGTCGCTCATCATATACGCACTTTTTTTGATGATGCCCGTCATCAAGTGTTGGTTCATGCGCTGATTCAGGTTGGAATTCACTGGCCAGAAATATTTAAACACGATTCAGATAGTCATATTGCGCATAAAATATTTGTGCTGACGGGTACCTTAGTGTCAATGACGCGCGAAGAAGCAAAAGAGAAGTTGCAGTCACTTGGAGCCGTGGTGTCTAATAGCATTTCTAAAAAAACGCACTATTTAGTCGCCGGAGAAAATCCGGGTTCAAAAATACAAAAGCGCAACAGTTTGGTTTGACGATTCTTGATGAAAAAATTTTTACGCTTACTGTCTTAGGTCATCGACAGTTCTGCGCAAATTTTGTTATCCAATAATTTTTCCTTGATACAGCTGACTCAAAAATTCTTCCCAAGGAAAAACAAATCCCCATTCCTGTTTAAGAACATCTTTTCCGCCATAAACCGCATAACATACGGTAGGTTTTACAGATGATGACAATAGGCTTTTCATTCCTCTATTATATTCTTTTTTCCATTCCGTTCGGCTTTTCACTTCAATTGCAACGGTTGTTGTGCCGCGAGTCCAAATGAAATCTATTTCAATTCCATCCGCAGTTCGCCAATAAGAAAGTTCTCCACCAATATTTTCATAGGCAATATGCGCATTAAGCTCATTGAAGATCATGGTTTCAAATAATATGCCGCGCTCAACGGAATTGATAGGATCACGCAATAATTTTTGAATTGCGCGAACAACACCGCCATCAAAAAAGTAAAATTTAGGATGTGCTACTTCTTTTACTTTTGCACGGGGGGTCCATGCCGGCAACCAAGATCCCAACAAGGTATCCGTCAGAATTTCAAAATAACTCGACACCGTTGCACGAGCAATCGCTGCGTCTCTCGATAAGTTGGATAGATTTGTGACTTGACCGTTTGATAACGCGGCTACTTCCAGAAAACGACTAAATGCTTGTATATTGCGTGTTAATGCTTCTTCCTTTATTTCTATACGCAAATACGTATCTACATAAGCTTCTAAACGATCAATCCGAAACTCAGGGTCAGTTACCACGGCTGGCAATGTTCCAAACGCAAGCGCTTCTTCGAGTGTTATCGCCGCTCCATACTCAGCTTGCGTTAGCGGGTACATATGCCTGACTAACGCACGTCCCGCTAACAAATTAGCATTATTTCGCTTTAATTTGCGAGCGCTAGAACCACTGAGCGCAAATTGATAACCTTCATTTTCCATCAGTGAATGAATGTCATTTAATAAATCAGGAATTCTCTGTACTTCATCCACAATAATCCAAGTGTTCTTAGGATCTTGTGCCAACACCCGTTGTCGAAACATGCTGGGATCCGACATGAGAGGGAAGTAAACATCGTTTTTTAGAAGATCAATATGCAAAACAGAATTCGGGAAATTAGCCTGTAACCAACTACTTTTCCCCGTGGCACGGGGGCCTAGCAAGAAAAATGACCGAGTTGGTTTTTTAAGGCGACGTAAAAAATGCATATAATCGTCATAATTGATTAGCATATTGTAAAATATACAGTAAATTTTACATCTTATCAATCAAATTTACTAAGGTTTAGAGGTGTAGATTTGATCTGACGCTCATGGTGCGCGATATTCTTCGTGCTTGTTCCTTAAACTTATTTAGTTTATTATTTGCACTTTATTTCTTTGATAAACTGGTTATGTTTTATTCTGCTGTTTCTTCAGAACAGATTAATTTATTACAAAAATCAGTTCAATTCTATCTTGATTCGCGCCATGGCTGCTACGCTTCTATCAGACATTCTAAAGGCATTCAGAGAGCTGTATTATTGCACGCTGGTTTTGTTCAGCTGTTCGCTTTATTGAGGGGATATCCTGAAACTCAGGATATCTCATCTGCGGTGTCTGTCATCGTTCTTTTTTTGATTTACCATCTGATTGATTCAAATTCAAAAATGCTGAGTGCTTGCCTATTATCGACGTTTCTTGATCAACAGGATTCTCTCTCGATCTTAAAAACGAATTTTAGACGTTATTATCCATTACCTCGGTCGGAAACGGAGTATGCTCATTTTGTCCAGTACTATCTTCAACATCCTGATCATTATTCTTCCTATGTATTATTGAGGCGTCGGGGTATGTTGATTCAGGAGGTGCAAGCGTGTGCAGAAGGCGCGACTTTTTTCAAAGAAGGGGCCAGGGCAACGATATCACGATCAACATTTACAAACAGCGATTATGCCATCAAAAGACTTTCTCCGCTTTATCAGCATCATCGGCAGTGTCAAAAAGAATTTTCAAAAGAAATTAATATTCTGATTTCTTTACAGCATGATTATATTCTTCCTTGTCTTTTTGCATCGGTGAATCCACTGTATTTTGTCATGGATTGTATTCCATTAACTTTATACGCATTACTTCAAGCCTCTCATGATAAGGGTAATTTGCCTGTTACTCAGTCTGCGGGCTTGTTGGTAAAACTACTCTCTGCGTTAGGATATTTGCATGATAAGCGGATTATGCATGGCGATTTAAAGCCGGAAAATATTCTTCTTGATACGAGAGACGGGGAATTTCTTCCGCGTTTGATTGATTTTGGGTTGGCGCATTATTTTGGTGAAGAATTGGCTCACCCAGTGGGCTCGTTGTATTACATGCCCCCTGAAATATGGAATGCATCCCTTAGCTCGCCCTGTATGGCAGGCTCATCAGTTGATATCTATGCGATGAGTATCATGATGTTAGAAATATTGACAGGTGGCTCTATAGAAAACCAGTTCAAGGGAGTCCAAGTTTATAGCTACAAGCAAAAGGTATTACGCGGAGAGAGGCCGCTGGTGCCAGAAAGCGTCCCTCAAGATCTGTCCAGTGCGCTTACTAGAGGCTGGAGTCAGAATCCATTAGAACGGCCAAAGGCAACAGAGCTAGCTTTAATTGTCGAAGCTAGGCCGTTTGCTGATAGACCTTGGTGACTCTGGATTTTTGTTATATGCTTCGATTTCATCTGGATCATCGGTTGGTACTCGCTGGTATCCCTTTGGTTGTCCAAAAAAACTGAAACATGACGCGATACGTGAAAGACAGCTAACAACCCCATCTTTAAACGATGAAAAGAATGATTTAACATTATTCCGTGCTTGGAAAATTTGATACGTGTTTACACCACTGGGTGGATTTTTGCTATATTGTGTATCTTTTATGTCTTTTTCTGAAACATTCAGTAATTGTGCTGCTTTGACGAGTTGCGGTTGAACGTTTGTGTACGACTCAGGAACATTTCCCAGTACTCTTGGGACAAATCGGTAATCACGGTGAGAAATAATTCTCATGACTTGTAGAAGATCTGTGCTCGTTAGGGATTCTTTTTGAAGTACAATGTTTGTTAGACGAAGTTTTTCTTTATTTGTGCCTGTTGGGTCTGGAATGCTTGCGATAGCAGTACTAAGCGTGTGTTGAATAAAAAGCGAATGAAGTCTTTCTTCATGCTGAATATCATCTATGGATAGTTTTGTTTCTCCTAGAGATAGCGCACTGATGATTTCTTTTTTCTCGTCTGAAAAGTTTGATGTTTGCAGTGAAATATTGTTTTTTAGCAAAGCAAGTTGTGCAGCAAGATCCAATGCTGAAGGGAAATCTCGTCTGTTATCGTCCTTGTTTACTAATTGATTATCTTGAACATTATAGGTGTCAAGCAATGTCTCCACTTTTTCTGATGTCTCCAATGACTGCAGCAGGTAAGCTCTTGTTTTAATTTCTGTGTTTGTGCCACCGTCGTCGTTGTATGTGTCACTATTATAATCGCGCTTTGTTAAGCCCGTGTCATCGTGGCTAACGTCTGATGAGTAAAAGCTTTGGGGGATGTACAATATCCGCATCAGAGCCAGAATGTCCATTTGCTGATTGGTTAGGGAGCTCTTGTTTTGTGGCTGATATATTTTTGACCCACCGTCATCCCAAGCATAGTCTTGATCAAGCGCTGTTTTCGCTGTGTCAAAATCGATAATGCGAATATTTTGATTGCCGTCAATAAGGATGTTTTCAGGTTTTAAGTCTAAGTGAGCATATTTTTCGCCGGTTTTGGAGGTTTTTCCTGTATGAAGATCATGTACCGCTAAACACACTTTAATGGCTAAATTATAGAGGTCCGGCGTCTCACTTGGAAGTTTAGCGAATAATTCTTTGCCTAAGTGAGGGAGGACCATGCAACCGAGTACTGGATTCCCACCTTCATCCAATATCGTGCCAGCATTCAACAGAAGGCCTAGGTTTTCTGTTGTTTGTTGTTCATCTTGGTTGTTTTCAGAAAAACAAACCTTTATAACAACGTCTTCGTTTGTTTTTTTGTTTTTAGCGGAAAAAACCTTTCCGTTGCCTCCAGTTCCAAGGACTGCTTGAAGGGTGTAAACAGCACCATCCGAAAATGTCAGAGATATATCTTGGCTGCTTAAGTCTTTGTCCTTCAAATTGACAATATCGTCTGAAGTTATGTTTGCCAAGGTAACTTTGTTTTTATTAGATGTTTGCATGGCATACTATCCAATCATATCATGGGGCAATTATAGTACATAAATTTTATTTATCAGCTAATTTTTCAACACACTGACTTTATCCGTCATCTCCCATGGAAAAATGACATCATCTCGACCAAAATGGCCATAACTTGCTGTTTGGCGATAAATGGGGCGTAACAAATTGAGTTCCTTAATGATACCTTTGGGGGTTAAGTCAAAGTGATTCAACACGCGGCTTATAATTTCTTTTTCGCTGATTTTGTGTGTTCCAAACGTATCAATATGAATAGAGGTTGGTTCGGCGATTCCAATCGCGTAAGAAATTTGAATTTCACAACGATCAGCTAATCCTGCGGCAACAATATTTTTTGCAACATAACGTCCTGCATAAGCCGCTGATCGGTCAACTTTCGACGGATCTTTACCAGAAAAGCAACCGCCGCCATGACGCGCCATTCCACCGTAGGTATCAACAATGATTTTTCGACCGGTTAAACCGCAATCACCGAGCGGGCCGCCAATGACGAAACGACCGGTTGGATTAACGAGATACCGTGTGTTTTTTAACATGTTAGCCGGAAAGACGGGCTTAATAATTTCTTCAATGACCGCCTCGACTAAATCCGATTGTTGAATATCGGGAGAATGTTGAGTCGATAATACTACGGTATCTACCTCTGAAGGTTTGCCATTGACATAGTGCATTGTCACTTGGCTTTTTGCATCGGGTCGTAGCCATGGTAATGCGCCATTTTTTCTCAATATGGCTTGCCGGCGCACTAAGCGATGCGCGTAGGTAATCGGCGCTGGCATATAGACATCTGTTTCATTGCTGGCGTATCCAAACATGAGCCCTTGGTCGCCAGCGCCTTGGGCATGATGGTTGGTTTCATTCACGCCGAGTGCAATGTCAGGGGATTGTTTGCCAATTGCCGATAAAACAGCGCACGATTCCCAGTCAAAGCCCATATCGGAGCTGTTATAACCAATATCTTTCACAACTTCACGCGCAATATTTTCAACATCAACCCAGCCAGAAGTCGTAATTTCACCACCGACCATAACCATGCCGGTTTTAACGAATGTCTCACAGGCTACCCGTGCATACGGATCTTGCTGTAGGAGAGCATCTAAAACGGCATCAGAAATTTGATCTGCAATTTTGTCGGGATGACCTTCAGAAACAGATTCTGATGTAAAAACGAAATCATGTGCCATTAAGTGCCTCCATGTGTTGAAAATCGGATGATTTTAATATAAATACTACTCAGTTGGAAGACTAAAAAATAGACTTGAGTGGTCAATATGGCATTTAACATCAATCCTAAAACGCATTTGCTCGAGCCGGCGTGCTTTATGCCGTCTCCACACTATGACGACCGTCCACGTGATATGTCAATTACGCTGCTCGTGATTCACAACATTAGTTTGCCGCCAGGGCAATTTCAGGGAAAATATGTAGATGACTTTTTTTTTGGACAGGTTGTCAAGTGAAGCCCATCCTTACTTTAAAACGATTGAGCATCTTCGGGTATCATCGCATTTGTTTATTCGTCGTGATGGAGAAGTGGTGCAATTTGTCCCGTTTCATCAGCGTGCTTGGCACGCGGGAGAGTCGATGTTTAATGGACGAGAGCGTTGTAATGATTTTTCAATTGGGATTGAGTTAGAAGGAACGGACGATCAACCCTTTGAAGATCAACAGTACGAACACTTGGCTCAAGTAACACGTTGTCTACTTACACATTATTCCACGATTCCACAAAAAAATATTGTCGGACATAGTGATATTGCCCCGAATAGGAAAACAGATCCTGGCCCGTACTTTGAT
Organism: Gammaproteobacteria bacterium; assembly: GCA_021208965.1. GTDB lineage: Bacteria > Pseudomonadota > Gammaproteobacteria > JAGOUN01 > JAGOUN01 > JAGOUN01. The sequence continues at coordinate 54,616 of JAJOJD010000050.1, forward strand.
TGGAAACGATATCATCGTTTAATTACGGAGTGACGATTTCATTTTCTTGCACAATTTTAGCAACGTGATTATTTCTAAAGTAAATAGACAGTCGTTTTTCTGTAATCTCTCCGCCATTTTTTTGCATCGTGGCGATATAATCTAAGCGATGTGGGTCATAAGGGGATGCTTCAGGTAGTGGTGATCCGAGAATGTTTAACACGGTTTCTCTGCTCATACCGATGTTGATCTTTGCTAACTGTTGTTCGGTGAGTATTTTCCCTTGGGGAATATCCATTTCATAGGGTTTGCACGCAGCCAAGGCTAACATGGCTGTTAAAACAGAGAGAGATGCAATATATTTCATAGCTCGACGATCCTGAATAAATAGATAGACCATGATACTGGCTTAAAATTTGGGGTACAATACCTTGTTGCTAAACTTGTGAGTTGATGCCATGGAAAAAAATGATTTAAAAGCGGTGGGGTTGAAGATAACCACCCCGCGTATGCGGATTTTAGAAGTGTTGTCTTCATCAGGCGATCGGCATTTCAGTGCTGAAGATATCTACCAACATCTCCGAGACATTGATAAAGATATTAGCGTTGCGACTATTTATCGCGTTTTAACGCAATTTGAAGCCGCGGGTTTGGTGATCAGGCATAATTTTTCAGAAGCTTACAGCGTTTTTGAATTAAATCAAGGTTGTCATCATGATCATTTGGTGTGTCTTCAGTGTCGACGAGTCATCGAGTTTCATGACCCTGTGATTGAAGAGCGTCAAGACGCATTAACCCAGCGAGTTGGTTTTAAAGCAACGGATCATTCGCTCACGATTTACGGAATTTGTCAGGATTGTCAGTAGCTTTTTTTTATTAATTCTAGGATAATCTTTTGCTTCTATTGTGATGATTATCGGTTTTATTTTGAATAAAAAACCTTTTTTTTTTAGTGCTCATTTTTTTTCTTGTGTTATTTATATAGGGTTTTATATTTTTGCAGGTCCATCTCATTATCCGATTCGTGTCGTTGCTGTTCAAGGCGTTTATTCTCACGTTTCTCCACACGATATTCAAAAAATTATTGATCCAAGCGCGAAGCGCGGTTATTTTTTTCTTCGTTTGTGTTTATTACAACGTAAGCTAGAGGAAAAGCTGCCGTGGGTAGAATCGGCGACAGTTACTCGTGAATGGCCAGACAAATTGATAATTACGTTGACTGAGCGAGAAGCGGTGGCAACCTTAAATCATCGTTTTTTGGTAACGTCAGCTGGCAGTATTTTTCAACCAGCGCCGGACACATTTCCGCCAGGGTTGTTTCATTTATTAGGCCCCAAAGAAAAGGTGGTCGATTTATTGAATAATTACCGATTGTTAGCATCTATTGCGGATGCCGCACAGTTAAGTCTTGCCGAGCTTGAATTGTCGCCAGAAGGTGATTGGCGCGTTAATTTAAGCAATAAAACAGTTGTGATGCTGGGGAATAACGATATACTGATACGTTTTGAACGTTTTATAAAGATTTATCAAAATATTTTTATTCCGCAGCATCGTGAACCGAAATATGTCGATATGCGTTACAGTCACGGTATGGCGGTGAATTGGCAAACGTAAGATATTTGTCGTCGGCTGACTGACGGCTAAATTTGAATGGGGAAACACTGTGTCGTTAAAGAAAAAATCAGTCAAAAATACGGTTGTTGGTCTTGATATTGGGACATCAAAGATTATTTGCATTATTGGTGAGCTTGATGATGGGGGCAATTTAAATATTATTGGTTTTGGAAAACATCCGTCTACCGGTTTGAAACGGGGGGTTGTTGTCAATATTGATGCGACCGTCGCCTCAATTCAGAGGGCGGTTGAGCAGGCTGAAGAAATGGCGGGTCTTCAGGTTCGTGATGTTTATGTCGGTATTGCCGGTAGCCATATTCGCAGCTTTAATTCAAATGGTATTGTCGCGATTAGTGCCGGTGAAGTCATTCATGCTGATGTTGACCGTGTGGTTGATGCTGCTCGTGCTGTCGCTATTCCTGCCGATCAAAAAATTCTGCATATTTTACCGCAGGAATTTATTATCGATCAACAAGATGGTATTCGCGAGCCTATTGGGATGGCAGGGGTTCGTTTAGAAGTTAAAGTGCATATCGTCACGGGAGCCGTCAGTTCTGCGCAGAATATTGATCGATGCGTTCGACAATGTGGTTTATCGCCCGCCGATATTATTTTGGAACAGCTTGCATCGAGCTATTCCGTATTAAGTGATGATGAAAAAGAGCTAGGTGTTTGTTTAATTGATATCGGTGCAGGAACCACAGATATTGCTGTGTTTACCCAGGGCGCTATTCGTCATACGGCCGTCATTCCATTGGGCGGTGATCAAGTCACTAGTGATTTAGCGATTGCCTTTAGGATGCCTCCTCGTGCGGCTGAATCTTTTAAAGTCAAACACGCTGGCTGTATGGTGAAACTAGCGAGTGATAGCGAGAATATTCAACTGTCAGGCGCCGCAGACAGATCTGCAAAATTTGTCTCAGAAAAGAGTGTCGCGCAAATTGTGCAGGCGCGTTATGAAGAACTATTCCGTTTAGTGTTGAGTGAGTTGCGTCGTAGTGGATTTGATGCGGTTATTCCCTCAGGAATTGTTGTGACGGGTGGGGCGTCGAGAGTGAATCATCTGATTGATTTGGCTGAAACGGTGTTTGAAATGCCGGTGCGTGTAGGCACTCCAGAGAATCTTTTAGGTATTGATGGTGTTGTTGATAATCCTAGCTGTTCAACCGCGGTTGGTTTATTACACTATGGGTTAAAGCAAGCGCATGATGGTGATGAAAGAACGAATAAGAAATCGGGCGGATCCTTTTTTACGCAGGTAAAAAACTGGTTCAAAGGTAATATGTAACTTAAATTTTTAGTGGGGAAAAAATGGCGGACAAGAATACAATAGCAGCACAAAATGCGGTCATAAAAGTCATTGGTTTGGGCGGTGCAGGCGGGAACGCCGTTGATTACATGATACAAGAGGTGATTGATGGTGTTGAATTTCTTGTTGCCAATACAGATGCGCAGGCACTAAAAAAAATTAATGTACCGAATGTTGTTCAGTTGGGGAATGAAGTGACGAAAGGCTTAGGCGCAGGTGCTAATCCAGCCGTTGGTCAGCAAGCGGCTCAAGAAGACCGGGAAAAACTTCGTGAGGTCTTGACTGGCGCAGATATGGTATTCATTGCAGCTGGAATGGGGGGAGGTACTGGTACTGGTGCCGCACCCGTGGTGGCTGAATTAGCCAAAGAAATGGGCATTTTGACTGTCGCTGTCGTTACGCGTCCCTTTAGTTTTGAGGGGAAAGCGCGGATGGGTGTGGCCGATGAAGGTATTCGAAAGTTGGCAGAAACCGTTGATTCTCTGATTACCATTCCTAATAATAAATTATTAAGTGTTTTAGGTAAATCGGTCAGTCTATTGAGTGCGTTTAAAGCGGCGAATAATGTTTTGTATGGCGCCGTTCAGGGGATTGCGGATTTGATTACGCGTCCAGGACTCATTAATGTTGACTTTGCGGACGTTCGTACGGTGATGTCGGAAATGGGAATGGCCATGATGGGTACGGCTATTGCGCGTGGAGAAGGGCGAGCCGTCAAAGCAGCTGAAGCAGCGATTGCGAGTCCGTTGTTGGAAGATATTGACTTGACGGGCGCTCGAGGTATTTTGGTTAATATTACGGCAGGCCTTGATTTGTCGATTGGGGAATTTGAAGAAGTCGGTGAGGCGATTAAACGTTTTACCTCAGAGAATGCGACTGTCGTTGTGGGTACAGTCATTGATCCTGATATGCGAGATGAAATTAAAGTGACTGTTGTTGTCACTGGTCTTGGACGTGGTCATGAAACCCCATCGATAAAATCAACGGCGCCTTCTTCACGCCATCATCGTATGGAGACAGGTGTTGATTATCAACAACTGGAAAAACCAGCGTATTTACGTCATTCAGAGACCGTTTCGCCGAATTTTGTTGTAAGAGACGCTTCTCCTGTTCGGGAATCCTCCTCTTTCTCTCAGGATGTTGATTATCTTGATATTCCTGCGTTTTTACGCAAGCAAGAGGAAAAGTCTTGATTGTAAATTTTGTGTAAAGCTGGCCAATTTGCTTGGAGGATATTGAGCTTACCCCTATAATTCGCCTAAGAATTTTGATTGGGGTAATATATGTTTGTTCACCTATCGTTGATGCAGTGTACATTAAAAAAGCCGGTCATCCTTAGCGGAGTGACCGTACATAGTGGCGCAGTTGCTGACATGCAATTATCGCCTGCGCCTATCAATACTGGTGTTATTTTTCGTGTTGCTCACCGCGGAAGCTTGACGCATATTCCAGCACACAGTGAGTTTGTGACCGACACTCGCTTGTCTACCACCTTGTCAAGAGGCGAAGCAAAAATTTCCACGGTCGAACATTTACTTTCAGCGATTTCAGGCTTGGGCATTGATAATCTTTTTATTGATGTGAATTCAGGTGAAGTGCCTATTATGGATGGTAGTGCGGCGCCCTTTGTGTTTTTGATGCGGGAAGTTGGTATTAAAGAGCAAAATGCCGCTAAGAAGTTTATTCGGATTAAAAAACGTGTTGAAGTTAGGGTTGGCGATAAAGTTGCGAGCATTCAACCTTATGATGGCTTTAAAGTCACGTGTGAAATTGTTTATGATCAACCTGTTATTTCTTCAACGCAACAACGTGAAACGTTAGATTTTTCTACGACCTCTTTTATTGACGAAATCAGTCGCGCACGTACGTTTGGTTTGTTGTCAGAGTATGAACAGATTCGTGCCTTGAATTTGGCGCGAGGCGCGAGTTTAGAGAATGCGGTTGTTGTGGATGATTCTCGAGTGTTGAATGAAGGGGGCTTGCGGTACAATAACGAGTTTGTTCGTCATAAAATTCTTGATGCTATTGGCGACTTATATCTTATGGGCGGCCCTATATTAGGCGATTTTGAAGGATACAAATCTGGTCATGCTGTTAATGATGCGCTGGTTAAAGCCGTTTTAGCGGATCCCTCCGCTTGGGATATTGTCAGGTTTGATCATGATGTAAAGAAACATTCTTCTCATTCCTGTAAAAAAAGTGTTTTAGTTGCCGCGTAGAGTGATAAAGCAATTCTAAGTGCTTATTTTGAATCGCGTCTTTTTTTTGCGGCTTCAATGAAACCTTCAAACAACGGGTGACCGTAGCGTGGCGTTGAAGTGAATTCAGGATGAAACTGGCACGCAATAAACCAAGGGTGATCTGGAATTTCAATCATTTCGACCAGTCGACCGTCTGCGGATGTTCCTGAAATAATTAATCCAGCGTCTTTAAGCATGTTAACCCACTGGTTATTGACTTCGTATCGGTGTCTATGGCGTTCAATAATCTCTGGTTTTCCGTACAGTTTTCGTGCGAGGCTGTTTTCGCTTAACTGGCAATAATATCCGCCCAAACGCATCGTGCCTCCTTTGTCAGTGTCTTCTGTGCGTTGTTGGACATTACCTATGTCGTCTTGCCACTCAGTAATTAATGCAACGACAGGGTATGGAGTTTCGCTATCAAATTCAGTGCTATTGGCCTGAGGTAAATTCGCTTTGTTGCGGGCATATTCAATTAAAGCTACTTGCATACCTAAACAAATGCCTAAATAGGGTATACCGTTTTCTCGTGCAAATTGTGCGGTTAAAATTTTCCCTTCAATGCCACGTTTGCCAAAACCTCCCGGGACTAATATCGCATTGAGTCCTTCTAATATGCTCGTTCCATCGCGCTCAATGACTTCAGAATCAATATAGCGAATATTGACTTTTGTGCGCGTTTCAATTCCTGCGTGTGTCAGGGCTTCGGACAAGGATTTATATGAGTCTGTTAAATCCATATATTTGCCGACCATTCCAATCGTAACGGTATGAACAGGATTCATCTGCGCAGCGACAACACGCTCCCACTCACTAAGATCCGCTGGCTGCGTGCGCAAGTTCATCATTTGAACAATAATTTCATCCACACCTTGGTGGTGTAATTCTAGTGGGATGCGATAAATAGTATCGACGTCATACAGAGGGATGACCGCCCGTTTTTCAACATTCGTGAATAACGCGATTTTTGTTCGTTCGTTTTCCGGTAAAATTTGTTCACATCGACAGAGTAAAATATCAGGTTGTATTCCGATCGAACGCATTTCTTTGACAGAGTGTTGTGTCGGTTTTGTTTTAATTTCCCCTGCTGTTTTTAAAAACGGCACCAATGTCAGATGAATAAATAATGCTTGCTCACGGCCAAGCTCGATACGCATCTGTCGAATAGCTTCTAAAAAAGGCAAGGATTCAATATCGCCAACCGTGCCGCCAATCTCAATGAGAGCAACATCTGCATCGTGAGTGCCATGACAAATACAGCGTTTAATTTCATCCGTAATATGCGGGATGACTTGCACTGTTCCACCCAAGTAATCGCCGCGACGCTCTTTTTTAATGACATTGGCATAAACGCGACCGGTGGTGAAGTTATTGGCTTTGGTCATTTTCATACGCACAAAACGTTCATAATGACCAAGATCTAAGTCTGTTTCTGCTCCATCTTCCGTCACAAAAACTTCGCCATGTTGAAATGGACTCATTGTTCCAGGGTCAACGTTGATATAGGGATCGAGTTTCATCATCGTGACTTTTAGCCCACGTGATTCCAAAATAGCCGCGAGAGACGATGCTGCGATTCCCTTTCCTAAAGAAGAAACTACACCGCCGGTAACAAAGATAAACTGTGTCATGATGATTTTGTGTGGAAAGAGAAAACGATATCAAAATATTCATTTACCTTCAACTAAAATGCAATTGATTTTTCAAACACACAATCCTCAACATTACGTTGATCAGGATTAAAACTCAAGCCCAACAAATAAATTGGTTTTTCGAGTGACAGATATTTTTCTGCATAGCGTTTGCGTTTAATTTGTTCTACTGCAGATGCGGCATCGCCATAGGTTGTCAGTTTGAATTCAATGATCACGATATGATCGTCGACAATCAACGTGATGTCGATTTGACCTTGAGACGTGACATCTTCGGCAATTGCTTGATAGCCCAATCCCATGAGATAAGTATACACCGTTGCACAATAAAACCCCTCGTAATGCTGGATGTCATTATTGCGGTACCAGTCATGGGGAATAGAAGCAAATAAACTTGTTAACACCTCTTTTAGTTTAGTTAAATCATGTCCTATTAAGGCTTTATTGATGGCGCTATCAGTCAAGCTTTTGACTGTATCACTGACGGCCATACGAGAGAGTCTATTATTTAGGCTCATTCGTACTTCTAAATTAGGATAGCTGAGTATATACGTCATCATGGCGCCTCGGCGCTGTGAGGATGCAATGGTTAGGTAACCGGTTTGTAGCAATAAGGTGGGTAGCGGAAGCGTTTCAATATCAAAGGCATCGAGGTCATCTTCATTGACTTCAAACTGTTCCAGTTGAGGAATATAAAAATGCCGTTCTCGAATAAGATTGATAAGGAAAGTAGGGGTGCCTGTGGTAAACCAATAATTTGAAAATCGTTTTCCTTTGGCAAAATAGCTTAAAATACTAAAAGGATTATAAACGCCTTCGTGTCCTAAAAAATAATAGCCATTGTACCATGCTTTAATATTCGGCAAGTCATTCGCTTCTAGATGTGGCTTAAAAGTATCCTCTAATTCTTGTTGTGTATAGCCGCAAATTGTGCCGTATTGGGTATCATAAGTAATATCATTTAAGTTATTCAAACCACTAAATACACCTGTTTTTGAAAATTTACTTACGCCTGTTAAAAAGGCAAACTGAATTTTGCTATCATGCTCTTTGATGACGCTATAAAAGCCACGCAAAATATCTCGATTTTTTCCTGCTAATACGGGATCAAGAATCTGATCTAAAATAGGTTTATCGTATTCGTCAATTAAAATAACGACACCTGTTTCTTGATGCTGAATATATAAATCCTTGACTAAAAAGCCAAATTGATCCGAGTAGCTTTCGCCCCTCAAAGATATTCCATAATTTTCTGCATTCATTTGTAACTGCGCTTTTAACTTATCCTCCAAGCCGTAATTAATGGTATTGGGCTGATTTGACGTAAACGCAATATGAATGACGGGATATTTTTTACTCCAATCCCAATGATGTTCTAAATACAAATCGTTAAAAACGTCTTGATTCCCTAGAAAGGCTTGTTTGATGGTATCCAGCAAGAGGCTTTTACCAAAACGTCTGGGACGAGAAAGAAAGTAATATTTTCCGCTATTCGCTAAGGTATAAACGAAAGGTGTCTTGTCAACGTAGTAATATCCGTCCCTCATATCTTTTAGCGTTGATAGTCCAATCGGAAATTTTTTAACCATTAGCATGTTCTCCCACTTGCTGGCAAATGACTAATAAAACAGTCATCTGATTTTACCTGAATTTATATTCAACTGAAATGAATTATTGACACGCGGATTATTTGTTATTAGAATCACCAACTCCATAATGTACGGGGCTATAGCTCAGCTGGTAGAGCACTAGCATGGCATGTTAGGGGTCAGCGGTTCGAACCCGCTTAGCTCCAAAAAACGTACGAATAAAATCGATGTGTCCCCATCGTCTAGAGGCCTAGGACATTGCCCTTTCACGGCAGTAACAGGGGTTCGAATCCCCTTGGGGACGCCATAAGTTTTTTCTATTTTTGCTCATCCGTTTTGCAGATAGTGTAACGCTTTGTAGTAAATTTCCGTCAGTTTTTCTATTTCCGAGATTTCAATGCATTCATTGACTTGATGAATCGTCTGATTTGGAAAACCGAGTTCAATCGTTTCAATCCCATGAGGAGCAATAAAACGCGCATCTGAAGTACCGCCACTCGTGCTACTGATTGGGTATAAACCAGTCACCGCATACGTGGCTGTTTGTATCGCCTGATGCAAAACACCGAATGATGATTGGAACGGTTTTCCTCCATCGTACCAAGTTATTTCATAGGTTAATTGATGTTTTTTTAACAAATCTTCAACACTGCGCTGCAGTCCTTCTTGTGAACTCGTTGGTGCGTAACGAAAATTAAAGAGGATAGTCGTTGACTCTGGAATAACATTCACTGTTCCATCACCGCTATGAATATTCGAAATTTGTAAGGAAGTGGGGTCAAAGTAGTCATTGCCCGTATCCCAGACTATTTGGGTGAGTTCTGTTAAAAATGGGGCCGTTAAATGAATTGGGTTTTTAGCGAGCTGAGGATACGCAATATGTCCTTGTTGTCCGATGATCGTTAAGGTGCCATGGAGAGAACCGCGACGTCCAACTTTGATCGTATCCCCTAGACGATGTTGAGCGCTGGGTTCGCCCACAATACACCAGTCAAATCGTTTATTTTCGATATGGATTAATTGGTGGATAGCTCTTTCTGTCCCATCGTTCGTATTGGCTTCTTCACAACTCGTGATGAGAAAGGCAATATTGAAAGTGGGGTGAGGCGTCGTTGTTAAAAAACGTTCACAAGCGTCGACCATGCAGGCAAGGGCCACTTTCATGTCTGCGGCTCCGCGGGCATATAATTTGCCCTCATGAATCGTCGGCTCAAAGGGAGGAAATTTCCAGTTTTCTAGAGGCCCTGGTGGAACAACATCCGTGTGGCCAATAAATAATAGTGTTTTCGACTGGTGTCCGAGGGTTGCCCACAAATTTTTGACGTCGCCAAAGTGCCTTGATTCAATCGTAAAGCCTAGGCGAGAAAGTTCTTTGGCAATGAATTCTTGGCATCCCGCATCATTTGGGGAGATAGACGGTGCTTGTAATAGTTTAGTGGTGAGAGCGTTTATCATGATGCTACGTTGAATATATAAGAGAAGGGTAAAATATATGCCATGGCTTTGTGTGGTTGTCAATCATCGATAAAAAACGGTATGATGAGCGACCTTAAAATCAATCTATGAAGTCATTCTATGTCAGGTAAAGTCTTTATAAAAACCCATGGTTGTCAAATGAATGAATATGATTCATCACGAATGTTGGATGCGTTGCGAGTGGCGCATGGGTTAGAAACGACAGAAATTGCAGAAGAAGCGGATTTGATTTTATTTAATACCTGTTCTATTCGTGAAAAAGCACAAGAGAAATTATTTTCTGAGCTAGGGCGTTATCGTGACTTAAAAAAAGAAAAGCCCGCACTTGTTATTGGTGTTGGCGGGTGTGTTGCGAGTCAAGAGGGCGAGAATATTCGCGCACGCGCACCGTATGTGGATATTGTTTTTGGGCCACAAACTTTGCACCGTCTACCCGATATGTTTGCGCAAGTCCGTGCCGGTCAAAAAGCGGTTGTCGATATTAGCTTTCCAGAAATTGAAAAGTTTGATCAACTTCCTGCAGCCAAAGCCGATGGCCCTATGGCATTTGTTTCTATTATGGAAGGGTGTAGTAAATATTGTAGCTATTGTGTGGTTCCATATACTCGAGGCGAGGAAATCAGCCGGCCTTTTCAGGATGTCGTCAACGAAATTATTGGGTTGACAAAACAAGGCGTGAAAGAAATTCATTTATTAGGACAAAATGTCAATGATTATCGGGGTGATATGGGCGATGGTGATATTGCAGATTTAGCCTTGTTGATTCATTTTATTGCGGAATTAGAGGGGGTTGAGCGTATTCGTTACACGACCTCGCATCCAACAGCATTTTCAAAAAACTTAATTCATGCCTACGCCGAAGTCCCTCAGTTGGCTAATCATTTGCATCTGCCGGTACAAAGTGGATCAGACAGAATTTTGGCCTTGATGAAACGAGATTACACTGTACTGGAATATAAATCAAAAATTCGGCAGTTGCGAAAAATACGGCCTGATATTGCGTTGTCTTCAGATTTTATTGTCGGCTTCCCAGGGGAGACAGATAACGATTTTGAAGATACGATGAACCTCATTCATGAGATGAATTTTGATAATTCGTATAGTTTTATTTTTAGTCCACGCCCGGGAACGCCTGCGGCGAATCTGCCTGATGATACCCCCATGTCTGTTAAGAAGCAGCGTTTGAAGATTTTACAAGACCGCATCAAGTTGCAAACCTTTCAACTCAGTCAATCCATGTTAGGCAGCGAACAACGCGTTTTAGTCACCGGTGTCTCCAAAAAAAAATAAAAGATGAACTTCAGGCCCGCACAGAGAATAATCGTGTGGTGAACTTCAAGGGCGAGCCATGGATGTTGGGGTGTATGGTTCAGATGAAAATTGTGGACGTAAAACCGTATTCGTTGCGAGGTGAGGTTGTTGCTTAAAGGGATCACAGTTAACTGAGGTGATAAGAAAGCGACTTTCTTATCACCATTTCAAGAAAAGGATTATAAACCACTCCGGTTCTCGGGTGTTACTTGTGTTTGAGGTATTTCTTCGTCACTAAAATTCAGGCCTGTTCCGATGGAGGCGACCAATGGAGATTGTTTTTTTGGTTTGATGGGTGTATTTTCCTGAGATTCGGGTCCTTCGGGAATGCTATCAAACTTTGATGAGGAAGATTGTTTTGATTCTGCAATTTCAAGTCTGAGTCTCTGAGCTGTTGCGCTAAGATCTGAACATATGATTTTATTTTCTTGCCTCGTAACAATAGCTTTAAAATTAATGTCTGAACCTTTCACCATGAGCGCCTGACGAGGAAACTCTTTTAATAAAGCTGAGACACATTCGAGAAAGTCTGCTTTATCTTCTTTAGTAATTGACGGTATAGAGGATTCATTTGTAGAATTCGTATTCATCTTTTCTCGAATTCTGCTAACTAATTCTATGTCTGGCCAGTCATTTAAAATAGACCTTATGCTTCTTTCATTAACCCTATGCTCAAAGATGAGCGTTCCGAGTAATTTAAAGCAAGCAGCCATCTCAGATTCAGTGCGGATGGATTGGCTGATATTTCGTATGGCTTCAATAACATAGCAGCACTCCCTTGATAAACATTGGTTGAAAATATTTTCAAATAACTGGATAGATTTGTTTGAAAATTCGTATCCTAGGTCATCTAAGTCCTCGGGTTGGGCGATCGAATCATTAAAAAACGGATCAAAAAAACCTTGTTGTGTGACTAAGGCGTTAAACATTCGGCCATAAAATTGAGCTAAGTGAACAATTGGCTCTTCAGGGGGTTCATCATTGCATGAGTCCAGTTGATTTGCATATATGTCTGTAATGAGCTTCTGATGTCGCGATGTAGTTTCCTCGTTAATGAGGATGAACGATACTTCGCTGACTATCTCGCTAATAGACTTTGACGTTGGGCTGACAAGTTCTGATAAAATGCTATGAATAAGTTGAAATATATGGGTAGTTAATACCGTAGAGTCTTGTATGCTTAAATTTCTTTGTATGGTTTCAAACTCTGTTTGGTCGCTAAGAAGTTTCTTTAATAATGTTATGAGTTTAAGACGATATGGGCTAAGTACTTGAGATAATGAATTATCTAATTTTTCAGATTTATTTTTGCTGGATTTTGTTGTTCTCTTAGATCCATCCGATGTCTCTGAGCTCGTTTCTATTCGTGCAGAAAGATTGGATTTATTATATTTTTTTTGTTTTTTTTGACTAGTATTCCTTTCAGGAACACCAGCTTGTTGAGCGCTTAATATAAAGCTCATTATCTCATTAGATAGAACAATATTACTTTTGTCGAGGTTTTCATCGTTTTGTAGCGCGTTTAGATAATTGGTCATGTGAGGAAATAAACATTGTAATATAGTGAAAACAGATGTTTTCTTTTGAGTTGTTACATTTATTGGTTTTTTTTCATCTGTTTTTTTTGTTAGCATCAGGTCTATAAAGGCCCCAAACACCATTTTTGGGTCTGAAGTCACTTCCACGTTACTAAAATAATTATAGATTTTTGCGGGTATTGTTACCTTTGCATCAAACTCTTCTTCATATTTTCTTTGCTCTTTTCCAAATTTTCCGCCCATGGGACCCTCACATTTTTTTATTTATTGTTCAAAAATTTATTTATCAATAACCTGTCTGTTTTTTTAAGATATTGTACAATTTTCTTCTTGTTTTATTGTTTTTGGCATAGGATTACAGTTATTTTTTTCAAAAATCGTTAAATTAACAGCGGTCAGTAGAGGAGCGTCAAGATTGTGAGTATTTGATTCAGATATTGGTTTATTATTTTCAGTTTCATCGGCATCCTCATCGTCTGAATCATCACAATACTGAGATGCAGACTCAGATTCCTCAGATACACTTATGTCATCTGGGAGTATTTGATGCCCTGCTGCTTTACTAGAAAGTTGTGTACGTACAGGAATGTTTGGGCTGGTATTTTCGTCGTTTTCATCTTCATCATCGTCATAATCTCCGTCTGGAAGTATCTCACGAGTAGGTATTAGAGGGTTGTTTCCCATAGGTAGAACATTAAGAATTTGATTATCAGAATTTGTAGAATCACCTATTTTTTTTATGTTTTTATCGCTTTCGCTTCCATCGTTGTATTCTTCTTCAATATTTTCGATTTGCTGAAAATTAGTACCTTCTTGAGAAGTTTGAATGACTTCAGATTCATTTTGAATTGTGTTTTGTTCAGAAGTAATCAAAAGTGGAGCAGAAAGAATTTGAGTATTTGACGCGCCACTTTCAGGCGAACGAGTGTTAAATAGATTTCGTGGAATGACTAATGACGGTAAAACAGGTAAAATCAACGGAGAAAAAATTCTCGCTGCATTAACGAGTATTTGTAGTAAACTATATCCTGATGGTTGAAATGGCTGTTGAAGAATAGCGTTTTGTCTTTGTCTCGCTGTCGCTAGACCAAACTGACCGGATAGGGTAGAGTGGCTAGTTACAGTGGAATCCGTTTCCCTTCGTTGCTCCTGATCCTCTTCGTATTCTAAGTCATCTGGCGTGAGACCCTCTGCTATATTTGTAGGCCTTTCGTTATTAGTGATCTCGGTTGGTTTTAATGATGACAATAATATGATTGCTTGCGTTGCAAAATCATTATCACTAACCTCAAACATTTCACGTTTTTCAGTTCTTTGAGGCAATATTGTTTCTCTGGCTGTTTTGCCAAAAGAAAAGATAGCGCTAGAACGTTGTGCTTCATCTTCTCGTAACGCTTTATTGAATTCGGCATACAGAGATGGATTAGCGCGAATAGAAATCAACAGTTCTGTTCGATTGAATGTAAACGCTGTTCTTGAAAAGCCAATCCCACAGTAAATAGTGATTTGGTCGCTAGAACTTTGTAGCGCTTCAACGAGTTTTTTGATAAATTTTTGTTCGCGAGTGCTGTGATCCCATGAAAACAAATGAATTGCTTTTATTGCGCTTTCTATGTTTTCTGCCGTTGCGACAAGAGCTTCGTTTTGTGCATAAAAATCGCGATGGTTTTGGACGGCATATGTTCGGCCTGATGAGCGCTGTATACGGGATAAAAATTGTGTGACTTGTTCATTTGTCGTGACAGGAGTGTTTTGTAGATAATCAGGATTAATCTCATCATTTAATTGATCAAAAAACTCTTTTTTAGATTGTAACGCAGCTTTTAAAATACTTGTTCCAATCCTTATAGAATCTTCTCGACTCGTTCCTGCATCTCGAGGAACATTCAATGGTGTGAGAGTCGCATTGTCGTTAAGTGCAGCGTCAGGAGGAGTATCCTCAGTTCCTGTTTCTTCTTCTGTTGAATTATTTAATGCGATTTTTAGATTTAGTGATTTCGTTACATACTCGCACATTCTTGGTTCGTGTGTAGACCAAGACGCTATTTTAGCAAATAAATATTCAGCATAGCGTTTATTCGTCACATCATCCGATTTTAGATAATCTTGAAATTTGAAGCATATCAACGACAACATATCTGTGTCATAACAGTCGTCTAATTCTTCACAGAAAAGACGATATATTTCTTCTAGGGATTGCGTTCTGGTGTTTACGGTCGCTAGAAGGCTGTCTTCGTGTTGTTTTTTGCGACGATTATATTCTTGTTCAGACCGTGCTACGTCATTTGGTCGAGCATGAAATATCTTTAATTCTTGTGTTTGGTTTTCAAAAGTGGAGTGATAACGAAGTGGAACAGCTGCCATGGTAACTTACCTCCAAAGAATTAAAAATTACAGATGCATTTTATTTTAACAGCTCATAGAACACAAGAAAAATTTGTAAGATATTTCTCACAAATATGTAAGACAATCGCTATTTACAAAATATTGAATATTTATTAATCAATATTGGATTAAAAAAGAACAATCGATTATGTCTCACATTCATCATGATACTGTTGATACGTTTCCATAGCGTCACGCGAAGCTATTGCTGACGGATGATTATTTTCGTTGAGAGGAGATTGTAGTATTTGTGTTCGCATGGCAGCACATTGTGCTTCGTGTGTTGGAGCAGTATTCTGCGGGCTAATAGCATTTGCACAGCCGCTTAGCTGAAGCGTGGAAAGAGAGAGGGCGCTCCAAACGATTGCGTGTAATATCCTGATGTGCATTATTGACTCGCTAAGTAATATTGTAGTGTTTTGACTAATCCATCTTCTAATGTTACCGTCGGTTTCCAATCTAACAGGGATTCTGCTTTTTTAATCGATGGACGACGTGTCGTCATGTCTTGATAACCTTTGCCGTAATATTGTTCCGATGTCGTATGGATGATGTTGATTTTTTTTGCTAAGTCAGCGTATGACGGGAAGTGCGAAAAAGCGCGCAATAATTTTTCAGCGAGTTCGCGTATGGAGGCTTCTGAATCAGGATACGGGTTGCCAATATTAATAATTTGTTGGTTAGCTTTATCATCTTTGTTTTCAATAATCCGAATTAATGCCTCAACGCTGTCATCAATATAACAAAAGCAGCGACGTTGTTCTCCGCCATCCACTAATTCCAAATTTTTTCCGTGTAAAATATTACTGATAAACTGAGTGAGTACGCGCGAGCCGCCTTTGTTAATGTCATCTAAACGTGGGCCGTAAAAGTTGAAAGGGCGGAAAATGGTGTAATTTAACCCTTCGTGAATACCGTAAGCATAAATAACACGGTCCAGTAATTGTTTAGAACAAGAATAAATCCAGCGCTGTTTACTAATAGGACCGAGAATTAAATGACTCTGTTCTTCATCAAAAAATTCATCTTGGCACATGCCGTATACTTCAGACGTGGAGGGGAAAATAACGCGTTTTTTGAAGTTTACCGCGTGTTTAATGATTTCTAAGTTGGCTTCAAAGTCTAACTTAAATACTTTTAATGGATCATTAACATAAGTAGACGGTGTGGCAATTGCCGCCAACGGTAGAATAACATCACATTTTTTAATGTGGTATTTAATCCAATCGTGATGGATGGTTAAATCACCTTCAAAAAAATGAAAGCGAGGGTGTTGCAAACATGCATTAATTTTATCACTGTATAAATCCATGCCATAAATTTCCCAATCGGTTTTTGCTAAAATCATGTCCGATAAGGTGCTACCGATAAAACCGTTGATCCCAATAATTAATACTTTTTTAGACATGGTGTTTTCCTAAGTTGCTGAATTAAAAATCGTGCGCATCGCACCGATAACGCGATCTTGATCCTCAAATGTCATGGTTGGAAAGAGTGGAAGGCTCACAATCCGCTCAGAGACGTATTCGGTATTAATGAGTTTTCCAGGCGCGACAGGGTAATTATTTTGGTAGTAGGGGTAAAGATGCGCCGCTTTATAGTGTACGCCTGAACCAATATTGTGTTCTTTTAGTAAGCTCATAAAGTGTGCTCTATCCATGCCGATTTTCTCAATATTCAAAAGCGGCGTAAAAATATGCCAAGCGTGTAATGCTTGATACGGCGGCATTTTCGGAAGTTCAAGCTCGGGCCATCCTTGGAGCTGTTCTACATATCGTTCAGCGAGTCGGCGGCGTTTTTCATTAAATTCTTTGAGATGCGGTACTTGATGCAAGCCAATCGCGGCTTGAATGTCCATCATATTGTATTTAAATCCAGGGGCGATAATTTCATAATCTTGTTTTCCTGTTTTTGCGTAACGGTTCCATGCGGCGCGATCCATACCGTGAAATGCCATCAGGCGAATCTGTGTCGCGAGTTCTTCATCGCGAATCGTAATGCATCCCCCTTCGCCAGTGGTCATGTTTTTATTCGGATGAAAACTAAAAATCTGTATATCACCAAAGCTGCCAATTATTTTTTCTTTGTAGTACGCTCCTATCGCATGAGCGGCGTCTTCAATGACGCGAAGACCATGCTTTTTTGCCAGTGCGTACAAAGGATCGAGATCCATGGGTAACCCAGCAAAGTGCACAGGGATAATAGCCCGAGTGTTTGGCGTGATCGCTTTTTCAATGTCCGCAATCTCCATATTGAGTGTCTGCCGATTAATATCAACAAACACCGGTTTTCCACCAGCTTGGACAATCATATTGGGGGTTGAAATAAAGGTCATCGAGGCGGTAATCACTTCATCCTCGGGCTGCAAGTTTAAAGCAAGCAGTGTTAAATGCATACCGGCGGTCGCTGATGTGAGCAAAATCGCGTGAGGGGAATTCAGGTATTCTCGTAAAAGGGTGGATAGTTTTTCAACACGTGGACCAGTCGTAATCCAGCCGGAGCGTAAGCATTCAGTAACTTCCGCGATAGCCTCTTCAGAAATAGTTGGCTTTGAAAAGGGTAAAAAATTGTCAGACATTATTTTTCCTGTATTAACTTTGACAAATAATAATCACTCCTAACATAATCGTTAGGGTGCCAATTAATCGCATGGGCGAAAAAGCGTGTTCATGCAAAATATAATAGGCCGCGACCGCATTTGAGATATAACCGATGCTCACTAAGGGATAAGCGAAGCTAACATCCGCGCGAGATAATACTAAAAACCACACCACTGTGCTAATAAAATATATTGATAGGCCGCTCATTAATGCGAGGTTAGTGAATAATTTACAGGCGATGGGCAAAGCATTCGCGAGGTTAAAGTCAAAACTCCCAATTTGATTCATACCGGTTTTGAATCAGAATTTGGCCTGCGGTATTTAACATAACGCTGACAATAATTAAGCTAAGTATCAGTTTCATGTGTGTCCTTCGTTGGTGGGATGATTAACGACAACAAGATTATTGCCTTCTTCTGCCACAATAGAGCCCGTCAATTCGTGGTATTGTTCTTGAAACGCACGATATTTCTTTTTACTGATGAAAACATACACCGTTTTTGCGCTAAACCAACGTCGTTTAAATTTTTCTTCATCTATCATCCATGCTTGCGTGTTGCCGTTCTTTGCGCCAAAGCTCAGTTCATCAAAAGCCTCATTTACCGTGATTATTCGCGCTAAATAATACGGAAGATCTTGATGGTACCCATGATAAGCGACAACGTCATCGTTTGTCGTGATGAAAGGCTTCGCTTTAAAGATGAGGGATTTAATCGTGTGGTTATCAAAATATTGAATGTTCAATAAGGCAATGATCAGGACAACATTCGTTAAGAGATAAACGTTCACGCAAGGCTTTATCCAGCGTTTTTTGTGTGTCGCCCAATAGCCGCCAATCAAGATAGCCAAGGGCGGTAGTGCAGATAAAATGTAGGGGATAAGCTTCGAATGGGATGCTGAAAAAAATAATACAACCGATAAAATCCATATCATCAAAAATACTTCATTTTCGTGCTGCCACCGATTTTTCCAGCGGAATGTGGAAAATGTGTATTTGAGAGTTTTAGGCAGCGAAAATACCCAAGGGAAACTGCCCAATAAAATAACAATTCCATAGAAATACCACGGTTGAGATCGGTTTGCGATGGGCGTGGCGTAACGCAAAAACTGTTGTTCCATAAAGTAAAAATGAAAAAATTCAGGCGCACGTAATTGGACTAAAATATGCCACGGTGCAACCAAGAGTAGACAAATAAGCAGTCCCGAAAAAAAATACAGCCAAGCTATTTTTTTCCAGCGTTTAAAGACGCTTAGCCATAACCCCATAATCATCCCAGGAAAAATCAAGCCAATTAAGCCTTTGGTCATGATTGCTGCGGCAACCGGAATAAATCCGAGGACGAGAAATATCGGGCGATCTTTTTTTATCGCGCAAAAAAAGAGGTATAAGCTAATCGTGATAAAGACGCTGACCGTCATATCTAAGGTAATCACATGCGCCATGGAAAAATATAAGGCCATGGAGGCGAGAATGAGCGCACTTGCCCAAGCCGTTTTTCGACTATAAATATATCGAGAGAATAGGTAAGTGGCGAGTACACCGATCAAGCCCATCAGTGCGGTTGTGAAACGCAGAGCCCATTCATTTAAACCGAATGTTTTGATCGCGGCAACTTGCATCCAGTAGAATAACGGCGGTTTTTCAAAATATTTAACCCCATTGATTTTAGGGATGAGATAGTCATTATCCACGATCATTTCACGTGGAATTTCAGCATAACGTAGCTCATCGGGGGCGGATAAATTGCGTGAGCCCAAAAATATCCCAAAAAAGAACGAGGTCATTAGCGTTAATAAAAGGATATCTTTAAACCAAGTAGAGCAACGCATAGACTTTTTGCTTATCATCGAAAAGGGAGCATCATATCATATTTTGTGTGTTTTAATCTCGATATTTTGTGATTTATAAAATTGATAGTGCTCACGACTAATCGCGAGATCATCTTCATTTTTTATGACGCATTCTGCAATTCGATTGAATTTTGTATAAAATATAGGCACGCTCGTGGAAAGATTAATTAACACATCATGGGGTTTGGGTGTTTTATCAAACCCAAGTTTAATGGGTGTGGGGAAATCATGACTTTCTTCTTCGAGGCAATGCGGAACAAAGCTGGTATCGCTAAATGTCCATAATAATTCATCTAGAGCGTGGCTTTCGTCACGGTTTTTACAGTGTACATACATAGAAAGGTTTTGTTGGTAGATTTTTTCGACCAAACGACAAATAAAGATATTTCTATCATGCGTATCCTGTGTTGTTAAAAGGTAAAAGTCGATTCGCATGTTTGTTGAATTCAGTCGCGTGAAGGTTGAAAGATTGTAGGCGAGAAGTCGCATAAAATAAATAGTGATTAATACTAAGAGCACACATCCTTGTGTCAGTATTGGGGGATTCTAAATCACTCTTTGTTTTTATTTCCTGTTGATTATCATTTGAACACTTGTTTTTCATTGAAAATTTTAATCTCGGGCTGACGTAGACTCGGTTTTTTGTTGATTGTTTTATCACATTTACCATAATATCGCTTAGCGAGTCAGTTCTTTCGCTATCCCAGGGCGCTTGCTGAAGATAAAGATTGAATTCATTGGCTATTGCTTGCGTTAAATGTTGATAATTCTGTTGATTTTCTCCTGTTCCGATAATGTTATTTTTCATCGAAAATTGAGGTTGCTGGTGTCCGGCAATGCAATGTTGTTTCAATACTAACGTCATATTATTCGGAACAAGTGTAGGGTTGCCAGAAAAAAAGTTGTTGAGGTTGCTCAGAATATCGTGTCTATCATCAACGAAAGAAATTAATTGTGGTTTCTGAGGATGTTGAATTTTTAGATATTGCATGATGGTATATAACATCAATAGTTTATGTTCATCATATAGACTTCGCATGTTCGTTTTATAGTTGATTCGGCTGGGGTTAGTGGAGGTAGGATTTTTAGGAGCAATAGTTAAATATTCCTTATTTTCTTCTTTCACGGATATGGAGTTTTCTCCTTTTGACCATTCTGAATAGTTCTTAGCATATTTTTTCATTAGGTTATAATGAGTTCCCAGTTCAAGGTTATTGAGTAGGTCTGCTATCATGATGTCGTTGAAAGAGACACGGACTGTATCGTTGAGCTTCTCACTCATTTTTTGTTGGAGTTGAGCGATAAAGTCGCCTCCTAAAACAGCACAAGATTTATGAGGGTTTCCACGTAAGTTATGTAAGTGTGAGGCCATAAAATCGTAGTACAGCCCCATACTACGTGTTGAGCCAATAATAATACACACTTCGTCAATTTTCTCTAAATTCACCTCAGTTTTAGCGATGATATAATCGATTAATCTATTTCGTGCATCTTCTGTTCCGGTACAACCATCAAAATCGACGACTAAATTCCACGCTGCTTTCATTTTACACCTTTATTGTTATTATTTTAAACATAAAGTGTATATATTTATATCAAATTTATTAAATTAAGCTTAAGATAAAAATTAAGTATTGTCTTTTTTTGCAGTAACGTGGGACTCTAATATACCGTCTTTGAGGCGAGTGATCACTGTTTGGCCGATGGTTATATTGTTGATGGATGTCACGATAGATTCTTGATCAAAAACAATCGCATAACCGCGGTCTAGCGTATTGAGTGGACTCAGTTGATGCAGTTGTTTTCCTAACGACATTAATTGATGTTTGTGTTGAGATAAATAATGTTTCATTATTAATAACAATTTTTGTTCGCACTGTTTTAGTCGCTCTTTTTGTGCGAGCAACATTTTGCGTGGGTCGTTTTTATATAAGCGTTGAGATAGTTGAGTGAGGTGTTGCTGGTATCGGTGTAAAACCATGTAGCAAGATTGTCGTATAAATTTTTCCTGTTGGCTTAAGTATTGTTGAATTTTATATTGATCAGGGGTGAGCATTTCAGCCGCTGCAGACGGTGTTGGTGCTCTCACATCAGCAACGAAGTCAGCAATAGTGACATCGATTTCATGACCGATGCCCGTCATAATCGGTAGTGTGCTTGCATAAATAGCGCGAGCAACGTTTTCCTCATTAAATGACCACAAATCTTCTAAGGATCCTCCGCCTCGTGTGAGAAGAAGAACGCTACATTTTTTTTGTTCGTTGGCGTAATTAAGCATGTCGACAATATTCTGAGCTGCGTCAGCACCTTGCACGAAGCTGGGATAGACAACAATTTCAGCAATCGGGTAGCGTCGTTTTAAAACGGTTAACACATCTTGAAGAGCCGCCCCCGTCGGCGAGGTAATAATCCCAATCGTTTTGGGGTATGTTGGTAGTGTTTTTTTATGTTCTGGATTAAATAACCCTTCTTCCGCCAGTTGTTCTTTGAGTTGTTCAAACCGTTTTTGTAGTACGCCTAATCCGGCTTCTTCCATTTGTGAAACAATGAGTTGATATTCTCCGCGTTGCGTATAAAGGCTCACTTTTGCGCGTGCGATCACATGAAGACCATCCGTTGGAAAAAAAGGAGTCGCGTAATTTTGCCCGCGAAACATTGCGCAGCGGATTTGAGCGGCATCATCTTTTAAAGTGAAATACCAGTGACCGGAAGAGTGGCAGGTAAAGTTGGATATTTCGCCCTGTAATAGAACATGCGACAGCTCTTTTTCTAGCAGGATTTTAGCGGTTTGGTTGAGTTCACTGACAGAAAAAATAATATCAGGCATGGGGGTGGTATTTTTTTACAATACGGTGATTCTAGAGGGATAGTCTTATGTTGACAAGCGAGAAAACAATATGGTGGGGTTATCATTCGTTTGTTATACTCTTCGCAGGCATGTTGAAGGGATAAAATACGGTGGTCGCGAGTGTAAAAGCATTATTGTCTTTAGCCGAAAGTACAGCCTTGGCGGCTGGTATGCAATTGGTTGCCCAACGTTCACAATGGTCGTCTATTGAAGCCGAAAAAGGCCGTGAAGTAAAAATAGCCGCTGATCGAATGGTGGAAGCGATGATTCTTGATAATCTACAAGGCAGCACAGATTTTCCGGTGTTAACAGAAGAAAGAGGTTGGCAGGAAGGTTTTTCGTCATCTTCTTATCTGTGGGTGGTGGATCCATTAGACGGTAGTTACAATTACTATAAAAATATCCCGATTTGTGCGGTTTCTATTGCACTGTATGAGAATAACCTGCCGGTTTTAGGTGTTGTTTATGATTTTAATCGTCATGAATTATTCTCTGGTCTAGTGTCAGTTGGTGCATGGTTGAATCAGCATCCGATCACTGTTTCTGATACTCGGGAAAGTGAACGGGGAATTTTATATACGGGTTTTCCTGTCGCGAAAGATTTTAGTGATGAAAATTCCATTGCGTTTATGCAATTCGCTCGTCAGTGGCGAAAAGTCAGGATGATTGGTAGTGCGGCTATTTCTCTTGCCTACGTCGCCTCTGGGCGAGCAGAATATTATCATGAACGTAACACCTTTTTTTGGGATGTCGCGGCGGGTTTGGCTTTAGTTGTCGCTGCGGGCGGTAGTGTGGAGTTTTTAGGCGATCGTTTGGATGCCAGGCAGGATGTTCATGCGAATAATGGAAAGGTGATTCATCGATGTCGATAAGAGCGTTTTTTTTTATTCGTTTGTATTTTTTTAGTCGCGTGTGCCAAAACGCCCGAATATCAGCCGTTATCTTTGGCCTGGCCTGAACGCCAACAACAGTTGTCCGAGATAAAAAATTGGCAGTTTCGTGGGGATATTCTTATCAAAATGCCTCAGCATAAATTTAGCGGGAGTATGTATTGGCAACAAGAACACGATCAATATCACATGGTCTTTTTGGGCCCACTTGGGATAGGCTCAATACGGATGGATGGTTCGTCTGATGCTGTGTGCTTACAAGATAATGACGGTAAAAAATACTGTGCTGATTCGGCAGAAGTATTGATGCAACAACAGTTTGGCTGGTCTTTACCGGTTTCATCATTGTACTATTGGGTGCGTGGTTTACCAGCGCCAGAACCGATAACGACTGTTCATTATGATGCGTTTCACCGTTTAGCGGAGTTAGACCAGGAGGGGTGGAACATTCGTTATATGAGCTATTATCGTTTGCCGGTAGTTGAGTTGCCTCAGAATATTATTTTTTCACGTCCTGATTTTTTTATCGAACTGACCATAGAGGGCGATAGCTGGCAGTTTGGCTGAACGTAATGGCCAGAGTTGATAATTCATGTTAATGTGTTGATAACTGTATTTTTATGAGCTAATGGAATGAGTGTTGATGAACGTATTGTAAATCCTTCGATTCAAACAACAGAGTTGGCGCTGGAATTATCGCTGCGACCACGTTTGTTAAAAGATTATGTAGGACAGCCGCATGTTCGTGATCAAATGCAGGTGTTTATTGATGCCGCGCGTCGTCGACAAGAAGCCTTGGATCATACCTTGATTTTTGGTCCGCCAGGTTTGGGTAAAACAACCTTGGCGAACATTATTGCGTATGAAATGGGTGTTTCGGTTAAAAGTACCTCCGGGCCGGTATTAGAGCGAGCCGGGGATTTGGCCGCACTGTTAACGAATCTTCAGCCCAATGATGTGTTGTTTATTGATGAAATTCATCGTTTGAGCCCTGTGGTGGAAGAAATTTTGTATCCAGCGATGGAAGATTACCAGCTGGATATTATGATAGGCGAAGGACCGGCAGCACGCTCGATCAAGTTAGATTTACCGTCGTTTACTTTGGTTGGCGCAACCACCCGCGCGGGTTTACTAACCTCGCCATTACGCGATCGTTTCGGCATTATTCAGCGTTTAGAGTTTTATTCCATAGAAGATTTAACGCATATTGTTACTCGTTCTGCACAGATTTTAGGTATTAAAATAGAAGAGAAAGGTGCTGATGAATTGGCAAGGCGAGCGCGAGGAACACCGCGGATTGCCAATCGTTTGTTACGCCGTGTCCGTGATTTTGCTGAGGTTCGTGCTGAGGGGGTGATTACTCAAGCAGCCGCATCGGATGCGCTCAGTTTGTTTGACGTTGATCACGAAGGTTTCGATGTGATGGACAGAAAATTATTACTGGCATTGATTGAAAAGTTTGATGGTGGACCTGTGGGCGTCGATAGTTTGGCCGCGACGATTGGTGAGGAGCGTGGTACGATTGAAGATGTGATTGAACCCTTTCTCATTCAAAGAGGGTTTATGGTTCGTACAGCCCGTGGGCGTTTAGCGACAAAACAAGCGTATATTCATTTTGGCTTGGCGATAGTGGACTAATAAATTTAGACCACTTTATGTGACACAAAATCTTCATACGACTTTAGGGCTAAGTCCCGTTCTTTTTTTAATATGGCAGCACGCTGATTAAACATATCCTCATCACAGGTTACTCTATAGCATGAAGTTAATTTTAATATTTGTTTGAAATTGAAATAATGCGCATAGCGCAACCATAAATTCCAATCTTCTAGATATTCAAGTTGCGTGTCAAAGCCACCACATTTTTCATAAACACTTCTTCTGAATATGGGCGCTTGAATTGGCATCAAATTATTTTCTCGAAGAGCGTAAAGACTAAATTCTTGCAGATAAGTAGGGAGTAAAGTATAGGAAAAATCTTGAATACGAGGAGCGCCATCTTTTTCATCTCCAAGTTTTGTAGTAACTTCCCAAGCCAGCGAATACACCACACTAATATGAATATTTGCCAACAATTCTTCAGCTAAAACTTCAATATGATCTGCGTATAAGTAATCATCTGAGTCTAAAAACATCATGAATTCACCCGTTGCCTTTGACAAGCCTACATTTCCGGTTGCAGATCGACCCTGTTTAGGTAATGAAAAATATTTAATTTTTCTGTGCGGTGCTTTTGAGATAACGTCTTCCACAAAAGTTTTTGCGCATGCGCGCCATCTTCAACAATAATTAATTCAATATTCGGATATGTTTGCCGCAATACGGAAGCTATCGATTCTCGTAGCCACACAATTTGGTTGCCAT
Organism: Gammaproteobacteria bacterium; assembly: GCA_021208965.1. Classification (GTDB taxonomy): domain Bacteria; phylum Pseudomonadota; class Gammaproteobacteria; order JAGOUN01; family JAGOUN01; genus JAGOUN01. The sequence continues at coordinate 80,262 of JAJOJD010000050.1, forward strand.
GTGTGCGCATGATAACACTGACCAAAGGTGTTGCATCAGGTTTGTGACGATAATGCTCATAAAAGGCGCCATGCCTAGCAATAAGATAGTCAAAACCGCAGAAAGGAAACGTTCGTGTGCTTTTTTTACGATGCCATAAGAATATAGCGGCTAAACGCAAATAAATAAAATAGGAAAAAAATATAAGAAAACAATGTCGCGCGCTACCACGATGGAATTTTATCGCCTCACGAAACATCAAATATGGCAATTGAAAAACAGATGCTAGGATTGAGTTAAGATTGCCATAACGTAATTTCAATAAAGCATTCGCGGATAAACTTCGAACAAATTGTACAGGTTTAAATTCCCCCGCTTGTTTATAAGTATAATGCCATACCACTGCAAACGGACAATATTTCACATCCCAGCCAGTATCAATAAAATGATAAGATAACTCGACATCTTCACCGTACATAAAAATATCTTTAGTATATCCGCCTACTTCCTCAAAAGCCTTAGGATTTATTAATAAACAGGCTCCTGATGACCAAAATGTTTTAAGTGTTATTGGATCATAATATTTTGGATGTTCATAAGGTTTTTGTCGAAACTCCCACGATGCAACCTTGCTTAAATCATCGAGTAATGCAAACTGTACAATTTTATCAATTGCATTTTTTTCAAATTCTAAATCAGGATTCGTGACCAAAAAAAATGTGCCTTTTCTGAATTGAAAAGCATGATTATGACTTCGGCCAAATCCAATATTTTTTTTTAAGTGGCAGAATGGTGATAGCATAAAACAAGTGTTCATTTGTTTCTTTGAAAAGATGCAGCTCATCGATCGTCATTTTATCACTCGAGCAGCTATCTACAAAAATTAAGTTAATCAAGTGTGTAGGGTATGTCTGATTTTTTATACTTTCAAATAGAGACTTAAAGTGCTTGCGAGAGTTATGCGTTACGATGCTCATATCAATAATGACTTCTTTTCTTTTCATAGATAGACCAGGTTCACCTATTAATATTTCATCTAAGGCTTTCTGTCGGCCGATGTGAAGTGGAGCATAAACATTATGTTCTACGCTTGCTATTATTCTTTCCTCTTATTTGTCTAAGAAAATAAAATAACTTCTTTTTTGCTTTTTTGAATGCTCGATAAAGTGTTTTTAAAAAATAAACAATCATTTGAAAAATGCCGAAAACTAGGGCAAGAAAAAAAAGCGGGTATATTACAAAAATAAGAAAAAACATTAAGCAGATTATTTTTTTTGGCATTGTTGACTTACACGTAGATTTATTGGTTAGGTTATCACAATTTTTTTAATTGCAATATGTTTTTTAAACAACCTACGCAGAAAGGGGAAGAGCCTAAAGATTCGCTAGTGAATTTAGCGCCCAAATAACGCGCAGTCCTTGAAGGACTAAATCCGGTAAATATGCGTAAAACATAGGCTCTTTGGCGAGAATTCGGCCGTAACCGCCGGTTGCTAAGGCAATGGGAGGGTCATCTTTAAATATTGTATTTTCCCATTGTTGTAATATTTCTTTTGCTGTGCCCAATTGTGAGTAATATAAGCCGATTTGCAATTGAGTATTCGTATTCATCCCTAACGCGTTCTTGGGGGTTAGCATTTCTACGTCAGATAACAGAGCTGTTTTTGATGACAAAGCGGTCATCGATGATCTAAATCCTGGCCAAATACCACCGCCGCAGTAGGTTTTGTCCTTGCGAATAGCGCAGGCGGTCGTTGCCGTGCCAAAATCAAAAATGGCTAAATTTTTTCCTGGAAAACTGTCAAGTGCCGCAACCGCATTGGCCACTCGATCAGCACCGAGTTCTTCAGGGTTATCGATATTCAGGGTTAAGCCTGTGATCGTCCCTGTTTGTATGGTAACAGGGGTCACTGAAAAATATTTTTCACAGGCTGAAGTAATAGAGTAATTAATGCTTGGAACAACCGACCCAATACTGATTGCATTGATGTTGTTTGGATCAAAGCCATTCTCACGAATCACTTGTTTTAGAAAAAGACCAAAACTATCTGATGTGAACGGTTGTGATGATGGGAATCGAAAGCGTAGTAGAATATTTCGTTGGTCGAGAAGCCCGCCAAAAATATGGGTATTGCCGACATCCAAGCATAGCATCATGATGATTTTTTTCGATTAAACGTGTACGATATTGTCGCGTAATTTAATAGAATCAACAAGATTTTTATGTTGTTGACAGATAGGTGAGGTGCGTATGCCAGTGGTTACTTTTGAATATACTAAAAATTTAGCGATTGATCGTGACGTCAAACCTTTTCTCAATGGCGTTCATCAAGTGTTGGTTGATATTATTAACACTGAATTATCGACATGTCGTTCAACGATTACCTGCCATGAAGACTATTTAATTGGCGATGGGGATGATCGTCATGCCTTCATTCAGCTTTCTATTCGTATGTTGCCTGGGCGAAATAAAACGACGAAAGATCAACTGGGGCAGTATTTATTAGCGATGATACGGCAGGAGTTTGCAGTTGCCATTGCCCGATATGATGTGCAGTTGCGTGTTTATTTGACCGAAGTCGAGCGAGATTATTATTACGGATTAACCTGATGTTCTCTCGCTAAGATTTATGCTATCGTCGCGCCATTCCCCCCAATCAGTGAGTATAAGAAAAAAATGACGATGACCACCACTCGTTTTGCGCCTAGTCCAACCGGTTTTTTGCATGTCGGAGGTGCCCGTACGGCGCTTTATTGTTATTTATACGCAAAGCGATACCACGGTCAATTTTTGCTGCGTATTGAAGATACCGATTTAGAGCGTTCGACCCCAGAGGCTGTCCAGGCTATTTTTGATGGGATGGCTTGGTTGGGTTTACACAGTGACGTAGCACCAGTTTTTCAGACGCAGCGTTTTGATCGTTATCAAGCCTATATTGATCGTATGTTGGCAAATGGCCAAGCCTATCAATGTTTTTGCACAAAAGAGCGCTTAGAACATATGCGAGAACAGCAAATGCAACATAAAGAAAAACCCCGATACGATGGCCATTGTCGCCATAGGAACACGACGAATGAGGGCAATATGCCCTATGTCGTTCGTTTTAAAAATCCAGAACACGGAGATGTTGTTTTTGATGATATCATTCTCGGCGAAATTCGAATTTCTAACCATGAACTGGATGACCTAATTATCGCTCGTTCCGATGGGTCACCGACATATAATTTTACGGTGGTTGTGGATGACATTGAAATGGCCGTCACCCATGTTATTCGGGGTAATGATCATATCAATAATACGCCGCGTCAAATCAATATGATGCGGGCTTTGGGGTATACGCCACCACTCTACGCCCATGTGCCGATGATTTTAGGCCAAGATGGTAAAAAACTATCGAAGCGTCATGGCGCAGAAAGTGTGATGGACTATGAACGAGAAGGCTATTTGCCCGAAGCGTTGTTAAACTATTTAGTTCGTTTAGGTTGGTCTCATGGTGATCAAGAAATTTTTTCATTAGATGATATGATTCAAGCGTTTGATTTATCCAAGGTCAGCAAAAGTCCGGCAATTTTTAATGTAGAAAAATTACAGTGGTTAAATCAGCATTATATCAAGTCGCTACCGATGGATCGGGTGGTGAAAGCGCTTCAAAAGCAATTCGAATATTTGGGTATTGATGTGTCTCATGGGCCGGCATTGTCTGATATTGTTGTTGTCATGAAGGATCGCTGTAAAACCTTGAAAGAGATGGCTGAATCTAGCCGATATTGGTTTGAGCCGGTGAATGCCTATGATCACACGGCTGTTGCGAAGTTTGTGACGTCAGATACCTCACGAGTTTTATCGCTGGTTGCGGAAAAATTACAAGAATTACATGAATGGGCGCCGCAGCCTATCCACCAAGTTCTGCAAGCAGTTGTTGCGGATTCAGAGCTTAAATTTCCTCAGGTGGCGCAACCGTTGAGGATTGCATTGACCGGCAATGTGCAATCCCCATCTTTGGACGTGACGCTTTCCTTATTTTCTCAGGAAGAAGCTCTTCGTCGTATTATGGCGAGTATTGTTGTCATCGCTAATGGTTGCTGATCTTCATTAGTTGTCCTGCTATGTTGGCGACGCGTTTTCCAAGAGCCATGCACAATGATTCTTCATCAGGGCTAATTGGATTTTTGCCGTCACCAGCGAGGTGTGATGCGCCATACGGCGTTCCCCCCGTTTGGGTATTAATCAGTGCGCTTTCTGTTGCGGGCAAACCAACCATCACCATGCCGTGGTGGAGTAAGGGTAACATCATGCTGAGCAAGGTGCTTTCTTGGCCATAATGCATGGCCGCAGAGCCGGTGAAGACAGCCGCGGGTTTGTTCACTAATGCGCCGGATAGCCATAAAGATGACGTGGTATCCCAAAAATACTTCATGGGTGCTGCCATATTTCCAAACCGAGTAGGACTGCCAAGAATCAGTCCCGTGCAGTCTTTTAACTCTTCTAGTGTTGCGTAGATAGGTCCCTGAGAGGGGATTGGCGGTTCCGTTGCTTCTATGGTGGGAGAGACACTCGGGACAGTACGAATACGTGCTTCCATGCCGGCTATCTCAACACCATGTGCAATCAGTTTGGCCATTTTTTCCGTTGCGCCATAACGTGAATAATAAAGCACCAAAATATAAGGTTTTTTATTGTCCATCGTTGATTTTCTCCTATTTTTTTAGGAGTAATGTAACAGGTCTGAAAATTTATACAATATTTTTATTAATTTTTCCTTAAGGTTGATGATCAATAATTGACCTAAACAAGTTTAATTTATTTAATTATGAGGGACATATGAAATTTTTTGAAGTAGTGAGCTTTTTATCTTTTTTAGGAAATGTATTGTCCGATAAAACGTGTGTTGTTGATGCGGGTAGTACGGGTTCACGTCTACGATGTTATGACTATTTACTGGATGCGATAACGAGCAGTGTTTCTATTAGCACTCTTTTCGATCAAGAAGTAACGCCGGGTTTGCAAAATGTTCAGGAAGCCGATATTCCAACATACGTTACCCGTTTATATAATGGCGCAGATCTTTATCAAGACGTCACACAGTATTGGGCCTCAACGGCAGGAATGAGAACGATGGATCCTCAAAAACAGGCGCGCTACTATGATAGTGTGACGGGTACCTTGAACACATTAGGCTTTAATCATGTAACCGCAGAAACTATTTCGGGCGAACAAGAAGGGTTATATGACAGTTATTCTATTCATTACTTGGCGTCAGATCATGTCTATAATGTGTGTGATTTAGGTGGACAATCCCTAGAGTGTGTGTATGCGACTGATGCGGTGTATGGAAAGACGTTATATGCTGTTGATTCCATGATTAGCAACCAAACGGAAACATTAGCGTCACAAACTTATTTAACGGGTGGTCAAGATGCCACACGTTTTGTATTTAGTGATTATGAACAGTGTTTTCCGAAAAATTATCCGATGCCAGATGATGGGGTTAATAAAGGGGGTTGTCTAGAGAATGTTCAAGATTATTTAGTTGGCCAAATATTAGACGTGAATCTTGATGTGCTTCCTGAAAAAAATCAAACGTATTATCTCATTTCAGGATTTTATTATGCCTATGCAGCGTTAGTGTACAATAATACGAATGTTCCTGCTTCCTTTCCCTTTGATATTAATGAATTACGTCGTGGGTACACGCGATATTGCAATACTGATTGGAATATTATTGCCCAAAATAAAGACGATTACGCCAATACCTACTGTTTTAATGGCCAGTATATCGATGCGTTATTTACGGCACTTTTTTCAGATGTTAGTGATAGTCAATTTATCGTGGCAAAAAAATTGGGGAATCCTCTACAGTCAGTGAGTTGGGCATTAGGTTACATCTATGCGGTTGCGACTAACACAACCAGCACACGGTTGCCAGAACCTCCTCCCACTTCCATGCCAACGATATCGCCGACAAAAGAACCTTCTTCGAATTCTGATGCTGGTTTTTCTCATGTCTTGTTGAACATATTCGTATCCCTTGGAGTTGCTATTGTTTCTGGGACAATCGGTTTAGCATTGGGGGCTAGAAATCCAGAGAAAGTGAGTTCTGTGTTTAAAGCCTGTGGTTGTGGATTTTTCTTTCCAGTGAGGGCAAGAACAGACTATATGTTACTTGATGAAGAATCATCTTGTATGAGTATGACCTCTAATACATAATGATTTTTCGTCTATGACGAGAGAGGGAGGAAACACCTTCCTTCCGCTATTTTTTTGAATTATCTTACTATGCTATACTGTTAAGAGTTTATTCATTCGTAGGGTGGTACGGCGTCGTATGTTTTTCAATTATCTTTCTGATCCTAGTGATTGGCAACGTGCGATCACACGCCACTACCCTATTTCTGAACAAAAGGCGGTTGAGTCCTTGTTAGAGCAACTTTCTTTTTCAGCCGAGCAAGAGGAAGCTATTCGCGCACGAGCAACGGAATTAGTTGTTGCAGTACGGGCTGCTCGACAACATGATAAAGGTATCGATGCGTTTATGCAGGAATATGATCTGTCCAGCGAGGAAGGCATTGCCCTGATGTGTTTGGCTGAAGCATTGTTGCGCATTCCAGATGTAGAAACAGCAGATAAGTTATTGCAAGACAAATTGGGTGGAGCAAACTGGGAAAAGCATTTAGGGTCCAGTCATTCCTTGTTTGTCAATCTTGCCACCTGGTCGTTGGTATTCACCGGTAAAATTTATCGTCAAGATGAAGAGCCTCGTCTATTAACGAAAGCTTTTAAAAAACTGGCCGCTAAAGGTGGTGCGCCTTTTATTCGTGCCGCGGTTCGTCAAGGCATGAAAGTATTAGGCAAGCAGTTTGTTTTGGGGCAAACGATTGAGGAAGCGATAGAGCGAGCCAAATCTGCCGAAGGCGTTGGTTACTTGCACTCGTACGATATGTTAGGGGAGGCAGCACGTACGGAAGATGATGCCACACGTTACTATAAAGCGTATGAGGGCGCCATTCATGCCATTGGTCAATCCACTCGAGGTGTCGGGCCGATAAACGGTTCTGGTTTATCCATTAAGCTGTCTGCTTTATATCCGCGATATCAATTATCTCAACGTGATGACGTATTAACTATATTAACTAGCAAATTGCAAGCGTTAGCGGAATTAGCGAAAAAATATAATATTGGTTTAACGGTGGATGCTGAAGAAGCCGCACGCTTGGAATTATCACTTGAAATTTTTGAACGCGTTTTTTTTATCCGACACGTTGAAAGGATACGCTGGTTTAGGTCTGGCGGTACAAGCCTATCAAAAACGTGCGCCGTATGTGATTGATTATCTCGTGGATTTAGCAAAGCGTGGCGAGAAAAAAATTATGGTACGTTTAGTCAAGGGCGCGTATTGGGATTATGAAATTAAACTCGCTCAAACCATGGGGTATGATGATTATCCTGTTTATACGCGTAAAATAATACCGATGTGTCGTATCTTGTTTGTGCACAAAAACTCTTAGCTTCGCGTGATCATATTTTTCCACAGTTTGCGACCCACAATGCCCGAACATTAGCGAGTATTGATGTCATGGCGGGTGAGAATGCCGACTATGAATTTCAATGCTTACATGGTATGGGGCGACCTTTGTATGACCAAATTGTCGGAAAAAATAAGTTGAATCGTGTGTGTCGAATTTATGCGCCCGTGGGGCACCATGAAGATTTGTTGGCTTATCTTGTTCGCCGTTTGTTAGAAAATGGGGCGAATACTTCTTTTGTGAATCGAATTACCGATGAGTCTCAACCCATAGAGGATCTCGTTCGCGATCCGCTCAGTCGTGCGCGGGAGTTGTCCTCTAAAGCGCATCCACATATTCCATTACCTGTTGATCTTTATGGAAAAGATCGTAAAAATTCACGAGGTGTTAACTTGACAGACCATCATACATTACACGATTTACATCAAAAAATTAGTCCGCTTTTAGAATGTTCCTATGATTCAAGGCCACTCGTGCCAGAGGCGTTGTGTCGGCAACCCGAAAAATTGGTTCGCTCACCGATGAACCATCATCACGTGATTGGCCAACAGATTGATGCTGATGAGCACGATTGTCAAAAGGCCGTTGAAAATGCCACAACGGCTTTTGTTGAGTGGGATCAAAAAGGAATTAACTATCGTGCGGCCTTATTGCGTCGCTTCGGTGAAGCGTTAGAATCAGCGATGCCAGCGTTTATCGCATTGGCGATCATTGAAGCGGGTAAAACTATCGCGGATGCGGTCGCTGAAGTGCGTGAGGCCGTCGATTTTTGCTATTATTATGCTGATCAGGCAGAAAAACATTTAGCACCGATCATTTTGCCAGGACCGACAGGAGAATCCAATCAGTTAGTCTTACATGGCCGTGGACCATTTTTATGTATCAGCCCATGGAATTTCCCCTTGGCAATATTCACGGGCCAAGTGGTTGCGGCATTAGTTGCGGGTAACACGGTGATTGCAAAGCCTGCGGAAGCCACATCGTTGATCGCCACAAAAGCGGTGCGTTTGATGCATACGGTTGGTTTTCCTGAAAAAGTGATTCAGTTATTGCCAGGGCGAGGATCGTTGATTGGGCATGTGCTCGCGTCAGATGAACGGATCAAGGGGATTATGTTTACCGGATCGACGCAAGTGGCTAAAACAATTCAGCGCACGATTGCGGCGCGTGATGGTGAGATTATACCGCTGATTGCTGAAACAGGTGGTCAGAATATCATGATCGTTGATTCCTCCGCGCTGCCGGAACAAGTCGTGGCTGATGTGGTGGATTCTGCGTTTGGAAGCGCGGGCCAGCGTTGTTCCGCGTTACGGGTTTTATATTTACAAGAGGATGTGGCAGATAAAATCATCACTATGCTGATGGGTGCGATGAAAGAATTGCGTGTTGGCGATCCTTGTCATATTGCGACGGATGTAGGGCCGGTGATTCATGCGGCTGCCCAAGCAGGCTTGCTTGCACATATTGAACGTATGAAACAAGAAGCGACGCTACTGTATGAGGTTTCTGTGCCTGACGATCATGCCAGTCGAGGAACGTTTGTCCCTCCAACTGCTTTCGAATTAGAGAATATTCAGCAATTAACGGAAGAGCAATTTGGACCGATATTACATATTTTACGATTTAAAGAATCCGATTTGGAAAAAATAATTGAAGAAATTAATAGTACAGGTTATGGTTTAACTTTTGGGGCTCATAGTCGTATTTCGCAGATGATTGATACCCTTTGCAAGAAAGTGAGGGTAGGAAATGTTTATATTAACCGTAATATGATTGGCGCCGTGGTCGGTGTTCAGCCGTTTGGTGGCGAAGGCTTATCAGGAACAGGTCCAAAAGCGGGTGGGCCGCATTATCTCCCGCGTTTATGCGCGGAAAAAACTATTTCTATTAACACGACAGCAACGGGTGGTAATGCCACTTTGCTTTCTTTACCTGAGGATTAATGTGTGGATTCAGAGCTAATTATTTTTATTCTGTTTTTGATTTTTTCGGGCGCAGCAATTTTATCAACAGCCGCTTTATTGACCCGTCAATCACTTCTCGTTGCGTATATGGTTTTAGGAATGCTATTTGGACCGTGGGCATTCAATTTTGTTCCAGACTCATCGCGTATCGCATCCATAGGGGATATTGGTATATTGTTTTTGCTGTTTTTATTAGGGTTACATTTACATCCTCAAAATCTCTGGGGAATGTTGAAAAAAGCAAGTTGGATTGCAGCGGTGAGTTCGATGGCTTTCGCTTTGCTTGGTTTTGTGACGATGGTGTTGTTCCATTACAGTCTCATGTCTGCCTTTGTGGTTGCGGTGGCGATGATGTTTTCGAGTACGATTATTGCGTTGAAATTGTTACCGACAACGGTATTACATCATCAACATACGGGCGAATTAATGATTAGTATTTTGTTGATGCAAGATATTATCGCGATTATTGCGCTGCTCGTTTTGCAGGGACTCGGTGACTCAGAAGGCAGTAACTGGATCGATTTTGTGAGAATTGCGATTGCTTTTCCTGTTTTGTCTTTGTTGGCGTATGCTTTTCAGCGGTACGTCTTGATGCGTTTGCTGGAACGTTTTGACACCGTTCAGGAATATATTTTTTTGTTGTCGGTGGGTTGGTGTTTAGCCATGGCGCAAGTCGCTCACATGATGCATCTTTCGCCTCAGATTGGCGCGTTTATCGCAGGGGTTTCTATTGCGGCGCATCCGATTTCGCTTTATATTGCGGAAAGCTTAAAACCCTTAAGAGATTTTTTTCTTGTTCTCTTTTTCTTTGCGATAGGGGCCAGTTTTGACTTCAGTTACCTCCCACAGATTTATATTCCAGCGATTATTTTGGCGCTTATTTCTTTGTTGGCAAAACCGTATATTTTTTCTTGGTTATTTCGTTGTGTTCGTGAACCAAAATCGGTGTCGTTTGAAGTAGGCGTTCGTTTAGGTCAGATTAGTGAGTTTTCGTTATTAGTGGCTTATTTAGCGGCATCCATACATTTAATTACCAAAGAAATATCGTATTTGATTCAAGCGGCAACCATGATCAGCTTTATTATTTCCTGTTATTGGGTGGTGATGAAATATCCTACCCCGCTCGCTCATCAAGAGCATTTGCGAAAAGACTAAGGATCTATTTTATCGTATTGAGCGTTATTTTTAATTGTTGTTTTCCATCACTTGTGATCATATCACAGGTAAAAGGGACGTCTTTGAGTGGTTCGAGTTTATTAAGTGCACTGGTTGGCAATTGTGCATGTAAAGACGTGCAAATCAGTTTGGCATTTGTCGGTGTTAGCGGATAGTCGGGTGTAATGGTGACGACCAGATGTTGAGCCAAGAGAATTCTAGGTGCTAAACAAAGCATTAAGGCGAACAAGCGCATAAATGAGTTCCCTATAAAACAATAAGTATAGCGAATAAGTTTACCCGTATGATAGCATTTAGTTAAAAATTTGGAGTGTATGCGCATGTTTATTCTTACCTTCCCAGATGGTCGCCAGCGTTCATTTTTCGAACCTTTATCGGTGTTTGCTTTAGCGCAATCGATCAGCGCTAGCTTAGCGAAAGCCGCTGTTGCGGCCAAAATTGATGATGTGTTGGTGGATACGAGTTATATCCTTTCCTCCAATGCGCGAGTCGCGATTTTAACTTTAAAAGATGCAGAAGGTTTAGATATACTTCGTCATTCCTGCGCACATTTAATGGCTCACGCCGTCAAACATTTATTTCCTCAAACCCAAGTCACGATTGGGCCTGTTATTGATGATGGATTTTTCTATGATTTTTCGATCAAAGATCATTCATTCACACCGGAAGACTTGCTCGCGATAGAAGTCGCGATGCAGGATATTGCGAAGAAAAACTTACCCATTCAACGTGAGGAAATGTCCCGCGATGAGGCGATTCGTTATTTTCAAGAGATCGGTGAATATTATAAAGTAGAGATTATTCGAGCCTTGCCTGAGGGAGAGGTGATATCGTGTTATCGACAGGGAGACTTTAAAGATTTGTGTCGAGGGCCGCATCTCCCCAGTACCGGTTTTTTAAAGCATTTTAAATTAATGAAACTCGCCGGTGCCTATTGGCGAGGAGATTCACATAATGAAATGCTGCAACGTATTTATGGCACAGCATGGCCGGATGTAGAACAATTAACGGCTTATCTCACTCGTTTAGAGGAAGCGGAAAAACGTGATCATCGTAAAATTGCGAAGCAACTCGATTTATTTCATTTGCAGGAAGAAGCCCCCGGGATGATTTTTTGGCATCCGCGTGGTTGGACCATCTATCAAATTCTAGAACAATTTATGCGTCGGCAATTTAAAAAACATGGCTATCAAGAGGTTCGTACGCCTCAAGTGGTTGATCGTGTTTTATGGGAAAAATCAGGCCATTGGGATAAGTTTGGCGATGATATGTTTTATTTAAAAACAGACGATAGGCATTATGCGATTAAACCAATGAACTGCCCTTGTCACGTGCAAATTTTTAATCAAGGCGTGCGTAGTTATCGCGAATTGCCGATTCGTTTGGCTGAATTTGGCTGCTGTCATCGAAATGAAGCTTCCGGTGCCTTGCATGGTTTATTTCGTACCCGTAGTTTTACGCAAGATGATGGTCATATTTTTTGTATGGAAGAACAAATTGGTTCCGAAGCGCAAGGTTTTATTGCGATGTTGTTTGATACTTATGCGGCGTTTGGGTTGGAAAAAAATATTTCGGTCAAATTATCGACTCGTCCCATTAAACGCGTTGGATCTGATGAGGCGTGGGATAAAGCAGAAGCTGCATTGGAAGAGGTTTTGAATCATAGTGGTTTAGAGTGGCAGTTAATGCCAGGGGAGGGTGCATTTTATGGCCCTAAAATTGAATTCATTTTTGAAGATGCGATAGGTCGAAAATGGACGACGGGTTCTATTCAACTTGATTTTTCCATGCCAGTGCGTTTGGGTGCAGAATATATGGCTGAAAATGGTGAAAAACGCATTCCAGTAATGTTGCACCGTGCGATTTGTGGTTCTATGGAACGGTTTTTTGGTATTTTGACGGAGCATTATGCCGGAAAATTTCCCGTATGGCTCGCACCTGTTCAAGTTGTCTTAATGAATATTACGGATAAACAAGCGGGATATGTCCAAGAATTAGCGCAACAATTGGAAGCGTGCGGTATTCGCTGTCAAACAGATCTGCGCAATGAAAAAATTGGCTATAAAATACGTGAACATACCTTAAATCGTGTGCCCTATCTTCTCGTATTGGGGGATAAAGAGCTCGATCATCGAACGGTATCTGTACGGTTTAGAGATGGCCAGGATTTAGGCGTGATGACTGCAGAGGCTTTCATACTGAAGGTTCAAGAAGCACTTTGCTAGCTAAAATCTAATCCGATATTTTTGGCTTTATTGTGTACAAAAGCACTCGACATTCTATCACATTCTTGTGATGATAGACCAAAACTTGATGCTACCTGAAACCATTCTTTTACACTTAATGCGACTTCTTTCATGATCATTAATGCTTCATTTTTTTTAAGCGGAATTCTTTAGCAACCCGCATGGCGGTCTCTAAGGAGGCGGTATTATCAGTAAAATCGATAGATGTTGTGAGAACATGTGATCCTATTTCAAGTGGTGTTGGATTTATGTCATAAGCAGGAGATAATCTCCACCCTTTATGGCGCTCATAAATAAATCCGTGATTGCGCAAATGATCATCGGTATTTGAAACCATAATGGTAAACACGATGCGTCGCCATAATTCTTTGATGTCTTCTTCTGGAGAAGCCCCATTTTGAGCTAAAGCATAAGCCATCTCAAGGTAACTGTGTTGCTCGTTATCATGGGCGCCAAGCATACTCATCGCGGAAAGAAAAGGGATACGATCGCCAGCGTCACGATCAAATCTACTGATAATAAGAACAGGTTTTCCAAGAATAGTGACTAAACGATGCCTCGGCACTCTTATCCCAGCTTTTTTTGCTAAGGTTAATGTTACGGCTTCCCAAACAACGGTATTAAATTCATCGTCATATCGTTGAAATTTAGCAATTGCAAGACTGCCGTCAACGTCCCGAATAGATGCTTTTGGGCGCGCACCACCTAGTGATCAACCTGGAGCAGAGTCACCAAATCCTCCAAATAAACTTAAGTTTTGACCTGTATGAAACCCACCTTCCGTTAGTTTTAAAGCTGGGTCAAGTGCAAATCTTTCAGGATGATCAAGCCATTTTTTGTCATATTCAAACGAGCTACTTTCTTGATGAGCTTTTAAATGAAACCAGAGTTTTCCAACACGGATAGTTTCTGATTCTAAAGAAACCCAGACAATTACTTCTTGACTACCCATTGCTTTTCTCATTTCTTTTATGAGGCATACGAATTCTCTGGGGTAATTTTTCATCTTCAAGTCTTCGTCCAATAAGGTCGTGCATACTATCGACTAAATCCCCCAGACGCTTCTCCATTCCCAGAACAAACAGTACTGCGCCGTAACTGCCCATGGAAGTTGTTGGATCCCCTTTTTCAATTTTTCCAACAGTAGACCTTGATAGGCCAGCGCGCTCCGCCATAAGCTGAGCGGTGATACGGTGACGGCGTCTTGCATCATTGATATCTTGCCCTAATTTTCGCAAGGCTTTTATTATGGGAATGGGTAAGTTTGACATGATTTTATTTTAAGTGTTTCATAACAGTCCAAAACGTAATTAATGATTACCATAACAAACATTAATCTTAAGCACAACCCATATCGTTTTAAAGCTTTTAAAACCAGAAATATCAGAAATGACCAATCTTGTGAATAGTTATATTAAACTTTAGTGAGTACAATAAATGGGGATTTAGAATCTATATGCTTCAACGTCTTCAACTTCTTCAACTGTTTGAGTATCTTCAACTGTTAATGTTGAGGTAGATTGCTTGCTTTTCCTTTGACACAAATCTGAGAATTTGATTCGAGAGGGTTGATCAGGAGGTTTTTCTGGGGTATTTTTCTTCTCTTGTATACGTGAAGCAAATAATCCTTGTTTCGACGGAGTCGTCCTGCTTGAGGAAGAAGACGATGTTGTGGTGCTGCCCGATAAACGGTGTGTACTCGTCTCTGAGAGTTGCCTTATAATTTCATCAATTTTATTGATTAAGCGAGTGCCTGAGAATTTCGGTTGAGTCCCTTTGAACGTATTTTTTTTCTTTTCAAGTAGAAAAGTAAGTTCAGGGGTTTTTTGTACGTTGCATACGTCGTCACTATGTGCGATCGCTTTTATAATGTCTTTACAGTAGTTGATGACTGGCTCATATTCTTCTGGTTTTGTTTGAGTACTATTCGCTTTATGTTTATTGGTAACATACGATTGGCATATGACGTAGAGCTGAACTAAGAGGCTTTCTGATGCTTCATCTAGCCTTACAGCTTCAAAGCTAGCGATATACCCTTTTATTTCTTTTTTCAGCGCATCTGCTTCAGGGGCCTTTCTTCCTAATATTTTATCTATTTCTTGAGCTAACGAATCAATAAAAGGTGTAAGATGGTTAAGACTTTTTTGTGGGGAATGGAACATGGTAAAAAATTGCTCATATATTTCTTGCCAGTTTTCTGGTAGTTCTATCGGGGTGTTCGGTAGATATTTTTTTACCCAAAGCAAGTTTCCTGTAATGGGAATAGAAGAAAAATCAACGGTATTCTCAGAACTAACGGTGTCTGAGGGAAAAAATGCAGAATTTATGGTAGTTCTGAGTTCGTTATAATGAGTAGCGTCACTTGTGTAGCGAAGCACTTGCGCCAGCAGCAAAATAGAGAAGATAAATTGAGTATCTTGATGAGTATAAGCTGATGTGAATAAACCGAGGTCATTAGCATTCTTTAAATTAATAGTTCCTCGATCGGTGTTGACAGAAAATATTTGGTCAATATAACCCCTGTAATGAGGTTCTAGAATAAAATAAAGTTGTTGTATCATCTCGCCTTGGTCTGCTGGTATCTGATAACGTCGTTCGATTTGGTGCTGCATAGCTTCATACTGGTCGATTGTATTCAACAGTGTTTTGATATCTGTTTGATCGGGTATGTTCAGTGACGAATAAGCGTTTCGTAGCTGATGAGTATACTCGTTGATTTCTTTTTCAGGAGAAATTTTATTAATAATACTTTCCATAACATCGGTATCGTGATTAAAAATATCGTCTGTTTTTCCATAACGTTTATGATCAAAATACTGACGTAATGTGATTGCATCGTTTTGTGGGACGGTGTTATATGTTCTATTGTTTTGGGAATAGTTTGATAATCGAGTGAGTCTTCGTTCAACATCTTGCCACTCTCTTGAAGAAAGATTATTTTGGCGTTCTGCAGCATCTAGTAACTTTAATAAAGTATTTTTTTCGCTAGGTCGCCAAAAAGCCCATCCTCTCCCTTTAGCATGTTCGTTGATGAGATTTCTTATCGAATTATAATTCTGTTTATCTGCAACAGCGTCTTGGCCGAAGTAACGCGCAACAGCGGTATAAAAATCGTTTGGCGTTGATGTTTCTTTTTGCGCTAGATCTAAAAAAACTTTTCTAGGTGGGGTGATTAGCGGATCAATAGCAATATTTTTTAATTCAGGATATTTGACCTGCAAAAAGCTGTTTTCTAAACTTTTTTTGGCATTGAGATCTTCAATTCGGTCATAATTTGGAATAGCCTCTCGAAAAATTGAACAGAGATGGCTATATTCCTGAATAGATTTGCATGTGTTTGATGTACGTTTTCCCAACGCTTCAAGTGCACTTGTTGTCGCATCCGCGTACGGAGCAGCCCAAGGAAACGCTAATTTTCTGAGTTTATCTAGATTTTGTGCTGACATGGCAAGTGAATTTAACTGGCTGACGGATTCCCTGTTTGAGAAAGGTTCTAACCATAATAATACAGCGTCACAGTTTGTTAATGGCAATATGGTTTTAGCCTTACGATCGTCAAAGGGTTTGAATTTAAGAAAGTGTATTAGCTTGTCAGTAACTGCATTAGGATTATTGAGATTATTTAAAAAGTCATCAATAATTGTTTTATCGTTATCTAAGAGTTTTCGTCGGTTTGATGGCCAAAAGAGATACCATTCTTCTTCAATTTTTTGGTTGTAGTGTTTTGCCATTTCCTCTAACAATTGAACAACAACTGCACGCAATAACTTCTTCCAAAGAATGTCATAGAGTTCTTTGATATCTTTTTTATTTTGTTGACTAAAAACCGTGGTTGGAAGATTGGAGTTGCTTATAAATTGTTCAGATGAATAGTGAATCATGACGACTCCAGATGTCGATCAGGGTAAAAATTTCCTTTATTTTTACGCTTATTATCTTAATGAAACCTTAATGAGGTGAGTTCGATAACACAATTTTTAATGATTGTTTATTAATCAGGCAAACAGCAGCAATTGCGCCCAGTACCCCGACAAAAAGTGGCAAATTATTATTCAAAGCTAACAGATATCCGCCGAATAGCCCTGTAAATATCCAGACCATTGCCGCAACAAGATAACAGGCTCCCATGGCTTGTCCTTGTTGTTGTGGATAACGATTCAAATAAATGGTAGAGAGGACGCTAAAGGTTAATACATCACCCGAAGCGGCAGGAATCGCACTTGCCCAAATCAAGGGTGAATAGTCCAATGACAACGCTATGACAATCAGGATGCCACCGATAGATTGCAGAAGCAGACCTATGGTTAAACATTTTTCTAAAGCAAAGTACTGTCGTAAAAAACGAATGCCCAGTGTGCTGCCTAATGTGACCCAGAGCGCCATTAAACCAACGAAAATGCCGATCGCACTGGCCGAAAACTCTCCGGTTAATCGCAGAGCAGCGGGAGCATATTGGTAGTAAAAACTCCAGCTAAATTGCCCGCAGGCGAGTATGGCAGCAATTTTCCAAGTCTTTTTCAGCAATACGACACTGCCAAACATAAGGTTTAAAGAAAGTTGCTGTTGTCGATTAATGAGCGTTTCTTTAAATAAAAAAATCAACACCGCTAAACCAATCGCGCTTAATAGCGCAGCCAGCATAAACGGCGCAGAAAAATTCAATTGATCAAAATACACATGTGCACAATAGCCTCCTATAATCGGCCCCAAAAAAGCACCAAACGCAATCATGCTCTGTACGTAGCCAATATAAGTGAGTTTATCTTTGCCGTCGGTCACATCTCCAATGACCGCTTGAGCGAGGGGGTTTGTGCGGCAAAATAAACCTAAAATGAATACCCCGACGATAAATAAGTAAATAGATGATGACAGAATAGCGATGCTCGTGACAATCCCTGACACCATCATTCCAGAGAGACAGAGGATGAGTATGTTGCGTCGCCCGAAGTAATCCGACAAGCAGCTTAATATAGGCGCCGCCATGAAGGTTGCGATGCTGGGTGTTGCCATACAAATGCCATACCAATAACTACGGATGGCGTGAGTCGCTTCTTCATGGACTAAGTGAGAGTGAGCATCAAAAAATACGAGAGCAAAAATAGGGAAAATAATGCGTTCACTGGCATTGCCAAAAATCATGGTCAGAAACAAGGCGCAAATATTTCGAGATAAACCGAGCTTTTTCATTTATTTGTCCTTTTCTATCATGTCTAATCGTTCAATTTTATGAAAATGGTGGGTGATTTTTTTGGCAGAGGTGTTGACGTCGGTCGCGTCCTCACGGGCTTTATCAATATGCTTGACCAAATTATCCATGCGTGTTTGAAAACGATCAAAATCTTTCGCCAAATCGCCAAGATGTTTTTGAATGATATGTATTTGTTCCCGTGTATCGGCATCTTTGAGTACCGCTCGTGCGGTCGTTAAAATAGCCATCATTGTGGTCGGAGAAACGAGCCATACGCGCTTTTGTTGGGCAAAATCGACGATGTCGCCATAGTGGGCGTGTATATCGGCAAAAATGGCTTCGGCCGGAATAAACATCATCGTGCCATCCGCCGTTTCGCCAGGGATTAAATATTTCTCTGCAATCGCTTGGACGTGAATTTTTAAATCTTGTCGGAACTGCTGTTGTAGTGCTTTTTCAGCCACTGGGGGAGCCTTGGTCTCATGATGTAATTTTCGATAAGTCTCTAATGGAAATTTGGCGTCAATGACGACATTACCGGTTGGAGCCGGTAACCGTAATAAGCAATCGCAACGCTTGCCGTTACTGAGGGTATGTTGTAGCGAAAAGCAGCGTTCGGGGAGCATATTTTTAATGAGGTTGGTTAATTGCACTTCGCCAAAGGCTCCTCGAGAGCGTTTATCGTCAAGAAGGGATTGTAAGCTGATGACGCTTGAGGATAATTCAGTGATTTTTTTTTGCGCTTCATCAATCAAGGCAAGACGCTTCACGACGTCGATGAAGGTGGCGTTCGTTTTTTCAAATCCTTCATTCAAGCGAGATTCTACTTTCCCGCTGATAATATTCATCACACTGTGCAACTTTCATGTAGCATTTTTTGAGCATCCACTTCGCGTTCCGTGCTTTTTTGCCGATGTTCGACGAGGGCGAGTTTGACCTCTTCTCGGAGTCCGTGCATTTCCCTGAGTTGTTCTTTACTTTCTCGATGGATCAAAGGAATGATTAGGAGCATCCCCAGTAGAATCATGACTAACAGTGTAATAATAATGGTCATGGCTTTTGTTGCATAAAAAACGAATATACTACTGCCTTTTTATGGATTTTTATAGTTGTCTAGGGTATTTTATGCCGATCATCATTTGCGTAGGATGGCTCTGTGTTAAAACAAATCATCGTTCTTTCTTCAGTTGTCGTTATATTGGCGGCTTGTTCTGCGACCAGTGATAATCCGGCTGAAAAATATGCCAAAGTGCCTGAAAAAGAGTTATTTTACCAAGCTGTCGGTGACATTGCGTCCAAAGATTACCGTGATTCTATTGAGAAATTTGAGGCGCTCGATGCTCGATTTCCTTTTGGTGAATACGCGGAAAAAGGGCAGCTCTATGTGATTTACTCGTATTACCAAGGCGATCAGTTGCCTCAAGCCTTGCTGTCGGCCGAACGCTTTATTCATGTTCATCCGGATAGTACACACATTGATTATGCCTATTTTATGAAAGGTTTATTGAACTATCAGCAAAATCTGGGTGTTTTTGACCACTATTTTTCAGCTGATTTGGCCGCCCGTGATTTAACGGCGGCGAAAGCCTCGTTTGTTGATTTTGCGGTCTTGGTGGAATCTTATCCGAATAGCGCGTATCGGGATGCAGCGATTCAATATATGACTTATTTGCGTAATTTAATGGCGAGTCAAGAATTGCAAATTGCGGAATTTTATTTTATTCGTCATGCCTACGTCGCGGCGATTGATCATGCGAATATCGTTATTCGAGAATACCAAGGCGCTCCCTCGGTCAAGCATGCGTTAGAACTGGCGATGCAATCTTACGACAAGCTGCATTTGAACGAACTAGCGGATGTTTATCGTCAAGTTATTCATTATAATTATCCCAGTACATAACCGCAAATGGCGGCCCAGAGTGCGGTGATAAATAATAATTGCCAGTCAGCAAGGACAGCATCGGTAGGTGATTCCCCGCTATCCAAGGCGTCAACAACAAACCAGTATCGGAATAATCCATACAAAACGCAAGGAATAGTAATGACCATGTTAGGATGTGAAGAAAGCACGAAGAGACTGTAAAACAATAGCGCGCCGACAGACGATATTTGGGCATAACGATCAACTAATCCAACAGAATAATAAGCGAGTACTTTGCGTCCTTCGGAGCCACTTTTTAATAATTCTTGGCGTCGTTTGATGGAAGCTAAATAAAGTGCCAAGCATAAAGTGGTGACAAACATCCACGAAGAAATAGGAACATTAATGGCCACAGCACCCGCATATACTCTCAAGACAAACCCTAAGGCAATACAAAAAATATCGATAACAGGTTGATGCTTAAGAAAGAACGTATAAGCCAGATTCAATAAGCTATAGACAGCGATAACCCCAACAACCTTGGGGGCAACTAGATAGCCGATGACGAGAAGACAGTATAGGGAGAAGAGTAATATTAAAGCCTGTGGTATACTTACCCAGCCGGCCGCGATAGGGCGCTGCTTCGATTTTGTTGGATGCTTGCGGTCACGGTCACGGTCACGAATATCATTAATGATATAAGTTGCGGACGATGCCATGCAAAAAAGTATAAACGCAATCGCCACTTTTAATAAATGCTTGCCGTCTAAAAATTCGCCCGTAAACAATAAGGGGGGGAAAAGAAAAACATTTTTAATCCATTGTTTTGGACGTATGAGTTTAACGAGCCCGATGATCGTAGCTTTGTGCCAGCCTTGCATGGTAGAGTTCCAGTATTTTCATTCACCTTAAGCTTACATTTTTTTAAACAGTGAATGCAAGACGGTTGTTAATCAGGAGCGTAGTATGGTGAGCGGTTGGGGAAGATATCCTTTTATTGAAGCAACGATGTTAAACCCAGCGTCGCTGGATGAATTTCGTCAGGCACTATCGAGACAAAAGCACTGCATTGCTCGTGGGTTGGGTCGAAGTTATGGAGATAGTGCATTAGCCAATGAGATGATATCTTTGCGTCGCATGGACCATTTTATTGCGTTTGATGCAAAAAACGGGATCTTATCCTGTGAAGCAGGCGTTAGTTTGTCAGATATCTTAAAAGTGATTGTTCCTCAAGGCTGGTTTCTTCCTGTCACACCAGGAACAAAATATGTCACCTTTGGTGGCGCAGTGGCCAGTGATGTTCATGGCAAAAATCATCATATTGAGGGTTGTTTTTCTGAGTTTGTTCAGTCGCTGACGCTGATGTTAAGCGATGGGAGCCTCTGTGAATGTTCGCGCGATAATAATCCGGCGTTATTTCATGCCACGTGTGGAGGTATGGGATTAACCGGCCTAATTTTACGGGGAACGTTAGTCTTAAAGAAAATGAGTAGTGCCTATATCCATCAAGTGATGATAAAAGCGGATAATCTTGATGCCGTGTTTTCACTATTTGAACAGAATGCCGCATCAACGTATTCTGTTGCCTGGATAGATTGTTTAGCGAAAGGTAAAACGCTGGGTCGATCTTTATTCATGCTGGGTGAGCATTCGCAAGAAGGCGGCTATTTACTGCCTCCAGAAAAGCATTTAACCGTTCCATTGGTTATGCCAGCGACATTGTTAAATTCATATTCTATCGCTGCTTTTAACGCTCTCTATTTTCATCGTCAGCGTCAAAAGGAGCAACATCGTTTCGTTCACTATCATCCGTTTTTTTATCCCTTAGATTCCCTGTTGCATTGGAATCGTTTGTATGGAAAAAAAGGGTTTACTCAGTATCAGTGTGTGTTGCCAAAAGCGGCCGGCTTGCTTGGAATGAAAGAGATATTAAAAAAAATCACTCTGTCACGCCGAGGTTCTTTTTTATCGGTATTAAAGTCCTGCGGCCCCCATAACCAAAACCATTTGTCTTTTCCGATAGAAGGATATTCTTTAGCCTTAGATTTTAAAATCGAACCTGAATTATTTGATTTGTTGAACGAATTGGATAGTATTGTGGCTGAATATCAAGGTCGAGTTTATTTAACCAAAGACGTTCGTTTGTCGGAAGCAATGTTCAAACGCATGTATCCGAGATGGGAAGAATTTTTAGCCATTCGAATACGATACGGTGCAGATCAAAAATTTCATTCATATCAGTCTGATCGATTAGGGCTATAAACATAGATAATGTTGCTCACTTGATTATGCGATTTTCAATTATGAATATTTACATAATGCGATTTTCCATGTTAAGATGGATCAATGTTAGGCATTAAGAGTCGTAAGGATGAGGCCAAGAGATTATTTTCCCCTAGGCAAAGCCTATGGAGACGCTTTTTGTAATCGAGAAAAAGAAGCCGAAAAATTGCTCGGAAATGTGAAAGCAGGGAAACATACTTTTTTAATAGCCCCACGGCGTTATGGGAAATCGAGCCTCTGTGAAAAAGTATTCGCAATGAGCCAGTTACCATGGTCTAAAGTCGATTTTCATTTGGCTATTGCAGAGCGTGATGTTGAGCGCTTTATTTTACACGGGGTAACGGATTTGATTGGAAAATCAATTAGTCATGTGGATAAGCTGACATCGGTTATCAAAAATACAGCAAAAAAATTAAAACCTACGTTTGAGCTGAGCGCTGGTCCTTTGCGCTTAGAGTTGGGCGTTTCTTATGGCAGTACGCCTGCTGAAAATGTAGCAGAAGCGCTGTTATTATTAGATCGATTACTGATTGAAAAGGATAAACAGGCTATTTTTCACTTAGATGAGTTCCAAGAAGTCGGCGAGGTAAGTAAAGGTAGAGGAATAGAAGGAGCGATTCGTCATGCGGCACAGGAAACCAAAAAGCTGTCTTTGATTTTTTCGGGTAGCAATCCACACTTAATTAAAAATATGTTTGAGAACGAGCGTCGCCCCCTCTATAAACTTTGTAAAAAATTAATTCTTTTGCGCATCAGTAAAGACCATTATCAAAAACATTTGAATAAGGCGGCTCAAATGATGTGGGGAAAAGATTTACCTGAGGAGTGCTTTACTCGTATTATGGCGTTAACCCAACGCCATCCATATTATGTAAATGCATTATGTGATGAAGTATGGTCAGAGGCGTCTACTCCGCCTTCTGTTAATAAGATTCAATCTTGCTGGGACTATGTGGTCGAGAGCGAACGCAGTGATCTTATTAAGGATTTTCTTAGCTTATCGGATAATCAGCGTCGCGTATTAATTCATTTGGCTAATGTTGGTGGAGGCTATTTGTTTTCCCATCAGTCTGCACAGAAAATGAGTATACCGGTGAGTTCATTGCCCAGTGCTATTGAGGTATTGCTTGAAAAAGATTTTATTGAAAAAGTAGGGGATCAGTACGCGCTTGTTGTACCTGCTTATAAGGATATTTTGTATGGCCATGATTATGGCGAAGACTAGAATAGGCGAGTATCTAATGCTCATTTTTTTTTGTGAATAAATTAACACCGTTAGGATGATCACTATGTCAAAAAATATTTTAATTATTGGGGCAACTTCAGCTATCGCAACAGCCGTTGCGCGTCAATATGCTGCTCAAGGAGCGACACTCTATTTGGTCGCCAGAAATGAAGAAAAGGTGCAAGTATTGTCTAACGATCTCCGTATTCGTGGAGCAAAAGATGTGATCTCGAAAATAGCGGATGTTGATTTTCTGGACCAGCATGAAGCAATCGTAAAAAACATTTGTGTTGAATTAAAGCAAATTGATATTGCATTGATTGCACATGGCGTTTTGCCTGATCAGAAACAGGTAGAGAATGATGTCGGTGCAACTTTAAAAAGTTTTAATACGAATGCGCTGAGTACGATTTCATTGTTAACCTTGTTAGCTCATCAGTTTGTTCGACAGCAACAAGGGGTCATCGCCGTTATCACGAGTGTTGCGGGTGATCGGGGAAGACAATCCAATTATGTTTATGGGGCGTCTAAGTCAATGGTTTCCACGTTTTTACAGGGTTTGCGTAACCGTTTATTTTTTCATCATGTTAAGGTGTTAGATATTAAACCTGGTTTTGTTGATACCCCGATGGTCGCTCATTTGAAAAAAAGTGCGCTTTGGGCTCAGCCAGAAAAGGTAGCGAAAGATATTCTTTATGCTATCGATAAGAAAAAAGATATTCTGTATACCCCATTTTTTTGGCGGTATATCATGTTGATCATAAAGAATATTCCTGAGTGTTTATTTAAACAATTAAAGTTGTAGTAACATTTATGAATTATAAACATCATTTCCATGCCGGTGGTTTTTCTGACGTGTTTAAGCATGTTGTTCTGTCGTATACGTTGGAGAAATTACAAGAAAAAAATACTTCCTTAACGTATGTTGATACCCATGCCGGTAGGGGTCAGTATTATCTTGGCTCAAGCGATGCAAAAAAACTCAAAGAATATGTTTTTGGTATTGATGCGCTATTTAACTATAGCAAACATTTTACTGCACCAAAAACCATTCAACATTATATGGATACCGTCGATAAAACCAAAAGCAACTTTATTTATCCTGGGTCGCCTAAAATCGCTGAAGCATTCATGCGAGAAGCCGATAGAATGATTCTGTCTGAACTTCAGCCGGATGAGTACAAATTTTTGAAAGACAATATGTATCGGCAGGACAAACAAATCGCTATTCATCATATGGATGCTTATGC
Source organism: Gammaproteobacteria bacterium (assembly GCA_021208965.1). Taxonomy (GTDB): domain Bacteria; phylum Pseudomonadota; class Gammaproteobacteria; order JAGOUN01; family JAGOUN01; genus JAGOUN01. The sequence continues at coordinate 104,958 of JAJOJD010000050.1, forward strand.
GGCCATGAAGGCATTTTTGCCGCCTAAAACACCCCGTGGAATTGCGATGATTGACCCATCTTTTGAGAAACGAAATGAATTTTTGATGTTAGAGCATGTGTTAATGCATTCATTCAAACATTGGCGTCAGGGCCATTATTTGATTTGGTACCCGATTAAAGATAAAAAAAATGTCGCGCGATTTCAGCAGTTTCTTTTTGGGTTATCGGCAGAGGTCGTTTGTATTGATTTTTTTATTAAAAACCTAGCGATTACGACGAATCTCATGGGTTGCGGTATGGCACTGATTAATTCTCCATGGAAACTTCCTGAATTATTGTTTGATGAAGCGTTGCCATATTTGGGGGCCGCCTTGCAGGCAGAGTGGCGTATGCAAAGATCACTGGATTCTTAACACACTTGACCGGCAGCCCATCCCGATGACCAAGCCCATTGGAAATTATAGCCCCCAAGCCATCCCGTGACGTCTACCGCTTCCCCAATAAAAAATAAACCAGTGACTTTTTTAGCTTCCATTGTTTTGGATGACAGTTCATCGGTATCAATCCCGCCTAAGGTGACCTCTGCGGTGCGATAACCTTCTGTCGCATTTGGTTTTAGCGTCCAGTGATGTAGCTTATCGGCGAGTGTTTCAAATGTCGCATAATTAATATCCGCTAAGCGAGAACGTAACAGATGTTCACTCATATGGAGCTCAACAAATCGGGAGGGGAGTCGTGATGCCAACACGGTTTTGAGTAATACTTTCGGTGATTGTTGTTGTTGATTTTTTAAGTATTCGAATATGTTGATATCCGGAAGTAGATTAAGGTAAATATTTTTCTTAGACTGCCAGTAGGATGAAATTTGCAAAATAGCGGGGCCACTGAGACCACGATGTGTGAATAACATATTTTCCCGAAAACTAATCGTGTTTTCATCTGTCGTCGCAATGACATCCATGCTCATACCGGCAAGGGGAGAAAGCTGTGTTTTATCTTTTTCATGTAAAGTGAAGGGAACTAGCCCAGGCCGTGTTTCAATAACAGGTATCCCAAATTGCTTGGCAACCTGGTAAGCAAATGGACTAGAGCCCATCGAAGGAATTGAAAGTCCACCTGTCGCAATGACCAGATTTTCTGTGGTGACGGACTGATGATGACTCGTGAGAGAAAAGCCCTTCGATCGTTGTATAATCTGAATATCACCCACGTTTAATTGAATTCTCACGTTATAGCGCATCATTTCTTTGGATAGCATCTCCACAATGTCGCGAGCTTTATGATCACAAAATAATTGGCCGAGTGTTTTTTCATGAAAAGCGATCTGATATTTGTTGACCAAATCGATGAAATCCCATTGTGTATAGCGCGCGAGCGCAGATTTAACAAAGTGGGGATTTTGTGAAATATATTTTCCTGGTTGAATGTTGAGGTTGGTGAAGTTACATCGACCGCCGCCGGACATTAAAATTTTTCGTCCGAGTTTGTTCGATTTCTCCATTAATAAAACATGCCGGCCTCTTTTCGCCGCTTCAATAGCACACATCATGCCCGCGGCACCAGCGCCTATAATAATTGTGTTGTAGTCCATATGCGCTACTCTAGCATAAACAGAGTTCGTTGAACTACTGCTGATTCTTAAAATATATAGTATGATCGTAGGCTTATATTGATCAGACCGAGGTAGTCATGAAAATAAAAGCATCAGCGTGTATCTTAGCGGCTGGTTTATTCTCGAGTTTCCCGATTAATTATGCAGCCATGAGTCAAACGCTTAATCAGGATGCCGCTGGCTTAGGTGATGCGCAAGCTGGAAGTGCAGCGAGTGCCTTAGATGCCAGTATTGAATACTATAATCCTGCAGGGCTTTTGTTGATGCAAGAACAAGAGCTTGTTGTTGGTAGTCTTCTTGCGTTGCCGACGTATGATATTGACGCCAATCATTCACCATCCAGCGGTGCGGCGTTCTCTCAATTACCCTTTTTACATTATGCAGCGCCAATTTCACCGACATGGGCGTTTGGTGTTGGGGTGTCTTCTCCTTTTTCTATGCATTCTAATTGGGCTTCTGATTCATCCGCCGCGCATAATAGTACCGATACCGATTTTTCAACGTACGATGTCAGCGTTGATCTTGCGTATGCATTCACACAAAAATTTTCGATCGGTTTTGGGATTGATTTTGTGCGTGTGATTGTTTCGACAGGAGGCTTCGATGCATCGAATTATTCGACAACCTATGATGGCACACAATGGACTCAAGCATGGCATGGGGGTGTTTTATATCAATTTACCCCAAAATTGCGAGCTGGCTTATCTTATCATTCTAAAATTAATTATGAGGCTTCCGGTGAGGCGCAGTCATTCGATACGAATGGTGCCGTATTGCAATCAACTAATGATTTTGTGATGACGTCAACGTTGCCAGCGTATACAACCGCGAGTCTATATTATCAATGGACTCCTGTTTGGGCGATAGAAGGGAGTGTGAATTACACGCAATGGAGTCAAGCCGATGATGTAACCTATCAATATTTACCGACAGATACCGATATCATTAGCAGTACAACCCAGTCGTATGACTTCAATAATACGTGGCGAACAGCGTTGGGCCTGCATTATCAGATGCGGCAGAATGTATTATTGCGTTTTGGTGTCGGTTATGAAACATCACCCTATGGTGATGCGAATACAGTGTATTTAGCTGCGCCTAGTGGCGCGAGTTATGATGTATCGATGGGTTGTCATTATCAATATTCAAAAACATTGGCCTTTGATATCGGTTGGACACATCTATTTTATCTGACTCACGACGTGAATACGGATAACCCAGTGACCGGCGAGACAAGTGATGGTGAATTTTCCGGCAGCAATGATCTTATTGGTATCGGACTTCGCTGGGAGATGCTGTAACCGTGCATCTTTATATTTCAATCGCAAGTCAGTGTCTGCTGGTGTCAAATCGGGGCACTTTTCAGAAAAGTTACCGTATTTCTAGCGCGAAAAATGGACTGGGAGAGACAGAAGGGAGTTATTGTACACCTCGGGGGTGGCATAGTGTTGCGGAGATTATTGGAAAAGAGGCGCCAATTTATAGCGTTTTTAAGGGTCGTCTCCCCACAGGACAGATATATACCCCCGATTTAGCGCATGAAGGTTTGGACAATGATTGGATTCTCTCTCGAATTATTCGTCTTAAGGGATGTGAGCGTGGTTTTAATTTGGGGGGACATGTCGATTCCTATTCGCGTTATATTTATATCCATGGGTGTGCGGCTGAAGATTTGCTTGGTCAGCCAGCATCACAGGGTTGTATTCGCATGGGCAATCAAGCAGTGATAGCGTTGGCGCGGTTTATACGCGTGGGCGATACTGTCTTTATTGACTAGTCTCTCTCTTCAGTCCGCATAGTAATGTTGATATGCATAGTGGTCATTACTTTGTCGTAAATGGTTACAAATTAATCCATCAATCGACGCCCCCGTTTTAGAAATCATGCCGTAAGCCAATTCAATTTGCCGTAGTTGATCGTTATTCAAACTGACTAAAAGTAAGCGAAGATCGACTGACTTAAAAATAATATTGGCGTCTGTGACCGCCAAGATAGGAGGCGTATCGATTAAAATAAAGTCGTAATCATCTTTAGCTTGATTCAATAAATCATTCAACCGCCCATTCATCAGCAACTCTGCCGGGTAAGTTGGCGATAAACCTGATGCGATAAAATCTAAGTGAGGCAATATTTTTTGAATAACAGCATCCATCTCACTGTTGTGTTCCAAATACTCTGATAGGCCTAAAGAGCGATGTGCAGAAAAAACGTTATGCGCATATCCTCGACGCATATCTGCATCGATCAATAACACTTTTTTGTGCGTATCGGCGAGTAAAACCGCTAGGTTTGAGATAACAAAGCTTTTTCCAACATCTGAACTGCACCCAGAAATAGCGATAATTTTTTTATCGAGAGACGCTAATTTTAAAGCGGTTCTAAGGCTACGCAATCCTTCGACCGCCGGATCTTTAGGATGCGCTAAACTCAAGAGATAGCGTTTATGATGGTTTTTATCGGCATTCATTTTTTTGGTTAATTTTGCTTGCGCAACACTATAGGGGATGACACCAAAAATCTGAATACCTAAAAATTTTTCTAAAAATAGCGGATCTAAGGTCTTTGACAAAGAATAGTGTAATAATAATATAGCCAGTGATAGAAAAAGACCTATCATAAGACTGATAAACATAATTAAGCCCAATTGAGAGGGAGCAGGACTGGAAGGAAGAGAAGCCTCTTTTAATACACGCACTGAACTAATCGTTCCACCTTTTAACATTTCCATTTGCTGCATATTTTGCATTACACCCGAGTAGATTGCGCCATGTATCTCAATATCCCGTTGAAAATTCGCTGATTCTTGCATTGTTATCGGTAATCTTTTTAATCTTGACTTCACGTCGGCCAATTGTTGTTCCATTTTTTCTTGTTTTTGATTAATCGCGATAATAAAAGGATGTTCTTCCGTAAAGTTTTCTAATAACTCGAGCTTTTTAATATTTAGCTCATCCAAATTTTTATTTATTCCCATCATTTCTTGAATCAACAGGGTGGATTCAAGCTTATCGTCAACCGTGCCTGTTTTAGAACGATAAGTATTTAGGCGTCTTTCTGATACATCCAAATCTTGGGTAATTTGGGGTAGTTGATGTTGTAAAAATTCTAAGGTTTTGCTTGCTTCAGCCGCTTTTTCTGCAATATCCGCTTTAACCGCAACACGCAAAATACTATTCAGAATATCTTGAGCTTGTTTCGGATCGTTTGATTGATAGCGAACTTCAAGAATACCGGTCCCATCACCTTCTTCTTGTACGTCTAAATTATTCAAGAGAGAGTCAGCAATCGTTTCTAATGGCTTTTTCTCTAAGAAAAATTCATCGGGTATATCAACATTCCACTCATCTATTTGTAAGGCAATCGTCTCATCATCGGATATAGCCAGCTTGCCTACTTTACCCGATAACAACACATGATGATTTCCATCATACAGAACATAATCTGTCGCATTATTTTTTCGACTTAATAGGAGGGGAATAGACTGCAATGAAGGAGGCGCATGAAATCTACTGATATGAATACCTTGCGGATCAGTAGAAGAAAAAAGTGTCGCCCATAAATGTCCCACGAGAGGAAAATATTTGGGTGTGATCGTAATACTCAATCCCAAATCATCAGCCACTTGTTCTAAAATATAATGTGACTGCAGCAGGACTGTTTCAACCTGTGCGGGTGTTGCATTCATCACCCCGCCAGCAGATCCTGCGCCACTCATCCCTAAGGCCGTTGCAAGATTAGACGCGTTAGCGGCTGTATCCATATTAATTTTAATTAATGCCGTTGATTGATAAATAGCCGGACGTGTCAACGCATACACAGCACCAAGTGTAACGCAAATCGTGATAAGAATAATAACAAGCCATTTGCGTGCTTTGAATAATCCGAGTAAAAAATGTAAATCCACGACATCATGATGATGTTGATCTTTTACTGAAACAGACGTTACCTGAGATACCATAGACTATTTTCCTCCATAAAAAACATCCTATTACTAGGCTGCAGCAGAAGTTACACTACTCGCTCCACCCAAAATAGGCAATATTTGTGTCACGACACGGTTCCAAGCCGATACGCCTGAAGGCGGCACATAGATAATGGCATTACCTTGCAAGAAAAACTTGTCCGCCGCTATCACTGACGCAGGATTTTGAGCATCAAACCAATCAACATAAATCACACCGTCTTTTTGAAACAGAACAAACACTTGGCGTGTATTTGCTGTGAGCGTGTTCACTCCTCCCACTTCACTAATCGCCTGCATAACGCTCATCGGCTTATCCGTGATTGGAAGCACACCCTGCCGTATGACTTCGCCGACGATCTGTACTTGCTGAAACCTAAAATTGACAATACGAATCGTTAATTGCGGATCGCGAATATAGGTTTTAGTTTTTCTTCCAGTACTTGACGAGCCTGATCTAGTGTTAAGCCAGCGACGTTGACTTTGCCTGCAAATGGAAAAAAAATGCAGCCCTCTTCATCAACCAACATACCTGTTTGATCTGGACTCGCTAATTGAGTGGTTTGAGTCGTTAATTCAGGATGGTTCCACACAATGATATTGAGAATATCAAAAGGTCCGATATGATAGACGGGAAGTGGATCATTCTGATGCTGCCCTAACCAAGCCGCATTTAATTCAGTCACACGAAAATCTTGATGTTGACCATTCAATTCATAACCATCTTGAACCTCTGCATCTGAAAAATAGGTGCCTGGAACAGAACAACTCGATAAGGATATCGCCAAAAAAGAACTGAGGAAAAATAAAATGATTCTTTTTAATCCAGTTATAACGTTCATGCTCATCCTTGCTTGTTTAAAAGTCTCTTTTAAAATAGATTATCCTAATATTCGAGAAATGGGAAGGTTATTTATTTTCGTAATAATCGATATACCAATCAACAAACTGGTTAATTCCGTCTTGAACAGTTACCTGTGGTTTATAACCAAGATCTTTTTCCAGTCGAGAAACATCTGCAAATGTCGAAGGAACATCACCAGCTTGCATATCCATGAAATGATATTCCGCTTTTTTACCTAAGGCTTTTTCTAAGGCTCCAATATAATCCATCAATGGTACAGGTTGATTATTACCAATATTGTAAATACGATAAGGCGCGTAGCTTGTTGCTGGATCAGGCCTATCACTATTCCACTCAACATTTGGTTGCGCTGGATTTTCTAATGCACGAACAATACCTTCAACAATATCTGCTACAAATGTAAAATCGCGTATCATTTTTCCATGGTTATACACGTCAATCGGCTGTCCCGCTAAAATAGCTTTAGTAAATTTAAACAAAGCCATATCTGGACGCCCCCACGGTCCATAAACAGTAAAAAAACGCAACCCCGTACAAGGAAGATGAAACAAACTGGCATAAGAATGCGCAATCAATTCATTAGCGCGCTTTGTCGCCGCATACAGAGCCATAGGGTGATCCACATTTTGCGATTCATCAAAGGGTTGTTTTGTATTCGCGCCGTAAGCAGAGCTGGTGGATGCATAAACAAGATGTTCAACATGATGATGACGACAACATTCAATTAAATTAACAAAGCCGACAACATTCGAACTGACATACACATCAGGATTATCAATAGAATAACGGACCCCTGCTTGCGCGGCTAAATTGACGACCTTGTGAATCGTATGCCGCTGAAAAACGGCTTCTAGATTCACTTTGTCCGCTAAATCTACTTTTTCAAAAACAAAATTAGGCTGTAACATTAAAGCCGCTAAACGTGCTTCTTTGAGAGAAACATCATAATAATCATTGAGACTATCTAAACCGACAACGTGTTCTCCACGTTCAAGGAGTTTTTTTGCGAGATGAAAACCAATAAATCCTGCCGCACCGGTGACTAAAATCATAAATGAACCTTCCCTTTTCGTTGTCATGTATGTTTAGCCTAACAATTTTAAAAATAAATTACAAATCGTCCGAACTACAATATCGTCATACCGCCATCATAGCGGAAATCAGTATGAGGATGGTCCGCATTAAAATGTAATCCTCGGCTTTCTTTTCGTTGTTGTGCAGAACGAACAATTAACTCTGCCACTAATACCAGATTGCGTAATTCGAGCAAATCACGCGTAACCTTATAGTGCTCGTAATAATCTTTGACTTCTTGCTTCAGCAATAAAATACGGTGCATAGCACGCTCTAAGCGTCTGTCTGTTCGAACAATACCGACATAGTTCCACATTGTACGCCGTAGCTCATCCCAATTATGCGCAATCACAATCGCTTCATCCGATTGCAAGATGCGATATTCATCCCAAGGTTCTACCGATTCATCGGCGCACGTGTCAGCAAAATCAGCAAGAATAGAATGAGCGGCTGCTTGAGCAAAAACCAAGCATTCCAGTAAAGAATTACTCGCCATACGATTTGCGCCGTGCAAACCAGTATAAGCCACTTCCCCAATCGCATATAAATTTTTAATATCCGTTTTGGCGTCCAAATCGGTCACGACCCCGCCACACGTATAATGGGCGGCTGGAACGACCGGAATCCATTCTTTTGTGATATCTATGCCCAACGCTAAGCAGCGTTTTACAATCATTGGAAATTTCTCACGAATAAATTCAGGACTTTTGTGTGTTATATCTAAAAAAACATTTGGGTATCCGCCTTTTTTCATTTGATCATCTATCGCACGAGCGACAACGTCACGGGGCGCTAATTCTTCCGATGGATCATAATGCTGCATAAATCGTTCCCCTGTCGGTAAGCGCAAGAAAGCTCCCTCTCCACGTAAAGCTTCCGTGATTAAAAAAGAGTTTTCTTTGGGATGATACAGACAAGTAGGATGAAATTGGTTAAATTCCATGTTAGCGACACGGCATCCCGCTCGATATGCCATGGCAATGCCATCACCGCTAGAAACAACAGGGCTCGTGCAGTATAAATAGGCTTTACTTGCACCACCCGTTGCTAAAACAACGGCGTTAGCCACCACAGAAAAGACATGATGGTTCTTATCTTCTAAGACGTAGGCACCAATACAAGCGCCTGCCTTTTTAATGAGATCAATCGCTAATGCATATTCAATCAGCTCAATATTATGATGTGCCCGAACACGCTGATCCAAGGTGTCTTTGACTGCCTTACCCGTTGCATCCGCCGCATGCCAGATTCGTCGATGCGAATGCCCGCCTTCTTGGGTTAAATGATATTCTTTTTCTCCCAAGGCGTTAATTTCATGCGTAAAATCGACCCCAAGATTAATCAGCCAGTCAATTGCAGATTTTGCATTTTTTACAACAAATTCAACGGCGCTGTATTGACATAAACCACGACCAGCACTTAAAGTATCACGAATATGCGCCTCATAACTATCTTCAGCATTTGCCGCCGCAACTGCTGCAACACCGCCTTGTGCATAATACGAAGCGCCTTCTTGTAGGGACGTTTTTGATAAAATGGTCACCGGACAGTAATCCGCCAAATGCAAACCTAACGCAAGACCTGCTGCACCTGAACCGATGATTAACACGCCGGTTTTTTTTTGCATAATACCTTAAAAAGTAAGGAGTTAAGATAAACGCACTATAGAGCAGGGGTCAAACTTTTGTCAACATACCCTATATTTTTGCATTAAGGATGGTCTGGAAATAACTTTTTTACCGGACAGTTTTACATAGAGAGGTCGATTTTTTCCAGTCTTCCTCAAACGTTTTTTCTAAATCGGTGAGGACTTGTTTTTCCGACGTCATGACTCCAAGCTCGCGATTGGTGAAAATCCCTGAATAACTGAGGTTTGCTGATCCAATATACGCCGTTAAGTGATCACTCATCAGAACTTTTGCATGTTGTTCAGGTTTTTTCATGGCATGGAGTTGGATGTGATGTTGACAAAGTGTTTCTTTGTTTAAAATTTTTGTTCTTGGTGAGAGCAAAATACGAATAGGGATGGATTGTTTGATTAACCCATTCACTATTTGTTTTTCCGTGAGCGCAATGGCATAAATATCTAAATTTTTATGAGAATTTTTAATTAGGGTGTTAATTTTTTTTCCGCTATTTTCAGGGCTTAAGACAAGAGGGGAGTGTTCTGGTGCTTGATAAGGTTTTCTTTTCCAGTCTGCGTCAAATAATTGACTCATCTCTTGAACAATATTTTTTTCATCAATAGTAAGTATAAAATTGCGTTGACGATGTAGCCCAGAATATGTGAAGTTGTTGGTCAGAATCAATGCGCGTTGTTCATCAAGCAAAACGGTTTTTTGATGTGTGAGCGAATAATATTTTGGGGTGTAATGAATAGAAATGCCCGACTTTTTTAATCGACGAAGAATTTTTTTATTTTCTCCCTCGGTTTTATAGGGTTCTTTTTCAATTAATAATTGCACCATAACGCCGCGATGTTGCTGTTGCACGAGTGCATCAGCCATTGCGTTGGCAGTGAAGCCATACATCGTCATTTTTATGCTTTTTTTCGCTGAGGAGATCGCTTGGATTAAAGGAGCGGTTCCTGAGTCGGGCAATACCATGAGTGTTGTTTTAGCCAATGTTAACGTAACGCTAAAGAATAAAAAAAATTTAATCAGAAAACGCAAAATTTTTTCTATCCATAAAGGCATGAGTGAGCGTATGACCATCCGTGTATTCTAGTTCACTTCCCATCGGCAAGCCGTGAGCTAGTCGTGTAATATTGATTGGTAAGTGACGAAGTGCGCTTGCAATATAATGTGATGTTGTTTGGCCCTCTATGGTTGCGCTTAAGGCTAAGATGACTTCGTCAACAGGATTTTTTTTGATTTGTTCCAATAAAAGTGGGATGCCAATTTGTTCGGGGCCAATGCCATCAATCGGAGATAATTGTCCGTGTAAAACGAAATAACGACCATTAAATGTTGCGGTCTGCTCGATAACGATGGTGTCCATCTGCCCTTCAACGATGCAGATTTTTGTTTGAGCGCGTTTCGTGTTACGACAGATTTGGCAGAGTTCTGTTTCTGTGAGGACGCGACATTGTATGCATCGACGAATGTGCTTGAGGTTTCGTATAATGGTATTGGCTAAATGCTCAGTTTTTTTTATATCGTTCTGGAGTAAATAAAAAGCCATGCGTTGCGCTGACTTCGGGCCTACGCCTGGAAGATAGCGCAACGCTTGAATAAGCTCTTGGATTAACGGGCTAACGCTCAATTATTCAGCACCTGAGGATCCAGCATCACCTTCGCCGCCAAAGCCTTCTGGTAGTTTCATTCCAACAAAGCCAGAGAGTTGCTCTTTTGTCGCTGCTTCAATTTTATCGACAGCATCGTTAATGGCCGCCGTCACTAAGTCTTCAATCATTTCACGATCTTGAGTTGACAAGCCTGGAACAAGATCAGTACTAATCACTGTTTTAACGGCATATTGATTGCCGCGTTTCGTGATTTCAACTAAACCGCCGCCTGCTTTTCCTACCACTGTCATGTTTGCAATTTTCCCTTGCATCTCCTGCATTTTCCCTTGCATTTCTTTGGCCTTTGTCATTAACTCGTTAAAGTCAAAATTTTGATTGTTTTGCATCATGTCCCCTTGGTTATTGTCTATTTATCGAGTTCTGCGTCAAACATATTGAGCAGTTGCGCCAGCTTTGGATCTTGTTTCGTCTCTGTGTCCTTTTTTGTTGATTTTTCTTCTGCTGGCAATAGCGGCAAAAATTCAACTGTCACCAAGACAGAGTACCCACAATATTGAGAAATAGCATCCGATAACATTTGCTGTTGCTTACTATTGCACAAGGATCGAAAGTGCGCTGGTAAAAGTAATTCTAGTCGATTATCGCTAATTTTGCCAATTTTTGACTGATCAGCGATAGTTTGTGTAACGCCTTTAAGATCCAGCTGTCGTATAACATCCGGCCAATTTTCAGTATTAATTTTTCGTGTTGATTCTTTTGGTTTCTCATCACTGAGAGGGTAAAAATCCATAGCTCTCAGTAATGTTATTTCCATTCCTACTTTTGCTGTTGGTGCATACGGAAGATCTCGTTTTCCGGTGAGGCAGACTTGATAAAGGAGTTGAATGTCGTTGGGGGATAGCTTTTGACTTAATGCGTTTTACTTTTTGTCTGTCGTATCGTGTATCACCAGCCAGTATGTCTGGTTTTTTTGAAGTAGGGCAAGGTAATGCAGTATATTCAATAACTCATCCAGCGCGCGTAAAAAATCTGTTCCTTTTTCTTCCATGGTTTTTGTGAGTGCAAAAACGAGGTCTTCTTGTTTGTCTGCAATCGCCGTCAGTAAATCCAGTGATAGATATTTCCCATCGGTGCCGAGTAGTTGGCTTGTTTTTTCGTCTGTGATGATATCACCGGAGAATACGATGGCTTGGTCGAGTATGCTGAGAGCATCTCGCATGCTTCCTTGCGCTGCTTGAGCGATTTCTGAGAGTGCAGATGGGTCAGCGGGTATTTTTTCTATCTCTAAAATTTTTTCGAGGTGGGATTGTATTTCGGAAACGGTTAACATTTTTAATGTGAGTTTTAAACAGCGTGATAAAACAGTGATGGGTAGTTTTTCTGGATCTGTTGTTGCCAGTAGAAATTTAACGTGACTCGGCGGTTCTTCTAATGTTTTTAACAATGCATTAAAGCTGTGTCCAGATAGCATGTGTACTTCATCAATCAAATAAACCTTATAACGGCCTCGAGTCGGGCTGTACTGCACATTATCCAGTAGTTCCCGTGTGTCTTCGACCTTTGTGCGAGAAGCGGCATCAATTTCAATTAAATCAGGATAAGCACCTTTATCAATTTGAATGCATGCATAACAATGTTGACAGGGCGTTGCTGTTGGACCCATGTCACAGTTTAAGCATTTTGTTAGGATGCGAGCAATCGTTGTTTTGCCCACCCCCCGTGTGCCTGAAAATAAGTAGGCGTGGTGTAGTCTGTTCATTTCAATAGAGTGTTGGATAATCGATGCAATATGTGTTTGGCCGACCATTTCCTCTAATGATTTTGGTCTCCATTTGCGTGCAAGGACAGAATAATTCAAGGCTTATACTCAGACATGTGATTAATGGCGGCAGCGCTTAGCGACACTTCGACGCCCGAGGTCACCGTTACCGATGCTTCCTTCCGGACCTGACGGGGTTCACGGCTTATCGTCGTGAAGGAGCCATGCGCTACCATTGTCTACAGAAAAAATTCTATCAATTATCTTGAGTGAAAGAAAGCAAATTTTGATTTTGTCATATGGTTTGAAATATCGTTTTTCTGTGCTAAAATGAAAGCCTTAAAGCATTCTCGATTTTTAGAGAACGCTAAAATTTGGAGGGTTAATGCGATGCTGAACCGAATTAAAGAATTAGGTCTCCTCAGTTTGGTTGAGAAAGCGGCTAGACAGGAAATCGATGAAAAGCAGTATCAAATTAAAATGGCCGCTGAACTCCGGCGTTTAACCTTGCTGTATTTCCAAGGCAAGCTTTCTTCTATTATCCCTGATGGTCCTGCGGTTGTTGAATTACGAAAAAATTTTAAGTCAAATGAAGTCGCTTTTTCGAGACGCATTTTAAATGAGTGGGCTCAGCATGAAGAGTTAGTTATGCTGTCGGAGTTATTGGATAGTTCGTTGATTGTTTATAAGTATGATACGAGCAAGGAAAGTCACTTTCGAATGAATCTTTCCTCGCGTGTTTCTGATATCACGAAAGATGAGATTGAATTGTATAATCACAATGGACAGCATTGGTCCGCTGTTGTTCCTAGTGGCACTTTTGATAAAACAGATATTTCAGTGCTCGCAAATAAGCAAATTTTGCCCACCCTCGGTGATAACTATTGTGCGTCTAATGCAGTTTCTCTGATACTAAAAAATAGGATCGAGGAGTCTATTTTGTCGCCGGATACAGCCCTTAAAAATAATTCCACTAACATAGCCGATCGTGTCAGTCGACCAGAGCCAATCTGTCCAGCGAGTGATAGCTATGCAAAGATGATTCATCGTTTAGAAGAAAATGCCAAAGCTGGGGATGTGAAATCTGAGAAAATACTGAAACAAATAGAAAATGATGCTAAGTTAGCCGTCAAACTGTCTCTTGAGCAAGGTCGATTACCTGCTGTAGAGAAGAAGCCTTCAGTTCTTGGTTTCTACTCAAAGCCGGCTCCTGTGGCGGAGGATAAAACCTCAACATCAAGTTTTTTACCACGATTTTCGCTCACGAAGTAGTCTAGGTAAAAATTACTTGGTTGTTCTTTTGTCCTGCTGTTATGATGGACTTTACATAAATTCCTCATTTTTTTAAGTGCAAAATGAAAATTAGCGAAAAATGGTTGCGCTCTTTTGTTGTTACCGATAAGTCCGTTCAAGAAATTTCTCATTTATTAACCATGCAAGGTCTCGAGGTAGAAGAAATTTTACCGATTGGATTATCCTTGAGTCAGGTTGTTGTCGCAGAAATTTTATCTGCAGAGAAACATCCCAACGCCGATCGTCTCCGTGTTTGTCAAGTATCGGATGGGTCTGAAATTTTTACTATTGTTTGTGGTGCTCCGAATGCACGTAGTGGTATTAAAGTAGTGCTCGCAAAAATTGGTGCGGTATTACCTAATATTCGCATAAAAAAATCTAAAATTCGCGATGTTGAATCACAAGGCATGTTATGTTCTGTCAGTGAATTAGGATTGGCTGAACAGTCAGAAGGTATCATGGAGTTGCCGAGTGATGCGCCTATCGGAAAACCCCTAGTAGAGTATCTTGATCTTGATGACAACATTTTAGACATTAGTATTACTCCAAATCGTGGTGATTGTGTAAGTGTGCTTGGAATTGCGCGTGAAGTTGCCGCTGCTCTATCCATGAAGCCCATTATATTTTCACACGATTTATCGTTCCCCTTTGGAAACGCTCATTCGCCAGTATTGCCTGATGAATGTTTAACCTATATGTTGGCGAAAATAATGTCTATTGACCCTGCAGTAAAAACGCCTCTGTGGATAACAGAACGCTTGCGGCGAAGTGGGTTACGTCGAGTCAACTTTATCGTTGATGTCACCCAGTATGTTATGTTGGAATGTGGACAACCATTACATGCGTTTGATGCACAAAAAATTCAGGGTAATGTTGTTGTGCGTTTGGCGACTTCTATGGAAGCGATTGAGTTATTAAATGATCTCACCTTGACTTTAGATGAGCACACCTTAGTTATCGCGGATGATTTAGGTCCTATTGCCTTGGCGGGGGTTATGGGTGGTAAGCGAGCGGCTGTTTCAGAAACAACGGTTGATGTTATCCTAGAGTCTGCACATTTTATTCCAGCCTCTATCGCTCGTACCGCGCGAAAATTTAGAATAAACTCAGATGCGGCTTATCGTTTTGAACGTGGCGTTGATCCTCAATTGCCCAAAATAGCATTAGCACGAGCGCTTAATTTAATACAGTCTCACCAGGGTGAAACAAAAACGCTATCTATTATAGTCTCATCCCCGGTAGAAGGCCAAAAGAGTGTCGCCAAAAATACTATTTTATTGCGTTATGCGAAGCTTGAAAGATTATTAGGCATGTCGATGAGCGTGAAAAACATACAGCAGTGTTTTCAAGCTTTGAATATTTCGTATGAAGAAGTAGAGGGAGGGTTGCTGGCGACTCCTCCGAGTTATCGTTTTGACTTGGTGATAGAAGAAGACCTCATTGAGGAAGTGTTACGTTTACAAGGATGTCATCGTGTGTCAGCGATATCGCCACGTGCGCCACTTTCATTACCATCGCATTTGCATGATGCGTCTCTTGACGCTGAACGGCTTATTCTGAAAACCCGTGGTTATGATGAAATTATTAGTTATAGTTTTGTCGATGAAAAATTACAAGCGCAGTTATATCCTTCTCAAAAACCTATCACATTGATGAATCCTATTTCTCAGGAGATGGGCGTTATGCGTTTGGGGTTATGGACAGGATTATTATCGACGTTATTGTATAATCTTAATCGTCAGCAAACACGTGTTCGTTTTTTTGAATGGGGTCTCTGTTTTTCTGGTGATCAGCAATCTAAAAAAATAGCTGGTTTAAGTTATGGTCGCTTGTATCCAGAATCTTGGCATAACGATGCTACTATAGCGCATTTTTTTGATGTTAAAAATGATGTTGACGCATTGCTGCGTGAAAATTATAGAATAAACAGTGTCTTTTGTGCATCACATCATCCAGCGTTACATCCGACGCAGACAGCTCAAATCGTTGATTCGACAACGCAGTGTGTTTTAGGCCAACTGGGCGTATTACATCCTCGTTTAGTCCAATCATTGGAGTTGTCGTATGCGCCTGTGCTTTTTGAAATTGACATCAATGCTTTAAAAAAAGTTCGCTCTTACCAGTCTTTTGAACCTATTTCAAAGTTTCCTGAAGTGCGTCGTGATTTAGCTTTTTTCGTTCCTCATGATCTTTTGTATCAAACGTTAGCGGATAGCATCCAGGAGATTGATAAAAAGCGAATTAAACGTTTATTTGTTTTTGATGTTTATCAAGGTAAACATATTCCTGAAGGGCAAAAAAGTATTGCGATTGCTATTATTATTCAGGATACGTTAAAAACAATGAGCGATGCGGAAATTGCAGTATTGACAGAAAAAATAATAAATCGAGTACAGGATAAATTCCACGCAACATTAAGGGATTGATAATATGAGCGCACTGACAAAAGCTGAATTGGTGGACTGGTCTTTTTTTGGAGTTCGGGTTTTCCAAGCAAGAATCAAAAGAATTGGTGGATGTTTTTTTTGATACGATTTTTTCTTGTTTAGAACAAGGGCATCCATTAAGGATTTCAGGTTTAGGGAATTTTTCTCTCCGTGATAAAGACGCGAGGATTGGACGCAATCCAAAAACCATGGAAGATGTAGAAATTTCGTGTCGTCGTGTGGTTACCTTTCAACCTTCGATGAAATTAAAGCAACAGTTAGAAAATGTTCTATTAGACTTAAGGTCAGATCAGTGAGCAGATCTTCTTCTATGTTGTCTCTTGATCGCCAGGCCACCTTAGGTTTATCGCTCATTTATGCTTTTCGGATGTTGGGCTTATTTATGATTTTGCCCGTCTTTTCAGTATATGCGAGCACATTATCGGCGACGACCCCTTTTTGGGTAGGTGTGACAATTGGTGTCTATGGCGTGAGCCAAGTATTGTTGCAAATTCCATTCGGTTGGGCTTCAGATAAGTTTGGGCGAAAGCCCATTATTATGGTTGGGTTGTTGTTCTTTGCTATAGGCAGCATTGTTGCGGGAAGTTCGACGACTATTTATGGAGTTTTTATTGGTCGAGCCATTCAAGGCGCTGGAGCCGTTTCTAGTGCAACCATGGCATTATTGAGTGATTTGACGCAAGAAGAAAATCGTACTAAAGCCATGGCTATGATTGGGATGACGATTGGATTGTCGTTTGCGGTTTCAATTGTTCTGGGGCCTCTTTTGAGTCATTATATCGGTGTAGCGGGAATTTTTTTTTGTGACCGCAGGATTGGCTTTGTGTGGAATAGCATTGTTATACACACTGGTCCCGACACCAAAAATTTCGGTGATACATCATGATAGCACGGGGAGTTTATCACAATTACCAACTATTTTTTTTAATAAAATGCTCGCGCAACTTAATATCAGCATTTTGATCCAGCATGCTATTTTAACGAGTACTTTCGTCGCCATTCCGTTGATTTTTCATCGATTAGAGATTTCTATGTCCGCTCAGTCTATGGTCGCATTACCCCTTATTATTCTTGCGTTTGCGATGAGTATTCTCATGATTATGATGGCTGAAGTACGTCGAAAGATTAAACATATTTTTATTGCCTGCGTATTTATTTTATTACTATCTGAAATAGGTTGTTGGTTGACAGAGGATGTTGTATCTGGTTTAGTCTTTTTTCTTTTTTTATTTTTTGCTGCTTTTTGTACCCTTGAGGCATTGCTCCCTTCGATGGTGTCTAAAGTCGCGCCAGCTGGATTGCGCGGTACTGCCATGGGGTTATATGCCACTAATCAATTTCTCGGTATTTTTATTGGCGGGCTATTAGCGGGTTGGCTGGCTCAGTATTACGCTGTTTCTGTTATTTTTTTGGCAAACGGATTTTTGCTGCTTTTTTGGTTGCTTATCGCTGTTCTGATGAAAGCACCGCGTTATTTGACTACTTATATTTTTCCTCTATCTTTTCCATATCCGACGCGTGAACAATGTTTAACTATCTTAGGTGTCGTCGATGCCGCCGTATGTACGGATGAGGGTGTTATTTATCTTAAAATAGATAAAGACATCTGTGATGTGAGTACGTTACAATCTCGTTTAGCTGAAAAATTTAGTATTGAGAGGTGAAAATATGGCACGTGGTATTAATAAAGTGATTTTAGTTGGAAATTTGGGGCGTGATCCTGAAACGCGTTATACTCCTGATGGTATGGGGGTGACGAATTTGACGTTAGCGACCTCTGAAGCATGGAAAGATAAACAATCGGGTGAAATGCAAGAACGTACAGAATGGCATCGTGTCGTTATGTACGGACGTTTGGCAGAAATTGCTTCAGAATATTTGAAAAAGGGTGCGAAAATATACGTTGAAGGTAAATTACGAACGAGTAAGTGGCAAGATAAAACCACTGGGGCAGATCGTTATTCAACCGATATTATTGCGAATGAAATGCAAATGCTTGATGGAAAAGGAGCCGCTCATACGAGTTCTGGGTACACGACGTCTTCATCTCAATCGGCCTCTCCTCGTTCAAATGATTTGTCAGATTCTATGCCCATCGGAGAGAACTTCGACGATGATATTCCCTTCTAACGCCTCGGGTGGTGGACAAGCGTCAGGATCTAACATGTGAGCTTTTTTATAGAAATCTTCGCAGACGGTTGCAATCTTTGGCTCGTATATGGATACTAATTCCACATCATTATACTCTGTTGGAGAAAAATCTTCGGGATGGTAGGATTTTATTTTTTTCAGATAGTATTCGATGCTGGTCGCGACTAAAAAGTGTGCTTTTCCGGAAATCAATCTATGTAGTCTTTGGGTGTCGTCGGGGGAAGAGTTTTCTTCTATCTCTATTAATATATCATATAGTTTGTTGAGTCCTGAAAAATATGCATGATTCTTTAATTGCTTCATCGCTTGAATAAATCTCTCTAATATTTGGTTTTGGGGGTAATTTTCTCGCCATGTTTCTGCTTCATGCAGCCAATTTTCGGTGGCGGGCTCAGATTGAATGACATTTTTAAGCGTTTTAGGAGTGCTGTTTTCCCCGGTGAGCTGGATAAGGTCATCAATATTTTTTTTGGTATATTGAATTTTTTTTATCAACTCTGGTTCAATAGTTTCTCTATATTTTTCTCTTAGTTGTTGTGATTCTTCAAATAAAATACGTTGTAGATGCATGAATTGAGTATTTATTAACTCACCTTACGCAGCAGCTTTCAGCAATTGCAATTCATTGAACATAATTTGATTTGCCTTGAGCAGTAATTTTTGCCGAATTGCAAAGTGATTCATTGAGGTTTTTACCTTCAATAATTCCAACTTG
>JAJOJD010000064.1 GCA_021208965.1 Gammaproteobacteria bacterium
GCCTGTGTTTCAATTGGAGAAAATTTACTGACAGCAATTAAACTATTTTCGTCGTATGTCTTGTTTTGTGATATGTATTTTTTCAATTTTTCATTCAAAAGTTAATATTTCAAATAATCCGAATCGACCCTTGTAGCCAGCTTCGCATTCGCAATCAAATGATGATTTTTTTTCGGAGCATATAGTGCATTTTTTTCGCAACAATCGTTGTGATACAATAAGCCTCAAGCAAGCGATGAGGTCATGTTGTTGAATATTCATTTGTTTTAGTCGACTTATTGTTTCTATGCAGCTATTTGTATGCAGCGTTGACAATACGAGGTGCCCTGTGTTTGCTGCTTGGATAGCAATTTCTGCCGTTTTTTGGTCACGTATTTCACCCATCATGATGATATCGGGATCTTGTCTTAAAATAGATCGTAAAATAATCTCGAAGCTTAAGTCAGCATTGACCGATACTTGGTTGATTCCTGCTAGGTGAATTTCTACAGGGTCTTCAATAGTGATAATGTTTTTCATAGAGTTATTAAGGTAGTCTAAAGCGGCATATAACGTTGATGTTTTTCCGCTCCCTGTCGGGCCGGTGACTAGTATTAACCCGCTAGGAGATGACAGTATTTTTTTTTAGATTGCCTAATTCATTTTCAGCCATGCCGAGGTCATTCAGCGTGAGGAATAGTGCGGTGTCGTGTAGTAATCGTAATACAATTTTTTCACCATAAATTGTTGGGCAAGTGCTTATACGTATGTGAATTCTCGCCGAGTTTTTAGATTCGACTATCCATTTTCCATCTTGTGGTAATCGTGTTTGTGTTATGTTTAAATTGGCTAAAATCTTCAATTTGCTGCACAGTTGTTCTTGAATAAATTTTGGTAGGCGAAACTGTTCAGACAAAACACCGTCTATCCTCAGTCGAATTCGAATATTGTTTTTTTCAGGTTCGATATGAACGTCGGAACTTGATGTCATTTCTGAAAATACGAGAATATCGTTGATGATATCTTGTAGTAAATGATCATTTTTTTGAGATGAGAATTGGCAGTGTTGTGTTGAGCTTTGATTCAGTCGATCAATTTTTTGCTTAATGTGTTCGTGTAACTTTTTTTGCATCGTTCCACCTAGCATAGCATCGCATTTTTGCATGTTCCCGAGATCACCCATTGTGTCCCTGAGTTATTAGGTGTCAGGATATATGTGTGTTCGTGTAGTGTAGGCGTTGCTCTTGCCGTGATAATCCCTTGGTTCACAGTAATATCTGCGAGATTTTCTGTGTTCTCCGTGAATACTGGTATATCGTGCATTCCAGAGTTAAGTTCATTCATAGGGATATTTTCTTGTAAATCAAGCGCTACGGCGAGTTTATATGGTTCCGCGGCAGTGATAATCTCGCTAAATTTCGCTTTTTCTATGTACTGTTGATACGATGGAATAGCGATTGCCGCTAAAATTCCGACGATTGCGACAACGACCATCAGTTCAATTAGGCTAAAGCCTTTGGCGGATCGATAAGACATGAGAGGGTCTCCTCAGATTAATAAGGTGTAAAGATGATTGGAAGTGCACGGTGAAGAGGGCGGGATTTTCAAACATTTTTACGCGAATTTTATTGAGAGTTCAATAGATTTTATAAAAATTTTGTTTGAATTGGGTCGGTTGGTTATTTTATAATCGAAGTTTATGCCGATATAGCTCAGTTGGTAGAGCAACTGATTCGTAATCAGTAGGTCGCCCGTTCGATTCGGGCTATCGGCATCATTATTTTGTTCGAATTTGAGGCGCTTACTATTCTTGTTGCATTTTTTTGCTGTTCAATATAGGATCTATTCAACTCTATTGGTTGAATAATATGTATGTTCACTGTAAACCAAGCTATATCCCGTAGTATCACAGAACATGAGTCCCTCAAGTCAAATTTAGATCGTCTGATTGGACGTTTTAAACCTGACCCTGATTTTTTTTATATAGCATTAAGATGTATTTCGAGGCATCACAAATATGCCGATTTTCTGGAATTTAAAATCCTGTTTTCTTTTGTGATTGTTTATTTTGTTGAAGACTGCCCGAAACAGTGGTTCAATCGATACACTTCTGCACGCGATGAAATAAGTTATGATCCAGGCGCACAATTTCAAAAATATGACCCCTCCTTTCTAACAAACGCTCAACAGTGCGTTCAGTTATACCGTGATCTTTATGATTTCTTCAAAAAAGAATACGAAGCATTTTCTTGGAAGAGAGCCTGTGAGCGAACCGTATTTGACCACATGAATGCGACTCTTCGAGAGATAAGAAAACATCGGGCTTTATCGGAAGACGACTCTCTCGATAAGCGACTCTTTCGTCTTGGAGGTGGCGGTTTTGGGAAGGTTTATCGTTATCAAGATGCAGATACCTTATCAGTAGCGATAAAAGTTGCGTCTAAAAAAGATGAAAAGAGCTTTAAGGTAGAAAAAGCTGCTTATGACCGTCTTCATGATTGTCCAAATATTACTCAACTTATTTCTGCCACCATTATTTCAGATGCGTATTTTCTCTGTTTAGAATACGTTGATAATGGCGATTTATCTCAAGCGTTACGCAAAAAAACAATACCAGCACATAAAAAAATCCAAATTGCGTTGGATATTGCTCAAGCATTACAGTTTATGCATGATCAGAAGATTGTTCATATGGATATCAAAGCGGCAAATGTTTTGCTGACTAGAGATTACCACGCCAAAATCACGGATTTTGGGTTGTCTCTCGGTTTAGGTAAGGTTATTAACTGTCAGCATGGTTCTCTCCCTTATATGCCGCCGGAGATATATATCTATTGTATAAGCTCTAGCTATACGTCTAATCTATCAGTCGCTTCTTCTATGGATATGTATTCTTTTTCAATTTTGCTTTTCGAACTTTTTTTTATTGCGAAAGAACAACAGTACTGGCCGCAAGGATTGTACAAAGACAATAATCTCGGCAGAAGGGATCTTAAGCGAGCCTTGGCTATGAATGATGAGGCCACGTGTACAGTTTATGATGGTCTGAATCAGCACTATTCTGCCGAAATATCAACTGTTGATGAGGATTTGAGCGGCCTCGTTTCTAAAGGGTTGCATACTTATTCAGCTTTTAGGCCAACTTTTAATCAAGCCATTGAGGTTTTTAACGCCCTGAGTTCAACTGCTCAGCTTTCTGAACATCGCTCAGGAAACCTACCGCAAGAGGACTCAGTCGAGGAAATTATAGAGATTGAACCCGAAAAGAATTTTACGGATAATATTAACGACACGCTGGACAGTATTGGTGGCTATCTTGCGGAGTGTCGCGCGTCTTTTCTTGGATTGTTTCCTTCTTGTTCTACCCCAGCTGGAATTACGCAAATGCTGAGTTATCTTGCCAACACGACATATAACCTTCAGCAAAAAGCGCAGTATTTATACGAGATGGCATTGGGTAGACATATAAATTGTTTCTCTTCTTTATTTCGTCAGGGTAAGACGACAGAAGTCTACAAAAAAATCCTCGAGATTTTTGATCCTACTGCTTCTCCAGAAGAAAGTGTAGAGAAAAAGTTTCAAGCGTTTGAGCAAGAATTAGCTACAATCATTCTATCTGAAAATACGAGGGAGACGCATTCGTATTCGCCCGTTCCAATGCCAAGTAGTGACTCCTCAGTTGAATAGTTTTATTTTTATGTACAATTATGGTCATATTTTTATATTTTAGTTGTAATCAAGTGGGCTACCCGAATCTTTTTGAGATTGATGACTTGTTTGGAGTGAGTCGTTTTTTCTTGACAGGGTAAGCGCATATATAGTACTTATAGGTTCCCATATTTAAAAAGGATATTTAATGCAATCTTCTCAGGCGTCTCAACTTTCCGGCCTTTCTTTTTTGTCTCTTTCATTTAGAAAAAGTTCTCAATCGAGTAAAAAAGTATCAGAGTTACAGGATACGATTATAAAAAATGGTGCTGTTTTGTTTTCAGCGCTTGAAGAGGCTGTTGCTCAGTATGATGCAAACTCGAAGATTTCCTCGTTCAACCCAGCGGTTCTTTTTAGTGGTCATAACAAAGGGAAAACGAGATCGGCTTTTCTGAATTATCATATTTCAGCACTTAAGACGGTTGATCTGATGCATCCACCCCATCTTGCTGTTTTGCTCTGCATTTCATATATTTTGATGTGTTCAAGTTCACATCGTTTAAAGCAATTTTTTGTTGAGAAAGCGAGAGTTGATTCTATCTTCTCTGCTGAGATTATAGAGTCTACAGAAACCGATCGGCTAACAGATGAAAAATTACTCAAACGTTTATTGAATAGAGCAATCACCCGAATGTCACAGGATTACCCTACTAAACATATTGATCTCGATATTCTTGGCATGTACGGGCAACTAGAGTCTGAGTACAAAACGTTCGATCCTAGCGTTATGTCGTCGATAATGACTAATATTGAAAATAATAGTCATCATGTCAATAGGACGTGAGGGCGATAGTAGTCGCAATTTCGTTTACTTTTACTTTGAAAATACAGTAATTTTGGTATAATGGCGAATTTCACTTTGAGGACAATGATTATGATACGATCTAAAATTCTTTTTGCCTTATCTGCAGCGCTCATTCCTGCGTTCGTTTTTGCTGAAGGTGAAGCCGCCGCGGCGACTCAGCAAGGTGGATTTGGCCCAATTATCTTTTTAGTCGCTATTTTAGCGTTTATGTATTTATTGGTATGGCGTCCGCAGCAAAAGAAAGCAAAAGAACATCGTGCGTTGGTTGCCGGTGTTGGGGTGGATGATGAAGTTTTGCTCAGTTCAGGTATTGTTGGTAAGGTCTCGTCGACCTATGACCAATATGTGGCAGTAACGTTGGCAGATAATGTGACAGTGATGGTCCAACGTGTTGCAGTGACGGCCGTTTTACCGAAAGGAACGATCGACGCATTAAAATCCACGAAATAACATCATCACTGCTTTAGGATTATTCGCGTGAATCGTTATCCGGTTTGGAAGTATTTTTTTGTTCTTATTCTTTTGCTTTTTGGCATTATTTATGCCTTGCCCAATCTCTACCCTGAGGTTCCTGCATTGCAGATTTCTTCTGCAGAACCGGATGTTCTACTGACCAAGACGATGAAGGCGGATATTCTGGATGCTTTAAAAGCCACACATTTGGATGTGCAAGCCAGTGAATCTATTTCTGAAACGCAGTGGATACTGAGTTTTCGTGATACGGATGATCAGGCGGCTGCGCAGGAACGAATTAAAAATTTTCTTGGCGACGATTCTCCTTATGTCGTTGCCTTGTACTTAATGCCGACAACCCCCGCTTGGCTCAGTGCTTTAGGCGCGAATTCCATGCGTTTAGGTTTAGACTTGCGCGGCGGCGTACATTTTTTATTGGCGGTCGATGTCGAGTCTATCTTTCAACGTTTGTTAATGTCTGATGTAAAAAATATAACCACAGGGTTAAGAGAAGAACATATTCGATATTCTAGCGTGCTTCCTATGCAGCACCAAGATGCTCAAGGCTTGACGCTCACGTGTCTTCTGCTGACGATTGTTCTCAAGCCTATCCGTTTCTCACAAAGAATTATCCGCATTATCAATGGTTGTCGATTAACCGTGATCATCGATTTTTCATTGAAGGAGTGATGGCGGAGCAGCAATATCAAGAAATACGTCAAAAATACCCTTGATCAATCGATGACCATTTTACGTAATCGGGTGAATGAATTAGGTATTTCTGAAGCGGTAGTGACGCAACAAGGAGCAGACCAGATTGCGATTGATTTGCCAGGCATACAAGATCCCGCACAAGCAAAAGATATTATCGGCAAAACCGCCACGCTTGAATTTCATTTTGTGGATACCACGAATGATTCTCAACAAGCGGCAATGACAGGAATTATTCCCGTTGGGGATCTGTTAGCCTTTAATGATCAGCGCCAGCCATTTTTATTGAAACAAGAGGTTGTGTTAGACGGATCCTCGATCACTCATGCCGCATCTAATTTTGGCGATCAAGGCGCAGAAGTGAATATTCGTTTATCAGGCGGAACAGCAGTTTCAGCGTTTAACCGAATGACGGCAGAAAATATCGGTAAATTGCTCGCCACTGTATACGTTGAAACTCGACCGGTTGAACGTGTTGTTGATGATAAGACGGTTACCCGCTATAAAACCGAAAAGCGGGTGATTAATGTGGCGACGATTACGACCGCTTTGGGCAATAGTTTTAGAATCACTGGAATGAATGATATTGCATCAGCCAGTCATTTAGCGTTATTACTGCGTGCGGGTGCATTGCCCGTGCCGATTCATATTGTTCAAGAACGAACCATCGGCCCTAGTCTTGGCCAACAAAATATTGATACCGGTTTATTATCGGTAGAACTTGGTTTTTGTGCTGTTGTTTTATTTATGGCCTTATACTACCGTGGTTTTGGCCTGATGGCAGATATGGCATTAGGGATGAATTTATTACTGGTGGTAGCCATTATGTCTTTGTTAGGTGCGGTCTTAACTTTACCAGGCATTGCGGGCATGGTTTTAACGGTCGGTATGGCCGTGGATGCCAACGTATTAATTTTTGAGCGTATACGTGAAGAGTTGCGTTTAGGCGTCAGTCCACAGCTTGCGATTTTTACAGGCTATCAACGTGCATTTGTCACGATCGTCGATGCCAACGTGACCACGTTGATTGTAGCCATTATTTTATTTAGTTTGGGGAGTGGTATCGTGAAAAGTTTTGCGATTACCTTGGCGATTGGACTTTTAACCTCGATGTTAACCGCTATTTTAGGCACACGGGTATTAGTGAATCTGGTCTACGGTCGGCGGACGATTAAACATCTGTCGATTGGTATTACCGTTAAACCGATAAAAAAACGGTATCCTCGTGATGCCGCCAATTCATCACAGGAAACATAATGGAATTTTTCAAGCAGGGCACACGTATCGATTTTATGAAGCAGCGTAAAGCGGCGTATATTCTTTCGCTGCTATTATTTCTAGGTTCTATACTCTCTTTGTGCATTAATCATCTGAATTTAGGTTTGGACTTTACGGGGGGCGTGCAAGTTGAGCTGCATTATTCTAATACTGTCGACTTAAATACGGTTCGACATGAATTGGCGAGTCGAGACTTTTCGGATGCGTCAGTGATTCGTTATGGCTCATCTCAAGACGTGCAGGTGACATTTCCGCTTAAGGCTTTTCCATCGCAAGATCAAGTAAGTTTGACAATTTCGCAGGTATTACCTGGTGCTAGCGTTACTCGTATTGATTATGTCGGTCCTCAGGTCGGTGAGCAATTAATGCAGCAAGCACTCTTAGCTATCGTTGTGTCATTAATCGCAACGATGATTTACATTGCGCTGCGTTTTGAGATTCGTTTTGCGGTGAGTTCTGCGATTGGTTTGATTCATGATCCAGTATTAATTTTGGGGATCTTCTCGTTTTTCCATATTGATTTTGATTTGATTGCATTAGCGGCTGTTTTAACCGTTATAGGCTACTCATTGAATGATACCGTCGTTATTTTCGATCGTGTTCGTGAAAATTTTCGTAAGCTCACTAAAATGGCTCCTAACGATGTGATGAATTTATCGATCAATCAAACCTTGTCTCGTACCGTCATGACATCTGGATTGACGTTACTGGTGGTGATTGTTTTATTCTTTTTCGGTGGCCCTATGTTGAAAGGATTTTCTTTGGCTTTGATGATAGGAATTGTGATCGGCACTTATTCATCGATTTACGTTGCCGGTGCATTGGCGATGGCGATGGGTTTAGAAAGAAAACATTTGATGATCCAGCCGAAAGCAAAAGCGGAGTCTTATCCCTAATAGAAGCCTATGAATAAAAATAGTCATACCCATGATTTTGTTCTTGATATTCAAGATAATTTACCCGCTCATCATTCTTTTTATTTGCCTCCATGGATTGATATTAACCGCTTTGTTCAGGCTGTTTTTCTCCATGAACAGCTGATTGCGTCAGAGTTGACCTTGCGTTTGGTTGATGAGCCAGAAATGCAGTTACTCAATCATCAGTATCGAGGAAAAAATTATCCAACGAATGTGTTATCTTTTCCATCAGAGATCCCAAAAGAAGTTGAGCTTGACGTCCCCTTTTTAGGCGATATTGTGTTATGTGTGCCGGTGGTTGAACGCGAGGCGATTGAACAATCGCTGACGATTTCAGCGCATTGGGCGCATATGATTATTCATGGTTTATTGCATCTTCTGGGGTATGATCATGACAATGAGCAAGAGGCAGAGCGGATGGAAGCAAAAGAAATCATCCTATTAAATAATCTAGGAATAGATAATCCTTATGATGATACAGAGGTACAGAGATGACAAATGATCGACCGGAAAAATCAAAACGCAGTTGGTTGAATATGTTGGGCGATGCATTTATTGGCGAGCCGCAGGATCGTGAGCAATTGCTTGCGGTGTTGAGAGATGCAGAGCAACGTCATTTGTTTGATGGAACCGCATTGGCTATGATTGAAAACAGTCTTCGTTTGTCCGAACTACGTGTGCGTGAGGTCATGGTTCCAAGAACACGGATGGTTTTTGTGAAATTACATCAACCTTTAGAAACATTAGTTTCAATCGCGAATGACTCCGAATATTCACGCTTGCCTGTTTTTGAAGAGAATGAAGAGCACGTGTGTGGTGTGTTGTTAGTGAAAGATTTACTCGAGTATTTTGTAGAACACGAACGAAGACATTTCGATCTTAAAAAAATAGTGCGCCCTGCATTTTTTGTGCCAGAAAGTAAGCACTTAGATTCATTACTCAACGAATTTCGGCATACACACAATCATATGGCGATAGTGATTAACGAATACGGTGATGTTTCAGGTTTAATTACGATTGAAGATGTTATTGAAGAAATTGTCGGTGAGATTGAAGACGAACATGATGTTGATGATGAGGAAGGCGAAAATGATATTATTGCACGCGAAGACGGTGTTTATACGGTTAAAGCAGTGATGCCCATACAAGATTTTAATCAACATTTTAATGCCAATCTGCATGGTGGAAACTTCGACACCATCGGAGGATTGCTTTTACATGAGTTGGGTTATTTGCCTCAGCGTGGAGAGGTGCTGGATATTGAAGGATTTCGGATCAGTGTATTGCTTGCTGATAAGCATCGATTGCGTTTATTGGAAGTCCGTCGGACTTGAATTGTCTTAAATAATCTCCATATCTTGCTGTAAGTCTTGTGAAAAAGAGGTGGAGTATGCGATTAGATAAACTGACTCATTCTTTTCAAACGGCATTAGCCGATGCCCAATCCCTGGCCTTAGGTAAAAATCAGCAAATGATTGAGCCATCACATGTCTTAAGTGTGATGTTAGCCTCACCACAAAGTACGGTCTACGCATTACTGAATAAGTTGCGTGCTAATGTTTTACAGCTTAAGCAAAAAATTGATGACATCGTCGATAAATTACCGAAAATCGAAGGAGCCGCAGGAGACGTTCACGCCTCCAATGATTTAGTTCGTTTATTAAATATCGCCGACCAATTGGCGCAAAAACGTAACGATCAGTATATCGCGTCTGAGTTATTTTTGCTGGCTGCTTTGCAGGATAAAGGCGCTGTTGGACAGGTATTAAAAAACGCAGGTATAACGTCAGTGGTTTTAGAAGCGGCGATTGATAGTATACGAGGGGGGGAATCTGTGAAAGAACAAGGCGCCGAAAGTGCTCGACAAGCACTCGACAAATATACGCGTGATCTCACGCAAGATGCTGAGCTAGGGAAGTTGGATCCAGTCATTGGTCGAGACAATGAAATTCGTCGCCTTATACAAGTACTGCAACGGCGCACTAAAATAATCCCGTCTTAATTGGTTCACCAGGCGTTGGTAAAACAGCCATTGTTGAAGGGTTGGCACAACGGATCATCAATCGTGAAGTGCCTGAAGGTTTACAAGGCAAACGTGTATTAGCGCTTGATATGGCAAGTTTGTTGGCAGGCGCAAAATATCGCGGAGATTTTGAAGAACGTTTGAAAGCTGTGCTCAATGATGTTTCTAAACAACATGGTCAAGTGATTTTGTTTATTGATGAAATTCATACCATGGTGGGTGCAGGAAAAGCGGATGGTGCAATGGATGCTGGAAATATGCTGAAACCTGCCTTAGCTCGTGGTGAGTTGCGTTGTGTTGGCGCAACCACTTTAGATGAATATCGGCAGTATATTGAAAAAGATGCTGCTTTAGAACGACGTTTCCAAAAAGTATTAGTGGATGAGCCCTCCGTTCCCGATACCATTGCTATTTTACGTGGGTTGAAAGAGCGTTATGCCTTACATCATGGGGTAGAAATCACGGATTCTGCGATTGTTGCCGCGGCGACGTTATCACATCGTTATATCTCTGACCGTCAGTTGCCGGATAAAGCGATTGATTTAATTGATGAAGCGGCGAGTCGTATCCGTATTGAAATTGACTCTAAGCCAGAAGTCATGGATACGTTGGAACGTCGTTTGATTCAGTTAAAAATCGAACGTGAAGCCTTGAAAAAAGAATCCGATGACGCGGCAAAAAAGCGTTGTGCTCATTTAGAGCAAGATATTCATGCCCTAGAAAAACAATTTTCAGATTTAGATGAAATTTGGAAGGCTGAAAAAGCATCGTTACAAGGTACGCAGTCGATTAAAGAATCCTTAGAAAAAGCGCGTGCAGATTTAGAATCAGCAAGGCGTTCGGGTGACTTGACCAAAATGTCAGAATTGCAGTATGGAACGATTCCTGACTTAGAAAAACAGTTAGCGGCAGCCTCAGCGATCGAAAAAGCAGAGCATCCTAAACTCTTGCGTAATAAAGTCACAGAAGAAGAAGTCGCTGATGTTGTATCACGCTGGACGCATATTCCTGTTTCTAAACTGTTAGAGGGGGAGCGCGACAAACTCTTGGCGATGGAAACCGCCTTGCATTCGAGGGTGATTGGGCAAGATGAAGCGGTGCTGGCTGTATCCAGTGCTATTCGTCGCTCACGAGCAGGTTTATCCGATCCTAATCGACCCATTGGTTCCTTTTTATTTTTAGGCCCAACAGGGGTTGGTAAAACAGAACTGTGTAAAGCGTTGGCTCATTTTTTATTTGATACCGAAGAAGCGATGGTGCGTATCGATATGTCAGAGTTTATGGAAAAACATTCTGTTGCACGTTTGATCGGCGCGCCACCTGGTTATGTTGGCTACGAAGAAGGGGGTTATCTCACTGAAGCGGTGAGACGCAAACCTTATTCTGTTATTCTTTTGGATGAGGTCGAAAAAGCGCATCATGATGTGTTTAATCTTCTTCTTCAAGTGTTAGATGATGGTCGTTTGACAGATGGCCAAGGTCGAACGGTTGATTTTCGTCACAGTGTGATTGTCATGACATCGAATCTTGGGTCTGATCGCATTCAACATATGTCTGGTGAAAATGATTATGTTGCGATCAAGCATGCTGTCATGGAGGTGGTTAGTCAGCATTTTCGCCCCGAGTTTATTAATCGTATTGATGAGACGGTCGTGTTTCATCCCTTGGGAGAAAAAGAGATTCAACGTATTGCTGAGATACAGATACATATGTTACAAGAACGTTTAATTGAAAGAGAAATAACGTTAGCATTCAGTGATGAAGCGATGGCATTGATCTCAGAGCTAGGGTACGATCCAACATACGGAGCTCGTCCATTGAAACGCGCTATACAGCAAGCGGTAGAAAATCCTTTAGCGCAATTACTCTTACGCGGGGAATTTCAAGCCGGTGATACGATTGTCGTTCGCCGACACGCTGCAGAATTAGTCTTTACTAAGGAGATCAGAAAATGAGTGTATATCAGCATCTATTAATTGCCACAGATTTATCGGATGAGAATCAGATCGTTATTGAACAAGGCTTGGCGATAGCCAATGCTTTTGGTTCTGCGGTTAGTCTTTTGCATGTGGTTGAACCTCTTCCAGGTTATGGTTATGCTTATGTGGGAATTGCCGATATTGAGGTGGAATTGCGAGAAGAAGCCTTAAAAAAAATCCACCGTTTGGCAGAAAAGTACAGTATTCCTCAAGACCGTTGTCATGTAACTGTCGGCCCGATAAAAGTCGAACTAAAAGATGTGATTAAAAATAATTCGATTGATTGCTTAGTATTGGGTAGCCATGGGCGTCATGGTTTGTCAGAATTGTTGGGGTCAACAGCACATGCGGCTGTTCATTCGGCCCCTTGTGATGTTATGACCGTTCGCATTAAAGGGAAAATCTAAATGCGTGCTTGCATGAGCCTCTGTTGATGAGTGAATACGTAGCGAAAATCCCTAATTCTCAAGGCTTTGTGGAGTTTGACGTTATTGAGGATCAAACGTGGCGCCGATTGTATGTTCGACAGAAAGAGATTATTTTAGGTCGTGCGTGTGACGAGTTTATTTCGGGATTGAATGACATTTGTTTCCCTGTTGATCGTATCCCACAGCATGTTGAAATTAATCATCAATTAGGCAATATCACCGGCTGGGGTGTTCAACCCGTGCCTGCATTAATTCAAAGCAATGAGTTTTATGCGTTGCTAAAGTCTCGTCGGTTTCCTGTGGCCACCTTTATTCGTCGACCTGAAGATTTTGATTACTTGAAAGAACCGGATTTATTCCATGAATATTTTGGCCATTGCACGTTATTGACAAATCAAGCATACGCAGATTTTGTCGCTTGGTATGGAGATTATGCATTGCAACAGCCCTCTAAAGAAGCGCGACGTTTATTGTTGCGATTATTTTGGTTTACGATTGAGTTTGGATTGTTTAAAACGCCCAAAGGTTGGCGTATATATGGCGGAGGGATCTTGTCTTCACCTGGGGAAACCGTCTACGCGGTTGAAAGTTCAATCCCTGAGCGTCGGCCGTTTGTCTTAGAAGACGTTTTACGGACACCGTATCGCTATGATGTGATGCAGCCCATCTATTATTATCTAGAATCTTTTGATGATTTGTATCGTTTGATGGAGTTGGATTTAAATCGTTATGTGGCATATGCCTTAGAGAAAGGCGATTTTCCGCTGCATCCGCTGTTAGTGAGCGATTCAATGAGCGATTTGCCAGAGTATCCAACGTAACGAAAGCGGAGCTAATATGATTTGTGATTTATCGAATAAAACGTGTGTTCCATGTGAAGGCAATGCCCAGCCGTTAACCCCTGAACAAGTCAGTCGCTACATGGTATCATTCCATGCGTGGGAGGTTAATTCAGAATTCACAGAGCTTTCTAGGTGTTTTATTTTTAAAAATTATTATCATGTAATGGCGTTTGTTAATGCGGTTGCGTTTATTGCTCACCACGAAAAACACCACCCTGATTTAAGCGTTCACTATAATCGTGTTGTAGTACGTTATAGCACTCATGCCATTTCAGGACTGTCTGAAAATGACTTTATTTGTGCTGCAAAAATAGATGAGTTGGCGCCCTGAGCAGGAATCGAACCTGCGACCTATCCCTTAGGAGGGGATCGCTCTATCCACTGGGCTACCAGGGCTGAGGTCATTAAGATTAAACATTGGTACCGAGGGCCGGACTCGAACCGGCACGGTGTCACCACCACCTGATTTTGAGTCAGGCGCGTCTACCAGTTCCGCCACCACGGCACACTTTTATTTTTTAAAGTGACTCAAAATGAGGGAAGAGTATACTGTGACTATCGAGATATAGCAACGTAAGATCGTGGTTTTTTTTTTATTCAACTCACGCTATACTTAAATCTAGATTGTTTTTTCTGAAGGATAGTTATGACGGCTAAGAAACGGCCCGTTAATTTGAATTTATTCACTATGAAGTTCCCCGTAACGGCCATTGCTTCGATTTTGCACCGAGTGTCAGGCTTTGTGCTTTTTTTGTTTATTCCATTGTTGCTTTGGATTTTTTCACTATCGATGACAGCAGGTGGTTTTGCTCGCTTACAATCGGTGCAACAGTGTTGGGTTATGCGTTTGTTAGAATGGCTTTTGCTTTCTGGTTTTATTTACCATGTTATTGCAGGTATTCGTCATCTCTGTATGGATGCGGGTTATTTTGAAGGCAAAGAAAATGGCAAATTTTCGGCTGTTATTGTGGCGTTAGTTAGCCTTGTTTTAATTCTTGCCGTAGGAGGATGGTTCGTATGAATATAACATCGATGCCGAAAAAAGGCGTGACGGATTGGCTAAAACAGCGTGTTACGGCTTTTTTTCTTGTTATTTATCTTGTTCTTTTTTGTGCGCTACTTTTTACACATCAACCGTTAGATCTGGACGCTTGGCAGGGTATTTTTCATCCTGTATGGTTTAAAGTTCTTTCTATCATTGCATTCTTAAGTGTGGTTGTTCACGCGTGGGTTGGTATGTGGACAATTTTTACCGATTATATTCACCCGTGGTGGTTACGATTGATCTTGATGTGCGTAGTAGGGTTTGCTTTATTCGCTTATTTTATATGGTTTATACAGATTTTATGGGGAGTGTAAACGTGGCTAGTGTGTCGATAAAAGAATTTGATGCCGTGATTGTTGGCGGCGGTGGAGCCGGTTTGCGTGCCAGCCTTCAGATGGCTGCTTCCGGATTAAATGTGGCGGTTGTGTCGAAAGTCTTTCCGACGCGCTCACATACTGTTGCTGCCCAAGGCGGGATTAATGCTGCCCTCGGTAATATGGGAGTTGATGATTGGCGTTGGCATATGTATGACACAGTGATGGGTTCAGATTGCTTGGGCGATCAAGAGGCAATTGAATATATGTGCAAACATGCGCCTGCAACTATCGTTGAATTAGAACATATGGGGCTACCTTTTTCGCGCACCGATCAAGGGACTATTTATCAGCGTTCTTTTGGTGGTCAAACGACAAATTATGGTGAGAGAATCGCGCAACGCACCTGTTGTGCGTCTGATAGAACAGGCCATGCCATGCTTCATGCCTTATATCAACAAAATGTTGCGGCAAAAACAAATTTTTTGAACGAATGGTTTGCTATTGACTTGGTTAAGAATGAAAAAAATCAAGTGGTTGGTGTTGTAGCCATGGACATAGAAACCGGTGAACTTTGTTACTTAAAAGCGCGTGCAACAGTTTTAGCAACCGGTGGTGCCGGTCGAATTTATAAGTCGACGACAAATGCGCATATTAATACGGGCGATGGTAATGGTATGGTCTTGCGTGCTGGATTTGCCTTGCAGGATATGGAATTTTGGCAATTTCACCCGACGGGTGTCGCTGGCGCGGGCGTTTTGATCACCGAAGGAGTGCGTGGTGAAGGGGGCTATTTAACGAATGGATTAGGTGAACGTTTTATGGAACGTTACGCGCCTCACTTAAAAGATTTAGCCTGCCGTGATGAGGTATCCCGTGCTTCTATGATGGAAATTCGAGAAGGTCGTGGTTGTGGTCCTCATAAGGATCATGTTCTATTGCATTTAGACCATTTAGGGACGAAAGTCATCGAAGAGCGTTTACCAGGAATTCGGGAAATTGCGAAAACATTTGCCGGCGTTGATCCGATTAAAGATCCAATTCCGGTTATTCCGACGTGTCATTACATGATGGGCGGTATTCCGACTAACCATTTAGGGCAAGCGATCACTCTTGATGGGGAAGGTCGGGATGTTCCGATTGAGGGTTTGTATGCGGCAGGGGAAGCAGCCTGTGTTTCTGTGCACGGGGCGAATCGTTTGGGCGCAAATTCACTGCTCGATATCGTGGTATTTGGTCGGGCGATTGGGTTGACGTTAGAAAAATCATTAAAAGAAAATGCTTCGGGTGTTGCGGTGACTGATGCGGATATTGATAAAGCCTTAGCGCGATATCGTCGTTGGGAGACGAATCCTGAGGGAGGCGAAGACCCTGAGGCTATTCGCGCTGAAATGTGCGATGTGATGCAAAACGATTTTGGTGTGTTTAGAACTGCAGAACACATGGCGACAGGCTTAGAAAAACTAAAAAAACTCCGTGAACGTTTAAAAAACGCCTCACTAAAAGATAAAAGCAAGACATTTAATACCGCGCGTGTTGAAGCTTTAGAAATTGATAACTTAATGGAAACAGCGTATGCAACAGCGAAATTAGCTAATTTTCGGACGGAAAGTCGTGGAGCGCACTCGCGTTTTGACTTTCCAACACGTGATGATGCCCATTGGTTGAAGCATACTGTTTATATTAACGATGGTGAACGTATTGCATTCCGTGAAGTGAATATGTCACCGAAAGAAATGGATCCTGTCCCCGTTAAAGAAAGAGAACATTAATATGAGTGAATTAACAACCTTTGAAATTTATCGTTATAATCCTGATATCGATAAAAAACCATATATCAAAACTTATCAACTCGATATAAAAAAATACAATTGTATTATGGTTCTTGATGCTTTAATGGAACTCAAAAAACAAGATCACACGTTAACCTTTAGAAAATCTTGTCGTGAGGGCGTTTGTGGTTCTGATGGGATGAATATCAACGGTAAAAATGGTTTAGCCTGTATTACGCATCTTTCGACTTTAAAAGGTCGTACGATTACCTTACGTCCTTTACCTGGATTGCCTGTGGTTCGGGATCTTGTGGTTGATATGACTCAGTTCTATCAGCAGTATGATAAAGTTAAACCCTATCTCATTAATGATAATCCACCCCCCGCGACAGAACGTTTGCAGTCCCCTGAAGACCGTAAAAAATTGGATGGGCTGTACGAATGTATTTTATGCGCGTGTTGTTCAACCTCTTGTCCATCTTTTTGGTGGAACCCTGATAAATTTATAGGACCACAAGGATTGCTTCATGCTTATCGTTTTATTGCAGATAGCCGTGATACCGCAACAGAGCAACGTTTGGCGGATTTAAGCGACCCATTCAGTTTGTTTCGGTGTCGGGGGATTATGAATTGTGTCAGTGTTTGTCCCAAAGGTCTGAATCCTACGGAAGCAATTGGTAAAATACGTTCGATGCTACTCAAAGAAAGTGTTGGCGTGAGTGCAAAATAATGAAAAATACCTATAAATCCATGCAGGAGCAGCAAAAAGACTCGTATTTAGACAGTGCGAATGCTGAGTATTTAGCTTCCTTAGAAAACGATCCCTTAGCCGATCGGCACCACGCCATTATCCACGATTTATTGACGCTAAAAGATCATTATTTTCATCACAATCATGATGTCTCTCCTGAAGATTTTAAGGCAGGCATACACGATCTTATCGATGCTTTTCGTCGTTATGGACATCGTTTGGCAAGTCTTGATCCACTGAATTTAGCCTTGCCGGTAGGTCATCCTACATTATCACTCGAATACTTTGGTTTGCAGGGTGATGCAGAAGCAAAAATAGTCTTTGAACAGTATAAAAAAATTTACTCGCATCACATTGGGTATGAATTTTCTTATGTTGAAAATATCGATGAGCTGACGTGGCTTGAAAAGGAGATTGAAGAAAAATCGCCTGCGTTTAGTTTGTCTGCCAATGAAAAAAAAACTATTTTAGAGGATTTGGCGGCATCTGAAGGCTTGGAGAAATTTTTAGGTCGTCGTTATGTTGGTAAAACACGGTTTTCCATTGAAGGCTTGGATAGTCTGATTCCTTGTATGAATGAGATTGTTGCTCAAGCGGCAGAAGCCAATATTGATGAAGTCCTGGTTGGTATGGCACATCGCGGACGCTTAAATGTGATGGTCAATGTTCTCGGCATGAAACCATCGTATTTAATTGATTACATGGATAGTCGCTTAATTGATCCTGATTATTCTGGCGATGTTGTTTACCATATTGGTTTCACCTCAAAAATAACCCGAAATAATCGTGATATTCTGCTGTCGATGGCATTTAATCCTTCTCATCTTGAAATTATTTCACCGGTGGTGATGGGAGCCGTTAGAGCTAAACAAGAAAGAAACGCGAATGTTTTATCTGTTTTATTGCATGGTGATGCAGCCTTTGCTGGTCAAGGTGTGGTGATGGAGTCATTTGCAATGTCTGATACGCCAGGTTACTCGGTGGGTGGATCGATTCATATTGC
>JAJOJD010000005.1 GCA_021208965.1 Gammaproteobacteria bacterium
CAAACGATGATGGAGAAAAAAGAAATTTTCGCGTTTAACCTCCCTTATAAATTAACTCCGATACGCAATCAACAAAACCAGTCTACGACCACTAATCCAGTCGCTGCATCCTCAATAGACTCTGATGTATTAGATCATCATTTACCAAATACAAGTAGTAATGCCCCTCTCTCAATTGATGAGGCGATTAAAATACTTGAAAATCCCCTGACATCCTCATCTTTTTTATTAGCAACATTAAAAAAAATAAATCCCAATGATGTTAGAGAGGACAATAAAGCTGAAGTTGCGCAAGCATTATTGAATTGTGCCCAGCGAATAGAACAACGGCGATATCGATATTATTTTCTCCCGCGAGAAATATTTGGTTATCTTGCTGTGCCGATTTTTTTATATTGGTTGATTGAAACCTGCTTGTTTTATTTATACTGCAAAATATATCATTTGCAATATGCAAAATACTTGAATAAGCATTGCACTTGGCTTAATTACAAGGAGTTTATTAGAATTATTTTTGAATCACCTGGTCTAATAGAGTATTATAAAAATGTTTTGCCATATGCTCAAGTATCGAATATACGTCTGTATATATTTTTTTTATTTCTTGTATTTTTGAGTAAATATTTTATCCCCTATTGTTTCCCTAATCAGTTTCCTTCGAATTATTCTAGTTGGGATAAAAATATTTAAAATATATTTCGACTTCTCAACTATATCTATGACTCCTGGTTATAGTTTTTTCAACTTTTTTATCATTTGGTTTCATAGGCTACGCTGTTGATTTTCTGAGTTGCACATATAGTTCTCGTGGACAACTGATAGAGCATACTAAAATTCTATTGCATATTAACCAGTTATTGCATTTAAACATTCTGTTTTCCGAGGTACTGAAACAGTACCCTAGTTTCGTAAATAGGCAATCTCAAGCTGTTTTTATACATTGTTAAGAGAAAATTAGCCTTATATGGTTCAGCACTGACTTTAAATGATCAACAAATAACATGGTTCAGTGGTCGAGAAAAAATAACGCTGATGCCTAAGCAATACAAACAACTATGCATGGATGCAAAGAGAGCACGACTCACTACAGAGAAATTCAGTTGGTTAACTGTCGTTCAACACGCTTTTTTTTCTTGTCCAAGGTGGAAGAACCATATAATCGAAGATCCTGATGTCTTTACAGAAGAAGCAGTCAATCCTATAATCTCACAAATGAATACTACGTTTTTTCCAAAAACGGGACAACCCTCGTTCGACTTAGGATCAACTCCATCTTTAAATGGAACGGAACTTGTTTCTTCATAATCTGCTAAACTTCAGAGGAAGCTTTTTTTATGAAAATTAATTTGATACAGCCAATTATTTTTCTTGACTCTCTGAGGTTAAGTTATGAATATCAATCAAATATAAGCACATCGTTGAATATTTATCGACTCCTCTGTGGCGAAGATGTCTATACTAACGCATTAACTTTAAATAATGAGTTAGAACTGATACTGGTTGGAAGTCATAATAATCGAAATTTTTTTATAGGACAGAAGAATAGATATTGGTTTGACTGGGAATTCGCTATACATGGAATAACTGAGGCCTATTCAGTAACAAAACTCAATAATAGTTGCTACGTTGCTGTGGGCCGCGCAGATAATAATATTGCTGTTATTTCTTTTGATTCTCATGGGGTTGTCCTTTGGGTATATACGTTTAGTCTGAGAGAATCTACTTGTGCGTACGATGTAATCAGTACTGCAGATGGTGGTTTTTTGGTCGTGGGAAGTGCGTTTAATATCGTCTATGGTTATCCAAGCAGTCCGTTTCTCTCCAAGTTTTCAGCATTAGGTGATTTAGTATGGTCAAGAATATCTTCTTATGATGCTGAAGGTAGAGCTGTACAAGAATTGGAAAATGGCGATATTTTGATGTTAGCGAACACTAAAGAAGATGTCTTTTTTTCGCAAAACTATAGACCTGTCTTATTTAAAATAAGTTCACGAGGCAGTTTGCGTTGGACATATGTTTTTAATGGCACAGGGTCTTTTTTTGGTTATGATATAGACCAATTTTCGGATAACAGTACAATTATTATTGGAGAACGTGATAATCATATATTCGTTATTCGAGTAGATAAAGACGGGGAATTGACCTATCAGTTTGTTATCTATAGCGTGAATATTTTAGTAGGTACCGCTTATTCTGTCGTTGTCAATATCGACGACAGTTTTGTTATCGCTGGTCGAATACAGACGTATCATGATCCGTCAAGTGTTGTTTTGATTAAATGCAGTCAAGATGGAGATGTTATTTGGGCTAAAGAATTAACAAGCAAAAATCCAAGTTTTTCTTATAGCGGTGTTCACTCTGTTGGAATTGTTAGAATTTCGAATAATGGAGCGTTTGCTGTTACAGGTGGATATAAACAGGCTGGGTATCCGGTAAGTGCGTTGATAGCCATCTTTGATGATGAAGGCAATATGGATAAAAACGAGCTCGGGAATTACAAATTAAACACAATAACCAATAATTTAACGGTATTATCTTTTGTAGCGAATACAGTTTTTGATCCTAAAGTTAGGTGGACGAATGCGATTTTTTATCGTCAAAATATTACGTCTTCTGTAAGAAGAAGTGATCCTATTCATATGTGCTATTCATTTCCTCTTATGATTTTTATATTATTTCTTATACTACTGAGTTCCTCGTGTTGTTTACTCGCATTAGCGTTTAGTTTTTGTCGCAAAAAAACCATTACATGAAACTTATGTTGAGTTGTCAAAAACATCAGAGAGTTCAGGGTTACGTATCGTTGGATACTTTTCACCTCAAATCTCAAATAATTTTCCCGCTAAATCTGAAGATTTAGCGCCCAATGATACTGCATCTTATTTAATCAACATGGAAAAATAATGCATTACATATTTTTACGCTTATATTACTTTTTTTATTTTCTGACATTTTTTTCGCATATTATAATGATTCCTGGATATCAATTGTTCAATACTGTCCTGAAAAGCTATTGAGCAGACAAGCTATGGCTATAGCACAAACAAAAGAAGAAAATACACTAGTCATGGGCACAGAAACGGATGGCATTTATGATAGACCAATGATACTCACATATAGTAAAAACGGTGACTTACTCGCCACTCAAAAATTTTCTCTATCTCTCTACGCTTATTACACTTATTGGCTAACACTAAACGATAATGGCACATATATAACCTTACTAAAAGGTGATCCTGTGTCTATAATTAAGTGGAATAAAAACGGGCAGCCTTTGTGGTTGGCTGTTAGTAGTAATGACCAGCTACATGTTGCATCGTCAGCTCCTTATGGTATCGCTTTGTTACCAGATGGTCGTTTTATTGTTGCTCTAACAGTATCTCGTACAATATCTGGTGATGCGGTTTTATTAGCACAGTATGATGAAGAGGCTGATTTTATGGGGATCTATTTTGAGCACTGTCTATGCTCAATACATGTTTATCACAATGGCTTTATCCAAAAATGAACCGGTTTTTCTAGTCGTGGCTGAAGTAAAGTATGGCTATGGTTTTCTTTTGATCCAATTCGATTTTTTTGGTAGACAGCAGTGGGTAAAAGCAAACATAGATTCACTTTCTCCGCGCAAAATAATATCTACAAACGATAATCATTATTTTATAACGGGCGACTTAGTATTAAGTTACTATAACAGCATTTTTTTATTGAAGCTCGATAAAAGGGGAAATGCTTTATGGGAAACCATATTGTATGGTTCTGTGCCGTATACTTCATATGGTGTCGCAGAATTAGTCAACGGAAAAATCGTGATTGTGGGAATGATCGAGTCATATACTGCTGGTTGTAGCGCTTTCATTGGGTTGGTTGATACAGCTGGAAATTTACTCTCAGCGAATATTTTATTCACAGATTCTATGACGGCAGATAATAGAGTGTATGATGTTACATCTACTGACGATGGAGGATTTATTGTCTCAGGATATTTTAGTGAGGATTACGATCGTTCGGCTGTGACACTAAAATTTAATAGCCAAGCTCAATTCGATACAACTATGTTGCCTTCCGGTGTAATTTGGCAAGATATTACTCATCTTACCCAACAGATAAGAAAATCATTTATTTTAGAGAATATGAGCTTCTTATTAAGCCACGACTTCCGTTTTTTATTGAATAGTACAACTGGACCTGATACTGATCCGCTTAATCTTCTATGTAACAATACTGCTAATAATGCTAGCAACAATAAGCCAACCAGTCATTTTTTATTAAAAAACAAAATTATTATTGGTTTAACAGTCTCTCTATTAGCATTAGGCTTGATCGGTTATTTCGGTCGCAATCCTGAACGAAAAAAAACGCAAAAGACTGAAGAAAAATCTGCGCTGATTAGCCTTTCAACCAAAAATCAATCGTTCTTTTCTCAAGAAAAGCCTGAGATAAATCCACCAGTGACTCTAGCAATAGAACCAAACGTTATTTCTGTATAAACTCTAACCCATAGACTTGAGCTAAGGAAAGCAACAAATCTGTGGCATTAATAAACTCACACGTTAATTGCGCAGAATGCAAAAATTTTTTTAGCTCGATGAACATGGCGAGAGCCGAACTATCAACGACATCAAGCAGGCGTAAATCCAAAATATAGTGCTGAAATTTATTCGCCTTGAGTACATTGATTAGCATTTTTTGGATAAAAGCGACATTCTGAAATAAAACAGCACCCTTAATAAAAATAATATTTTCTTGTTGAACAACACTACTTGCTGGCATAACTTTCCTTAAGTGGCTGAGCTTGCATTATGTTTTTTAATAACATCCGTTAAATCAGATAATTTTGGATTGTCAATGTTGTGTAAAATAGATTGAATTTGAGATTGTATATTGGCTAATGCGCTAATGTTATCAACGACAAAATCAATAAATTGCCACGAACAATCGTTTTTTTGCAGAATAAACGACACAGGAATATCTGCATTTGAAGAACCCGCATCTGGGTTATGAATAATAGAATTAATCTGAACACGTTGTTGCGTTTGCCACGAAGATCGTGAGGGATAGACTTGGATTGTTTGGTTAGAAAAGCTTTTCAAAGGGCTACTATATAGATTAATGATAAATTCTAAGAAGCTTTGGTTAAATGCAGATTGTTCTGACTCTGTTGCCGCCGCCCAAAGTTTAGGGGGCACGACAAATTGAGACATAACACGAATTCCAATAAAGGGGATTAATACGTGTTGAATGTCATTTTTTACCAAAGAAAACTGTGATGATATTTTGCTCTTATCACTTTCTATCACTTTCAATACTTGATCGACAGCGTTTTGTGTGAAAATTTGAGGATCTGTTAGCGTGCATTTATAGCGCATCTAGCATCAGAAGCGGCTAAGCTAATGCTAGAAAATGCAAGGCAAGGAATAAAGACAAATATCAGGCCTAAAGTACGATAACAAGGTTTCATTATTTTCTCCTTATTTTTTAAGATTAAACATCAACTGACCAATTAGTTGCTCTAAGATTAAGGCTGAATTGGTTCGTTCAAATACATCGTTTGGCTTCATGTAAGTGGGGGCATATCCAGGAGATATCCCTAAATAATTTGAGCCGAGTAAACCTTGCGTTAAAATACTGGCTGTTGAATCCGTTGGAATTGAAAATTGATTATACACTAATACACTCACCTCTGCTTGATAGGTTTGAGGATTGAGGGCGATATCAGTCACACGACCAATCACTACCCCGCCAATTTGGACCGGCGCTCGCACTTTAAGACCGCCAATATTCTCAAAATCCGCTTTAATTGTATAACCATTCGATAGGCTTTGACGCGTTAAACCACTCACTTGAAACGCCAAAAAAAATCATTCCTAGTATGCCAAGCAATAAAAAAAGTCCAACCCATAATTCAATTATGCCTTTATTTTTCATTTACCATCCCCCCATCATCATGGCT
Source organism: Gammaproteobacteria bacterium (assembly GCA_021208965.1). Lineage (GTDB taxonomy): Bacteria > Pseudomonadota > Gammaproteobacteria > JAGOUN01 > JAGOUN01 > JAGOUN01. Next base: position 5,951 of record JAJOJD010000005.1, read on the forward strand.
GTTAATACAAAATCTAACCCTAATATCATTAGCGAAGAAAACACAACGGTGCGTGTCGTTGCATGCGAGATGCCTTCGGACGTTGGAACACACGCATAGCCTTGGTAAACAGCAATCCAAGTGCTAAAAAAACCGAACACAATACTCTTGATAATTCCGTTTAAAATATCAATTCTAAAATCAACGGAAGCCTGCATATTTGACCAAAAGCTACCTTGGTCTAAACCGATCCACTGAACGCCAACAGCATACGCACCAAAGACAGCAAACATACTGAAAATAATCGTTAACATGGGCATGCTATAAAATCCTGCCCAAAATCGTGGCGAGACGACTCGCCGCAACGGGTCGACGGCCATTAACTCCATGCTGGATAATTGATCGGTTGCTTTCATCAAGCCGATTTCAGCGGTTAACGAAGAACCGGCGCGACCAGCAAACAAGAGGCCTGTAACGACTGGCCCCAGTTCTCGAGCAACACTTAAAGCCACCAAGGGACCTAATTCATCGGATGCGGCAAATTTATCTAAAATATTATAACCTTGAAGCGCAAGAACCATACCGATAAACGAACCAGCGACAACAATAATCGGTAACGATAAAAACCCAACGACGTAAATTTGCTGAATTAATAAGGGAAAACTTTTACGCAGGTTTGACGTATGAATAATCGCACCAAACAATACTAACCCAGCATGACCGATACGTTGAATAAATCGTAAAACTGACGCTCCTAACGATTGAATTCGGTTTAAGCAATTAAACATTTAGGCATCCCCCATTAAATCGTCAAGATAGTCCTTGGCTGGATAATGAAATGGTACTGGTCCATCCGGTAAACCCTGTAGAAATTGTTCAACTTGTGGATTTTGACTCTGACGGAGCTCGCTAGGTTTACCCTGTCCAATTAATTTCCCATCCGCGAGGACAAAGGCGTAGTCAACTAAATTAAATAAAATTTCAATATCATGCGAAACGATGACACTCGTCATGTTGGCACTTTTATTGAGTAGTCGCATCAGCTTTACAATCATCCCAACGGAAATAGGATCTTGTCCGGTAAAAGGTTCATCATACAAGATGAGTTCTGGATCCATGGCAATCGCTCGCGCTAAAGCAACACGTCTTGCCATTCCACCGGATAAATCGCTAGGCATAAGATCACGTGCGCCGCGCAAACCAACCGCTTGTAATTTCATTAATACGAGACTGTGAATAAAGGATTCAGAAAAATCTTGGTTTTCACGTAGAGGATACGCGACATTGTCATACACCGATAAATTGGTAAACAAAGCATTACTTTGAAACATCATCCCCATTTTTTTTCGAATTTTATATAACCCTGAACGAGAAAGCGTCGTGACATCGGTATGATTAAAATAAATATGACCAGAATCAGGTAAAATCTGACCACTGATCAAACGAAGTAATGTCGTTTTTCCGGTACCACTAGGGCCCATTATCCCAACAATACCGCCACGAGGTATATTAAAACTAACGTCGTCAAAAATTTTTCTTGATCCACGAGAAAAATTAATATTGGTGATACTGATACAGGAATCGGATGACACAAAACCTTCTTATGATTAAAACGTTCCAATTGTTTTTTATATCAGTAAATGGGAAGGAGAATCAACTAAAAACTTATCTATTTTTGATAAAAAAATAGTATATAATCTTTTTTTTCTTTGACAATCACTGATGCCCATGACGAACAATGATGATATTTTACGTTTCGCTCAGCAAGTTTTTACTGTAGAAATCGAAGCATTACAGCGCGTTTCAACTCAATTGAATGAAGAATTTTGTGATGCGGTTCAATCTCTCCTGAATTGTACAGGACGTGTCGTTGTGACAGGCATGGGGAAGTCTGGACATATTGGTAGTAAAATAGCAGCAACATTGGCGAGTACTGGCACACCCGCTTTCTTTGTTCACCCGGGCGAGGCTAGTCATGGAGATTTAGGGATGATTACCCGAAATGATGTGGTGATCGCTATTTCTAACTCTGGCGAGACCCAAGAGTTAGTTACCCTGCTCCCTCTGTTAAAACGTTTTAATGTTTACTTAATCGCGATGACCGGAAAAAAAGATTCAACCTTAGCAAAAATTGCTCATGTACATTTAGATGTGGCCGTTGAAAAAGAAGCTTGTCCATTAGGTTTAGCACCGACATCTAGCACCACGGCTACTCTCGCCATGGGTGATGCTCTTGCGGTCACAACACTTCAATGCCGTGGTTTTACAGCAGAGGATTTTGCTTTATCCCACCCAGGGGGGACATTAGGCAAACGCTTGCTATTGAAAGTTAAAGATTTAATGCATTCTGGAGAAAAAGTACCGCAGGTTTCTACGACTGCGCTCTTAACCGATGCGATTGCAGAAATGTCGGCTAAAACCTTTGGAATTACCGCAATTGTCGATGCAGAGGGAAAATTGTGTGGGGTTTTTTCTGACGGCGATATTCGTCGTGTCATTCAAACTATGCATAACCTTAATACCGTTGTCATGGCGGATATTATGACCGTCGGCGGGAAAACAATATCCGACGAAAAGCTAGCCGCTGAGGCGCTAGAGGTCATGGAGAAAAATAAAATTACATCATTGTTTATTATTGATGCTTTAGATAAACCGATTGGTATTATCCATTTACACGATATCTTGCGCTCTGGAATTGCCTGATCATGATTCAGCGCGTATCACATTTTTATAATCGCCTGTTTTTTTTTCTTCTTTCTATTAGGCAGTCTTTTATTGTGGTATATTAGCGGAATTGATCGATCAAAAAATACTCATCAAGAAAATAATTATGACGCTTTTGCTATAGATGTCACCTTAACAAGGTTCTCTCATGAAGGCAAAAAGCAATATGAATTATTCTCTCCACGACTTAACCACTATAAAAAAAATAACGAAACCTATGCCACATCGCCTAGATTATATTTATACACACCCGAGCAAGAATCATGGTTGATTACGGCGCAATATGCGCTCGCCTTCCAAGGAAGAAAAACAATTAGCTTCGTAGAGAATGTGAATGTTTCTGGATCAGGGACAAATAGTCATAAAAATACACAACTGCTAACAGAAAAAATGACGTATATTCCTGAAAAAAATAGTGCTGAGACGGCAGAGTCTGTTACGATTGTACAACCTGGCTCAATCATTCATGCTGTGGGCATGGGGGTTAACTTTAGTACGGGAAAAATCAACTTATTGTCTAAAATTAATGGAGCCTATCATCCGAATGAAGCGTAAAAATATTCTGTTGATGATGGGATTTTTGTTAACGCATGTCATAGTGCTGAATGCATTACCCGAAGATAGTAAACAACCATTACATCTTATTGCCGACGCAGTGATGGTTGATTATTCGAAAGGTATGACAGAATTAGATGGACATGCTAAAATTACCCAAGGAACAACGATATTACGGGGAAAGAAAATGGTGATCTATACAGATGATCATCAAGAATTGATTAAGGTCATTGCTTATGGTGATGAACAACATCCAGCAAATTACGAGACGTTACCGTCTTCTACAGAGGAAATCTTCTCTGCGGATGCCGACAGAATCACGTATATCCGTTCAGAGAAACTTGCTCTATTTGAAGGAAACGCGCACGCGAAAAATGGCCCGAATCAATTCGATGGACCTGAGTTTGAATATTATACCGATCAACAAAAAATGGTGACGCGAAAAACACCTAACCAGCATGCGTCCATCATTATTTATCCAGAAACTAAAAAATAAGATGACAACTATACGGCATACATTAAAATCCTCTGATTTATACAAAGCCTACAAACGCAAACAGGTAATAAAAGGTATTTCTATTCAGTTGTCTGATGGGGAAATTGTTGGTTTACTCGGGCCAAACGGTGCGGGCAAGACGACATTGTTTTATATGATTGTTGGACTTATTCAAGCCGATGCCGGAAAAATTCAACTCAATGATCATGACATCACGCAACTCGCTGTTCATGCAAGAGCTCGCTTGGGTATTGGTTATTTACCACAAGAAGCCTCTGTTTTTCGCAAATTATCGACCGAACAAAATATTATGGCTGTCTTAGAGTTGAATAAAAAAATAGATAGCGAGGAACGTCAAGCTAAGTTAGAAACCATTCTTGAGGAGTTCCATATTGCCCATATCCGTAAAACGCGAGGCATCAGTCTGTCCGGCGGAGAGCGTCGCCGGGTAGAAATTGCCAGGGCTGTTGCATTAGAACCAAAGTTTATTTTGCTCGATGAACCGTTTGCTGGTATTGATCCTATTTCCGTGGTAGATATTAAGCATATTATTCATCAGCTGGCACAAAAAAATATTGGCGTATTGATCACAGACCATAATGTTCGAGAAACTCTTGATATTTGTCACCGAGGCTATATTGTCAGTGAGGGAACAGTCTTGTACGAAGGAACGTCTCAACAAATTTTAGCGAATAAAAAAGTCCGTGATGTCTATTTAGGCGAATCTTTTAATCACTTTAACTACCATAAGGAGAATGACTCATGAATATTGATTACACTTGGCGTAATACAGTGAAATCTGAGGCTATTGAAGCGCTATTAGAAAAAAAATTAGAAAAACTTGAAAAACATGCTGATCACGTCGATCAAATTCATATCACCCTCGAAACACACGGAAAGCAAGAACACAGCGTTAAAGCAACCGCTCATCTTCCAGGCATAGAAATTCATGCGCATGCAACAGAGGAAGATATGTATAAAGCTATTGATGCGGTGTCGCATAAATTTATTCGACAAATCGAAGCCCATAAGGATAAATTAAATGAGCATCGTGACAATAGCCATCACGAGTAGTGAAACATGACACAGACATCGATTTCTTTACATGGTGTTTATTTAGATATTTTCGGTGTGGGTGTATTTCTGACCGGTCATAGCGGGATAGGGAAAAGCGAAATTGCTCTTGGGCTAATCAGCCGCGGTCACCTGTTAATTGCGGATGATTCGACTGAGTTTCACTTCATACCTGAAACAAATGAAGTCGTTGGAAAATCCCATCCCCTATTACGTAATTTTTTAGAAGTACGTGGACTAGGTGTTTTAAATATTAAAGCGATGTTTGGTGAAAAGGCTGTTCGCGATCATGCTAAATTAGAACTCGTGGTTCATCTTGCTGACTTACGGGATGAAGAAATTAAAAATAGTGATCGTTTACACGGGATACATAACACCCTGCCTATTCTCGGCAAAAACATTGCTCGTGTTGTTGTTCCTGTCGCCGCAGGACGTAACTTATCGGTTTTAATTGAGAGTGCCGTTCGCGCCCATCGTCTTCGTCATGAGGGCTACGATGCCGCACAAGATTTTATTGACCGACAGCGTGAACTTCTCAATGAATCTTAAAAAATCAATTGTTTTGCTGATTACGCACGCCCCTACTGGAACGAGCTTCATTGAGGCCATGCGAAGTATTTTGCCAGAAAATTTAACTGAGGCGTTTATCCCTTTCGATATTTACCCGGATACCAATCCTGAAAAAATATTATCAAAAGCTCAAAAGATTATTCACGATAAAATTCCTAACGATATCCTCTTTCTGACGGACTTGACCGGCGCGACTCCGTTCAATCTTGCTCAGAAAATAATACACACTCTTCCGCAGTATGAATGCGCATTAATCTCTGGCGTTAGTTTAGCCATGTTGATTAAAACAGCCAATTATCAAACGCTTTCTCTCCGCGAATGGGTATCAGAAATTAGAGCCTCTGCTTTACAGTGGATAGAGTAGACAACAATCGGGATTCTCACATATGAAAGAAAAAATAATCACTATTATTAATAAGCTCGGATTACACGCACGTGCCTCATCCAAGTTGGTTACGCTTGCCTCTAAATTTCACAGCCAAATTGAGCTATGTCGCGACACCAAAATTGTCAATGCCAAAAGCATTATGGGCGTGATGATGCTGGCAGCTCCTAAAGGAACGGATCTGATACTAAAAATTCAAGGAGATGATGAAGACGCCGCGATGAAGGCACTAACCTCACTCATCGCCAATAAATTTGATGAGGCTGAATAAGTGACGATTCACTTTTTTTATACTATGATAAACCAAACCCTCATGTAGAGTATCCTATGCGTATACCACTCATTAGTGCTGGAATTCTTATCTTCAGTTGTTTAGTCGCGTATTGCCAACATTTTGATCCCCTCGACTCTGTTCGTCATCAAAAAATACTGAATATCGCTATTATAAACAACGCAGACTATACGCTGATTCGTGATGCGCAATGTACGATCACCACTAACACGAATGACGACGTCAATACACAGTTAAACCCTGATGCCATATTGCTAGAAGCCAACTATAGTTCCCTGTCGATTGATTGTCATGCCCCTGACTATACGCAACAAGCACTGGCAATAACGAATACTGTGAATGACTGGTCAGCAAGCGATTTATTCATTCTCCCGCCTGGCGATATTGTCGACTTATCAAGCAACTTGCTTCCATACTACCCGTCACATATTCTAGTTCTGATGAGCCATAAATCCGTAGTGGATACTGAAATAACAACGAGATTGTACAGGCATGCTCAAGAAAATAACGAATTATATCAAAGGACAACCGCTTAGAACGCGTCTAATAATCTCAGGTGAAATATTGCTTTTAACAAAAGCTTTTACCGCATTTTTTTAACAGAATGAATGTTTTGGTTTCGAACGTATTTTTTTTATCATAAGACATATGGCGCAACAATATTTCAGGCGTAACATCGTTAGAGATGTGTCTATCGACCTCATACGCTCTCAATAAGTCACGTATCAAACAAAGATCATCGGCGGATAAATAGCCTAATTCATGCGATAATTCAGAGGCTTTATGCATTCCCCAGCCAACAGCCTCTCCATGTAAGTATTGATAACGCGTTGCACTTTCTAACGCATGAGCAAAGGTATGGCCAAAATTTAACAATGCACGTTTTCCCGTTTTATCGTATGGATCTGATTCAACAAGGTTGATCTTAATACGACAACATCGCGCAATGACCTCAACCAGCACGGAAAAATCACGTCGAAAAATTGCTTCACGATAGGTAGACAAATAGATAAAAAATGATTCATCACGAATCAAAGCATATTTAATGACCTCTGATAAACCCGCATGATAGTCTCGGTCCGGTAACGTTTCTAGAAACGTCGGGTCGATGACAATCATGTTAGGCTGGTAGAATGTGCCAATAAGGTTCTTAAAACCTTCGAAATTAACCGCTGTTTTACCCCCAATAGCGGCATCAACCTGTGATAATAACGTTGTTGGGACTTGTATAAAGCGCGTTCCACGGTGATAACAACTGCTGGCAAAACCCGCAACATCACCAATCACCCCACCTCCTAACGCAATGATGGTGGTATCGCGTTTGTGACCACCACTGACAAGCGTCGTTAAAATTTGTGTCCATGCCTCAATGGTTTTACTCGTTTCTCCATCTGGCAAAATAACGGTGCTACAAAAAAAATGACGAAAATTCTGAATAAAAGTAGCCAGATAAGTGTCAGCAACGGATTGACTCGTCACAACACAAACACTGGCCCCTGTTATAGCCTCCTTCCAAAAAGAACAATCAAACGCAATGCCTTGTTTAATAAAAACGGAAGAAGAAAGTTGCTCCATATTAAAATGTAGTGCTAACTGTATTGCAGCAGAAGCAGCCCTTGTTTTAGAGGCGGTATTCATTCGTATCAAGAAAATCAATAATATCTTTTACAACACGATGAACACTCTTATCGTCTGTTTCAAATACAGCGTCTGCAATTTCACGATACAGCACTTCACGTTCGTCGAAGAGATTTCGCAAAGCTTCCTTTGGGTTATCAGAAGAAACAAGGGGGCGTTTTGTATCTTTATAGATGCGCTCATATTGCTGGGATACTGTTGCATGCAAATAAATAACAACTCCACGTGCCGCTAAAAAAATACGACTCTCTGCATCCACAATAGTGCCACCACCAGTGGAGAGAATAATGCCTTGACGCTCCACAAGTTCTTTAACAACCTCTCGTTCACGTCGACGAAAACCTTCCTCACCTTCAACGTCAAAAATCCAAGGAATATCGACTCCAGTGCGCTTTTCTATTTCTTGGTCAGTATCAACAAATTGCAACCCAAGCTCACGCGATAACAGTTTACCGATACTTGTTTTGCCAGCGCCCATTGGGCCAATCAAGAAAATATTATTTATTTTTTTCATAATGTTTTACACAAATCTTATTCTTCTTAAAAATAAACATCGTTGATATAAAAAACGCCATTTAGGCGAAAGTGACGCCTTGCTATAAAGAGCAGGCGAAACTACAATTCTACCTTTTAAATGGCCATTTGCGCAAGGGCTAGATCAGTAAACATGCCAGGCAGGCAACAGTGGAAAATAAAGGGCTATTTTTATCTCTTGAGTATTGAGTAATCCGCTGAGTACTGTTTGATAAGAGCGCAGCTGATTAAAATGATGCTTAGCGGCCTCTTGAACAAATTCTTGATCGGAAAGTTGATGATCCTGTTTTTCACTCGTCTTAAAATCGATGATCCAATATTGACCGTCATGGTCACGAAAACAACAATCCAGGACCTTTTTGTGCCACTCTCCTGTCTGATGCGCATACAGTGCATATTCATGAAAGACCATCTCACGCTGTTGAAATATCCAAGCGGCTGTTGGATCTTGCATGAGATGATAGATTGCACGATAGATTTTATCGGTATCTAATAGAAGATTATATTGTTTTTTTAACCCATCAATAATTCGGTTTTTTTGTTCACTCTCTCGATCTTTCCACCATTGTATTCCATTCTCTGCAATTTTTTGAATAATCAAGTGGATAATCGTTCCAATTTTTGCCTCATCTCGGTAGGCTGGCCAAGACAAATTCGGGAGGTTTTTTTGAACACTGGAGTAATCATTATACGTAACCTTTATTTGGGTTATGATTTCTGTAGGTAAACGTTTTAACCATACTTGATTATTTTTTTTATTTTCTTATGATTTTTTTTCTAAATAAGATTGCGGATTAAATGAGACAAACCCCCATATACGTCCTAATAGGCTTTGAGCGCTAATAGATGGTTGAGTGAGATCAATGGTCGCAGACAAATATAAGCCTTTTTTAGCCCGCGTTACAGCAACATAGAGCAGCCTATCCATTTCTAAGGACAATTTTTTCTGTTGTTGCCGTTGAATATAGGGGTATATTGTGTCCTGCGTTTGAGCATCGCTCATGGGAGCCATCATGAGATGGTATTGATTATCGTCATCTGGATATTCCAGCCATGCGACTAATGGACGATCAGCAGGGGCAGTTTTTTTATCTAATTTAGGCAAAAAAACATGATCAAACTCCAACCCTTTTGCCTTATGAATTGTCATAATCTGTACGGCATTATTTTCTGTACAATAAGAAGCGGCAAACAATTGATTAATTCTCTTTTCTAAAAGATCAATCTGGACTATACCAAGGTGGTCAACGGCATGATCAAGAGCATCAAAAAATTGATCGGCATCTTTTTTATTTAGAAACCGATGAATAAAATATTCGCCGTATAATAATATCCATACTTTTTCAACCATGCTTCGTAACGACAGACGATAGCGTTGCTGAATAGCCACTGTCATCACTTGCCTAAAATGAAGCAGGCGGTGTTGTGAGTCGATAGGCAGCTCTTGAACAAGAGTGTCATTTTGCAATACTTCCCATATAGTTTTATCGGCTGAATCATGGGAGATTTTCCATAAATCTGCAAGAGTCAAGCCGCACCAAGGTGCACGTAAACAAGCAAGCCATGCCGTTCTATCCGCCAAATGCAAACATGCTCGTGTTAGACTCAAAAGATCACGAATCATCGGATCATTCACTAGCCCTTCAATCTCAATAGCATCATAAGCAATATCTGCCTTTTTTAAATAAGGGGTGATGCTATTCAGATGATCACGTGAGCGAATTAGAATAACGATAGATGCTTGTGGAGATTTTTTTTGAATACTCAAAATTTTTTCTGCAATAAATCGCTCTTCTGCGTAATCATCCAGCTTATTAAAGGTATAGCAATGGATTGTATCGTCATCGTTTTCACGATGAACAGGCGTCGAAAAAGTATACGGTATAGCTCCCAACCCGATATTTTCTTGTCGAGGAAAAATTCGATTAAAGTGTGTATTAATCCACTCCACTATTTTTTTTGACGAACGAAAGTTGCTTGTTAATGAAAGAAATGTCAATGATATATCACCAATTCCATGATGTTTCGCATGCAAAAATAACCCTACTTCCGCTTGACGAAAACGATAAATAGATTGCATGGGGTCTCCCACAAGAAACAGTGTTCGTCCATCGCCCACCTGCCATCCATGAGTCAATTTTTGAAGCAATTGAAATTGATTATTAGACGTATCTTGAAATTCATCCACTAATAAATGTTGAATGGTATTATCTAGCTGCAAAGAAATGTCCGTTGGATTATCCGAATCACCTAATGCCAATAGTGCGCACTGCGCATTTTCAATATAGTCTGTTTTCGCCATTCGAGAGAATACTAAGCGCAATTCTGCAGCAACTAAAGGTAGCAATGTCAATAAAGAAGAAAGTATTTCCCATTGAAACACCGTATAACTCGTTTGCGGGAGTTGGCGTACGTCAGACAACCAAGAAATAATATCAGGAGAATCCTCGATGTTAGCCATCAATGCTTGATAGCGTTTTTTATAGTGATCGTATGCGCGTTTTTCTTCGGCATTTTTAGATGAAGATGGCGAAGGAAATCCAATATTTTTATCTGATTTTTTTCGGTATTGACCTCCTTGTGTTAACAACATATTCGCAATATATACCCACTCCTCTTTTTCACTATCACATTCAGGTAGTTGTTGATTATTTCTTGAATACCTTGCCAAGACTTTCATTTCATTTTCGATGTCTTCAGAAATAATCCCTTGCCGATGTTTTAACGTTTGCTGGTTGATGTGTCGAAGCTCTTTTTCAAGAAAATTTTTCGTACTAAAATCTGGTTTGCTTAATAAAATTAAGGGCAGCCACTGATCACGTTGACGTAATAAATCAACGAGTAAAGATTCGAGTTTCACATAATGATTATCTAAATATAACAACAGCGATGTGATGCTCTCGCGCCAACCAGAATGCTCAGGAGGAAAGAGTAATGTATTTTTGACCGCCGTTTGATACAGTGACAGGGGATTATCACTCACCCCAAGCTCTGCGCCCAGCGTTGAACGAATAGGAAGCTTTTTAGCAATTTTTAGTGATAATGCATCTAATGTTAACACGGTTAATCGATTTGGATGTTCTAACACATGCCATTTTTTTTCTTTAGAACGACGCAATACGGATTGCGCTAATTGCCATGTTAATTTTTCATGCGGCTTAGAAGGTTCACTCGTTGAGTGCGCATTAATCAATGCAGAGATAATACGATATCGCATTTCCGCAGAGGCTTTATTTGTAAAAGTAATCGCAATGATTTCTTCTGGCACTTCAACGACGGATAATAATTTTAAAAACCGCTGCGTTAATAATTCAGTTTTCCCAGAGCCTGCAGGTGCTTGTACTAAAAATGACTGTGAAATATCGAGTGCTTTTTTTCGTTGATCTACATCATTAATCATAATGTTTATACTCAAATATTCGACATAAGCCGTGTAGATCGCAGTATTGACAAGTCGTCTGATTTACTGGGTCGACACGAGCGTCACCTTGTAAAAATGCCTCAAGAAGTTGATCGATACTATTCTTCCAAAAAATGTGTTGTTCCTTCCAGCTAGAGCAACGCTTTTCTATGGAAATATCTTCAAAGGCAACAATCTGATCAAAGACATACTCACCAGACGTGATGCCTTTTAAAGCAACCTCATTCCATCTAACCTGGCCAAAGCACAATGTCTCTATGTGATCCGTATAACTCACCCCATAGAGAGGCACTTGAGGCTCTATCATACGACGATCTAACCAATCAGTATGGATTGGGTGTTCCAG
>JAJOJD010000026.1 GCA_021208965.1 Gammaproteobacteria bacterium
GGAGAGGCCAAAGGTAAAGCTGAAGGTCTTACTGAAGGAGAGCTTAAAGGTAGATTCGATGTGGCTAAAAAAAATGCGTGAACTAGGAGCGCCTTTGTCCATGATTACGGAATCAACCGGATTGACAACAGAAGAAATTGAAGCGTTGAGTTGAGGTTTTTTTGCTGCTGACACAATCTAAATTCTTTATTGACGGCTAACATGATTGCCTTTAATATTAGGCGATTGTGTATCCATTTATCTAGAAAGGCAGCAAATGAAAAGAACATTCCAACCTAATGTTTTAAAACGTAAGCGAACGCATGGTTTTCGTGAGCGCATGAAAACAAAAGATGGTCGAGCAGTATTAAGTCGTCGTCGTGCTAAAGGTAGACACAGAATCGCTGTCTAGGGTGGATTTTCTTTTTTCGCGGTCGTTAAGATTATTAAATAAGCGCGACTATGATAGAGTTTTTCAATCAGCGAAAAAGGTCGGCAGTCGTTCTTTTTTGATTCTTTTTCGAGATAATCAACAAGAGCACCCTCGTTTGGGCTTGGTCGTTGCTAAAAAAACCGCTAAACGTTCGCATGAGCGTCATCGTTTTAAACGTTTGGTGAGAGAGTCTTTCCGATTAAAGCAGCATGGGTTACCCCATCTTGATTTTGTTGTCCTTTCTCGCCATGGTTTTGAACATCTCACGAATGACGATTTATTTAAGGAACTTTCTTGGGCATGGAAGCGCGTAATCAGAGATTATTCCTTATGCTGCGAGTGATGATTAAAGTCACAACCCTCTTGCTTCTCTGTCTTATTTTTTTTTTATCGTTATACGCTGAGTCCGTTATTAGGTCAGCGTTGCCGTTTTTATCCTAGTTGTTCTGCCTATTCTATCGATGTGATACGTCAGCATGGTTTATTTCGAGGCGTTTTTTTGACGCTTAAGCGTTTATTAAAATGTCATCCTTGGCATTCAGGAGGAGTGGATATTGGAAAACATTGAAGGCGTTTTTAGTTCCATCACTTTGAATAGCTCCCCCATTTCTGAGGGTAGTAGTAGTTTTTTGAGGCCTTGTGTATAGCCGTATTGCTCCTCTAGAGATAATTGGTGAACGTTTGTTTCTTCAAGAATACCCCAATCAACTAAAAATTTTTCTTGAGTGCTATAAAAATCAACAGAAAAACCACTCTTCTCTGCAGCTTGAGCAACTGCAGTAAAATTCACATGTGCTGTGATGTCTTGTAAACCAATATGTAACAAAGGATCGGTGTGTGCACGATGACGATAATGGCACATTAATGTCCCTTGATCACGTTGAGGATGATAATACTCGTGTTCGAGGAAGCCATAGTCGATCAGCAAAACAGTCCCTTGGAGCATGGATGTATACAGATCTTTGAGCCAAGGATAAATAGCGGGACAATATTCAGACGTATAACCGTCCTCTAAGTTGCTGATGTCTGTCACCGAGGATAAATCTACCTCAGAGCCCAAGCGCCATATCAGCTTCTGACTTTCTAATGCAATTCCTTTTTGCAGAGTTATTTTTTTTTGAACTTCAAACAAATGAACAGGCAGGGCATCAAGGACTTCGTTTGCAAGCACAACACCAGTAAAATTTTTTGGTAATGTTGACAACCAAACAATGCGCTCAATCAAATGAGGGCATTGATGACGTAGCGTATCGAGTTGTCGTTCGCTAAAGTCAGGACTAACCTCTAAAATGTAATACCGTTCTGGTAAGGCGTGTCGTTTTTCTAAGGTTAATAAAATGTCGGCCGCCATAGTGCCGGTACCTGCGCCAAATTCAAGAATAGAGGCAGGAGATGACGTCGCGTGAAAGACGCTCTCACAATATCGAGCAAGGGTTTGACTGAATGCCGGTGAAATTTCAGGCGCAGTCATAAAGTCACCGTCCTTGCCTATTTTTCTCGTTCCCGAAACATAGTAACCTAGCGTAGGTTCATATAGTGCTTTTTGCATAAATTCAGCAAAGCTGATCCAACCACCTTTGGCTTGTATGTATGTTTGAATATGTTTTTCTAAACAAGCTTTTCGGTGGGGTAATAACATGGATATATTGAAAATTTATCGTATACTCCCTATAATAGCACGCCATGTTTTGACTGACTATTCCACTGTGGATTATCTGTCCCCCGTTTCGAGGCAATGATTATTAAAACACTTCTCTCTAGATTATTTAAAAAGAAAAAAGCGCCAATATCGCTGATAGACCATCAACACATTGTTCCTCGATCTGCCCATAAAATTTCGCGCAGTAGTTTTAGTGGGAATGCGCTCAAAGTGTTGACTCGTTTAAAATCTGCCGGTTTTCAAGCGTATCTTGTTGGAGGCTGTGTCCGAGATTTGTTGTTAGATTTAAAACCAAAAGATTTTGATGTGGCGACTAATGCTCGTCCTGAAGAAGTTAAAAATTTATTTACGAATTGTCGTTTAATTGGACGACGCTTTCGATTAGCCCATGTTCATTTTGGACGGGATATCATTGAAGTGGCCACTTTTCGTGGATCTAATACCGAAGATGACTCCCATGTTTTAGATGATACAGGGATGATTAAACGTGATAATGTGTATGGAACGTTACAAGAGGATATTTGGCGGCGTGATATTACGGTTAACGCGCTTTATTATAACATTGCCGATTTTTCGATTGTCGATGCCGTGAATGGACTGAGTGATCTTCAACATAAAATCATTCGTGTGATTGGTGATCCTGAAATACGCTACCGTGAAGATCCTGTTCGGATGTTACGCGTGCTGCGTTTTGCTGCAAAGTTGGGTTTTACGGTTGAGACAAAGTCACTTTCGACCATTCGACGCATGTCATTTATGCTGAACAGCATCTCGAATGCCCGATTGTTTGATGAGGTCTATAAGTTGTTTCATACCGGTGTCGCGTTTCAAACCTTTCAGTTGCTCTTAAAAGAAGAGGTATTGGGTGTTTTATTTCCAGAAACAAAAAAAATAATAGCAGAGGGCTCGGATAATCATATTCAAGCGTTTATTGAACATGCTTGCCGAAATACCGATGTGCGTATCCAAGAAAATAAAAAAGTAACGGCCGCCTTTTTATTTTCGGTGATGTTATGGCATGTTTATAAACGTAGATCAAAAATTCTCGGTGAGCAGATGCCGAAGGTACAAGCGAACAGTATGGCGATGGCTCAAGTTCTCGCAGAGCAGGGAAAAATAACCGCTATTCCCAAAGCGCTTGTCATGATGATTCGTGACATCTGGCAACTGCAGTATCGATTAACAAAGCCAATTAATGAAAAAACATTTGCTGTTTTAGAACACCCCAAATTTCGCGCAGCCTACGATTTCCTCTTATTACGCGCTGAATTTGAACCAGAACATCAAGAAAGAGCAGAGTGGTGGACAGCGCTACAAGTCGCTAGTCCTGTTAACCAAACACAAATGTTGACCGAAGCTATTAAAAAATATAAAAAAACAGGCCATTCTCGTCGAAAACATAGCAAGCTTTCGTGACAGACGATAAAATTTTTGATACCGTTCGCTTCCTTCCCTTCCCCGATAACGTCATTTATTTTTTTATGAAGAATGTTTATGAGTCAATTATCTGTTGTTTATACACGGGCAAATCTCGGGATGGATGCGCCTTTAGTCACGGTTGAAGTTCATATCACCAATGGAATGCCCAATTTTTCGATTGTTGGCTTGCCTGAAGCAGCGGTTAAAGAAAGCCGTGATCGCATACGGAGTGCTTTAATCAGCAATCATTTTGAATTGCCGATGCGTCGGATTACTGTCAATTTAGCGCCAGCCGATCTTCCCAAAGAAGGTGGGCGTTTTGATCTTCCCATTGCACTGGGTATTTTGCTGGCCTCGCAACAAATCGTTGTGCCGAATGTTGAAGGCTATGAATTTGCTGGAGAGTTAAGCCTGACAGGAGAATTACGAAAAATTGTCGGCGCATTACCGATTGCGTTAAGCACGAAAGTTGCACATCGTCGTTTAGTTATTCCGCATGATAATGCGATGGATGTATCTTTTGTAAATCATACAAATTATATGGCTTCTCATTTACGTGAAGTCTGTGACGGTTTACAGAACCCTGAAAAATTACGAATCGTTCCCAAAACATCCCCTATGTCGCTCGAAAAATTTTCGATAGATTGGAGTGATATCAAAGGTCAGACTCATGCAAAACGCGCTTTAGTCATTGCAGCGGCTGGTGGTCACCATGTCTTGTTGAAAGGCCCGCCAGGGACAGGTAAAACGATGTTGGCTGAGCGTTTACCGACGTTATTGCCTATGCCAACTGAAAAAGAATGTATAGAAATCGCCTGTTTACGTTCATTATATTATCCGCGCGATACAGAGCACGGATGGAGGCGCCCCTTTCGTAGTCCTCACCATAGCGCCTCAACGCCGGCATTAGTTGGTGGAGGCAATCCCCCACGCCCAGGCGAAATATCGTTGGCGCATCATGGCGTATTATTTTTAGACGAATTGCCCGAATTTCAACGATCTGTGCTGGAAGCGTTGCGTCAACCCTTAGAATCTGGAACAGTCACGATTTCTCGCGCGAAACAACAACTCACGTTTCCCGCAAAATTTCAATTGATTGCAGCGATGAATCCATGTCCTTGTGGTTATGATGGCGATCTTCATCATCACTGTTGTTGTACCGCCCAAAGTATTGAGCGTTACAAAAATAAATTATCGGGCCCTTTATTAGATCGGATTGATTTACACGTTGATGTGCCTCGGGTTTCGCCTCATGAGTGGCGTCAACACGATTCCGATGGAGAATGTTCGGATAACCTTCGCGAAAAAGTTCAGCGGGTTCATGCCGTACAATATCAACGACAAGGTCAGTTGAATGCTTTTTTATCGTCAAAAGCCATCGAGAATTTTTGTCGATTATCCCGAGAAGATGAAGAGCAGCTATTAACCATCAGTGAAAAATTACAGTTATCGATGCGTGTTGTTAATAAGATTCTTAAAATTGCACGGACGATTGCCGATCTTCACGAAAAAGAAAGCATTCAGACAAACCACCTCATGGAAGCCTTGAGTTTTCGTGCTAGAAAATAAAGAGTTGATATGTTCGATAGATTGTTTTTATGGCGTTGATCACTCAGAATAGAGAAATCTCTGTCCTATTGCTTAACTTATGATGACTCGTGTCATTTCTCATGGAAAAGTTATTCTCTCCGGCGAACATGCGGTCGTGTATGGTTGTCCCGCGTGTGCATTAGCTGTCAATAAAAGGGTTCAGGGAGAATATACATTACGTACAGATGGCATTATACGCCTCATTTGTCGAGAGCTAGGTATTGAAGAATCGATGACGCGAGATGACGTCATGCGAGTGTATCATGACGTTGTTGAGCGATATAATGCATTTCAGTCGAATAACTTGCCTATTCTGCAGGTGTTACAATCTCCATTGAATTTATGTTGGGCGACTATCGCTTCTTTATTGAAAAAAATGTCGCCAGACATGGGGTGTGATATTCACTTAACCACGACCATTCCAGTAGGCTGTGGCATGGGTTCTTCTGCCGCAGTGATTGTTAATTTGTTGTTGGGAATAAACGAATTATTTAACTTAACATTATCGGATGACCGTATTTTTATCCTCGCCTTAGAGGCTGAAAATTGGCAGCATGGGTACTCGAGTGGGTTAGATATACACCTTGCCTTACGGGGTGGTGTACAAGTATTTCAAAAAAATCAGCGGCCAGTTTTTTTGAAGATCAATGCGCTACCGTTTGATTATGTCAATTCAGGGGCACCTGAAAGCAGCACGGGTGAGTGCGTGGCATTTGTCAGGGAACAGTGCTTTTCGAATCTACTTTGGCAAGAGTTTGAAAAGACAACATTAGCCGTTATTTGTGCTTTAAAATCAGGCAATCAACATAGCCTGTTAAAAATGATAAAAAAAAATCATCGTCTGTTATGTCAGATTGGTGTTGTCCCTAGTGCGATACAAGCCATGATCGCTGATATTGAAGAAGCAGGAGGGGCTGCAAAAATATGTGGTGCGGGTAGCATTCGAGGAAATGCGGCTGGAATGATTTTGATCATCCCGCCTATTGGAAAAAAAATTGATGACAGTTCACCATCCCGATGATCTCATTCGATTATTTAATGATTGTTTTATAAAGAGTCATCATACGATATTGGCTTATGGGGGTGATGAGCCACTTTATATTCCTGCGAATGAAACGCAAACGTACCATACGATTTTTTTCGCGCATGGTTTTTTTAATTCTGCACTTCATGAATGTGCGCATTGGTTTCTTGCCGGTGAAAAGCGCAGACAATTGATCGACTATGGTTATTGGTATATTCCTGATGGTCGTAATGTTGAAGAACAGGCACTGTTTCAACAAGTGGAAGTAAAGCCGCAGGCATTGGAATGGGTCCTCTCGCAAGCGGCTGGCTCACGATTTCATTGTAGTATTGATAATCTTAAGGGATTGAGTAGTCCGTATGAAAAATTTCAGTCAGACGTCGAAAAACAGATGTTGGATTATCAAAAAAAAGGCTTACCTCCTCGTGCGCGGTTATTTCAACAAGCGTTATTGTCCTATTATCAGCAAAAAAGACGCTAGATTTTCCTGCTCAAATCGAAGATACTTTATTCATCCTTATCTATCATCGTATTACATTGCAGTAGAATGAAAAAGCGTCTTCAAATACTTTTATATCAAGCTATCCAAAGCTCGTTTATTGCGTTGAGGGATCATGTGACATTAGAGAGTATACAAGTCACCCCGACGAAGTCTAAAAAATTTGGGGATCTGTCAACGAATATTGCCATGGTTTATGCAAAGTCAGTTGGTCGTTCACCCTATGATGTTGCTGAAGCGCTCGTGAAAAATGTCAGTGATCCTGGAATTTTAAACATTGAAATCGTATCCCCAGGGTTTATTAATTTTTATTTAGATCCTGTGCAACAAAAATCGGTCATTAGCGAGATCCTGGCCCAAAAAGATCGATACGGCTGCTGTCATGTCGGCGCAGGCCAGCGTGTTCATATTGAATATGTGTCTGCTAATCCTACCGGTCCATTGCATGTTGGTCATGGCAGAGGAGCGGCATTTGGTGCGGCGGTTGCGGATATCCTTGCGGCGGTTGGATATGATGTGCATCGTGAATATTATGTGAATGATGCGGGTCGTCAAATGCACATTTTAGCAACGAGCACATGGCTGCGTTATTTGGAATTATTTGATCAAACATTGCCTTTTCCTAGTAATGGTTATAAAGGTGAATATGTCATTGATCTGGCGAAAAAAGCGTATGATGGTTATGGAAAGGCTTTTTATTCCACGGTAGACACGGTTTTTGCTGGTATTCCTCCTGACGAAGGTCAAGAAAATGGCGATAAAGAAACGCATATTGATGCGTTAATTCAGCGCGCAAAGCACCTGCTCGGCGATAACCGATATCAACAAATTTTTGCTTTGGCGAAAGAGGCTATCTTAGATGACATAAAAAATGACTTATCGGAATTTCGTGTTACGTATGATCAGTGGTTTTCTGAACAAAGTTTAGTGGACAGTCATGCGTTTGACATGGCCTTAGATGAGCTTAAAGAAAAGGATTGCATCTATGATGCTGATGGAGCGGTTTGGTTTCGATCAACCGCGTTTGGTGATGAAAAAGACAGAGTATTAATTAAAGAAAATGGCGATCGTACTTATTTTGCGAATGATATCGCTTATCATGTCAATAAATATCGTCGTGGTTATCATCAAGTCATTGATGTTTTAGGCGCCGATCATCATGGTTACGTTCCGCGTATTCAAGCGGTATTGAAAGCATTAGGGCATAGTGATAAAGATTTTCATGCGCTTTTAGTCCAGTTTGCTATTTTGTACCGCGGACAAGAGCGTGTCCAAATGTCAACGCGTAGCGGCTCATTTGTCACTCTGCGAGAATTACGTGAAGAAGTCGGCAATGATGCCGTCCGCTTCTTTTATGTCATGCGTAAAAATGAGCAGCATATGGATTTTGATTTAGAATTAGCGGCTTCTCAGTCAAATGATAATCCTGTGTATTATATTCAATATGCGCACGCGAGAATTTGCAGCATATTTCGCCAGTTGTCGGAAAGATCAATAACACATCAGATCGAATGGGGTGAGCGATATGTTGATCTATTAACGGCGCCGCAGGAACTGGGGTTGATCGATCAATTGAGTCAATACGCTGATGTTATTTTACAATCCGCTAAAATGTTTGAGCCGCATCTTCTTGCGAATTATTTGCGTGAATTAGCCCATGATTTTCATAGCTACTATAATTCGCACACGTTTATTGTTGAAGATCAACCTCTCTGTCAAGCAAGATTAAATTTAATTTTAGCCACACAGTATATCCTTCGTAATGGGTTGAAATTATTGGGCGTCACCGCACTGGAAAGAATGTAATGACTAAAGATTATGCAAAACGCTACAAAAATACACCTAAAAAACGCAAACGTTCTCGTTTTGCATCGCGAGCCCGTTTTGTTTTTATCGTCATTGTGATGGTGCTTATTATCGTTGCCGCTATTCTGAGTTATGTTTACTCTCATCAGAATTGGGCTTCTCGCCATTCAGCGCGACTGCGGCTGTCTGAAGGTCAATCAACTAAAGAGCGAACTCCTTCTGCGCCTGTTGTGGAAGCCAAGGAAGAGCCTATCGATTACGAATTTTATACGTTACTGCCAAAAATGAGCATTCCGGTTCCTAAAGAAAATACTGCGCCACCGGATGAGCAGCCTGGCTTCTGGTTGCAATTAATGGTGTATTACAATATGCGTGATGCCAGCGCTTTTGTTGATCGGCTACAATTATCCGGTTTAGATCCTGTCATTACGCAACGCCGATCAACAAAGACAAATCATGATTTGTTTGTCGTTGTTTTAGGGCCATTTTCTAGCAAAGAAAATGCGTTAGCTAGACAGCATGATCTAAAAAAAATGGATATTAACAGTTATGTCTTTCATGTCGACCCAAAAGTCATTCATGCTGAAAAAACAGACGCTCAAGCTGCTGTTGCGCCGGTCACTGATGCAGCCCCCGTTCGTTAAAGATTCAACGTCGTACAACGGGTTCGAGTTCGCCACGAAAATAGCGTTGGAACATTGTCTCCAAGGATAATACTTTAATTTTATCGGCGTGACCTGCTGTTCCAAACTGCTGATAACGGTCAATACAGATATTTTTCATCGCTTCTTTTGAAACCGCTAAATATTTTCGGGGGTCAAATTCAGCTGGTTTATCGACTAAAAATTGACGAATTGCACCGGTACAGGCCATGCGTAAATCGGTATCAATATTGATTTTGCGAACCCATGTTTAATGCCTTCTTGAATTTCAGATACGGGTACGCCGTAAGTTTCGCCCATCGCGCCTCCATGTTCGTTGATAATTTTCAGCCAATCTTGTGGAACAGAGGATGAACCGTGCATGACTAAGTGTGTGTAGGGGATACGCTCATGAATCGCTTTAATCCGTTCAATCGCTAAAATCTCGCCAGTCGGTGGACGGCTAAATTTATACGCGCCATGACTGGTTCCTATCGCAATCGCTAAAGCATCGACTTTAGTGTGTTGCACGAAATCTGCCGCTTGCTCTGGGTCAGTCAACAGTTGGTCGTGAGACAGAACGCCTTCTGCTCCGGAGCCATCTTCTTCGCCGGCAATACCGGTTTCTAATGAGCCCAAACACCCCAGTTCTCCTTCAACAGATACCCCGCAAGCATGAGCCATTTTGACAACCTGTTGAGTCACTTCAACATTGTAATCGTAAGTCGAAGGAGTTTTCATATCCTCTTTGAGTGACCCATCCATCATCACCGATGAGAAGCCGAGTTGAATAGAGCGTTGGCAAACGTCAGGCGATGCGCCATGATCTTGATGCATACACACGGGAATATGAGGATATTCTTCGATTGCCGCTAAAATTAAATGGCGCAAAAAAGGCGCACCCGCATATTTTCTTGCGCCTGCAGACGCTTGTACAATAACGGGGCTATTGGTTTCATCCGCTGCTTCCATGATCGCACGCATCTGTTCCAAATTGTTCACATTAAACGCTGGAACGCCATATTGGTATTCTGCCGCGTGGTCGAGTAATTGACGAAGGGATATTAGTGCCATGTTTATACCTCAAAGTTTTTTTGCATGGTAGCTGAGGAAGGCTTAAGCCGCAAGGTTCTAAATTTAATTTACTTTATCGAGGTTTTTTTGCTAAAATTCGTCGTATGCATTTTTTGTTGATCCTATATTGATCAATCTAGATAAAGAATTATCTTTACGTATAAATTTTGAGTAAACATGTTTAAAATATTAAAATCTTTTTCTTGTGCTGTCGCGCTTTTTGGTGTCGCTAGTGTGCTCGGTGGTTGTGACCTCGTTATGTTTAACCCGAAGGGCGCCATTGGCTTAGAGCAGGCACGAATCATTACGATTGCGTTTATACTGATGATGCTCATCGTTGTCCCTGTTATCATTATGACCATTGTGATCGCTTGGCGTTATCGTGCGTCGAATCCTCGTGCCAAATATGACCCAGAATGGTCCCATAGTACAACGCTTGAAATTTTGTGCTGGGGTATTCCTTGTATCATTATTTGTATTTTAGGAACGATAGCTTGGGTAACCTCGCATACCTTAGATCCTTATCGTCCTCTGGATTCAACAACAAAACCGCTGACTATTCAAGCGGTGGCTCTCGATTGGAAGTGGGTGTTTATTTATCCTGAGCAAGGAATTGCGACTATCAATTATATCGATATTCCAGTGAATACCCCAATTAGCTTTCAAGTGGCGTCTGAGGGTCCGATGAATGCACTTTGGATACCTCAATTAGGTGGTCAAGTCTATGCCATGGCAGGAATGCGGACCCGTTTGCATTTGATCGCGAATGAAGCCGGCATTTATGATGGCGGATCCGCCAGTTATAGTGGCGAAGGTTTTGCTGAAATGAATTTCAAAGTGAAAGCCGAAAGCGCTGAAGATTTTGCCCATTGGGTTGAATCTGTTAAGGCCTCTCCTCATGGATTGACCGCTGACAAATTTAATGAATTGATTAAGCCAAGTATTAATGTTCCCATTCAGTATTTTTCTTCGATTGCGCCCCATTTATTTCATGACGAAATTATGAAATTCATGATGCCTATGGGTAGCGACTGTTCACCAACCATGTCACTGAGTGAGTAAAAATGATGCATATATTAGGTAAGTTAACATTAGAAGCGATCCCCTATGATAATCCGATTATTATGGGCGCTGCTGTTTTAATGAGTGTGTTGGTTTTGGTCGGTTTGTTCCCTCTTTTCTACTATAAAAAATGGACTTGGTTATGGAAAGAATATTTAACAACCGTTGATCATAAAAAAATTGGCGTGATGTATATTTTTGCGGCTGGCTTGATGTTATTTCGAGGATTTATTGATGCCATCATGATGCGCACACAGCAAGTCATGTCTGTTGGGATGAACCATGGTTATTTGCCGCCAGAACATTATGATCAAATATTCACTGCCCATGGGGTGATTATGATTTTTTTCATGGCGATGCCCTTTATGTTCGGCTTGTTTAACTTAGCGGTGCCTTTGCAGATTGGCGCGCGAGATGTTGCGTTTCCCTTTTTAAATGCCTTGAGTTTCTGGTTATTTGCCGTTGGTGCTGTTCTTGTCAATTTGTCCCTTGTCCTTGGGGATTTTGCTGGAACAGGTTGGCTGGCTTATCCCCCATTATCAGAAGTTGCGTATAGCCCTAGTGTTGGCGTTGATTACTATATTTGGAGTGTTCAAATATCGGGATTAGGCAGTTTACTGTCTGGAATCAACTTTTTTGTGACGATTCTCAAAATGCGTTGCCCGGGTATGACATTAATGCGATTGCCTGTTTTTACATGGTCTGTTCTTGCTTCGAGCATTTTAATTATTATTGCTTTCCCGATTTTGACCGTCACACTCGCTTTATTATTGTTTGATCGTTACTTTGGCATGCATTTCTTTACGGTAGATTTTGGTGGAAATGCCATGATGTACGTTAACCTGATCTGGGCGTGGGGGCATCCTGAAGTCTACATCCTTATTCTGCCTGCTTTTGGTGTGTTCTCAGAAGTCGTGGCGACTTTCTGCAAAAAGCGTCTTTTTGGTTATACCACCATGGTTTGGGCGATTGCGGTGATCACGATTCTTTCGTTTATCGTTTGGTTGCATCACTTTTTTACTATGGGAGCTGGCCCAGATGTGAATGCCGTATTTGGTATTACCACCATGATTATTGCGATTCCCACGGGCGTTAAAATCTTTAATTGGCTGTTTACGATGTTTCGTGGCCGAGTTCAATTTAGTGTTCCTATGTTGTGGACATTAGGATTTTTGATTACTTTTTCGATTGGTGGAATGACAGGTGTGTTAATGTCAGTACCCGCCGCAGATTTTCAGTTACATAATAGCCTATTTTTAATTGCTCATTTCCATAACGTGATTATCGGAGGAGTTGTTTTTGGTTACTTGGCTGGCTTGGCGTATTGGTTTCCCAAGATATTTGGCTTTAAATTAAACGAGCGTTTGGGTAAATGTGCTTTTTGGTGTTGGATTGTTGGTTTTTACTTATCCTTTATGCCCTTATACATTTTGGGCTTTATGGGGATGACGCGTCGTTTGTATCATTATGAGGCTTCAACGGGATGGCATCCCTATTTAGTTGTTGCGGCAGTGGGCGTTGCTGTTATTCTTTGCGGAATAGCCTTTCAAGTGATGCAACTCGTCGTCAGTATTAAAAATCGTCATCATCCTGATTATAAAGATACTTCTGGTGATCCTTGGGATGGCCGAACATTGGAGTGGTCATTGCCGTCTCCAGCACCTTTCTATAATTTTGCCCATGTTCCGCATGTCCATGATTTAGATGCCTATTGGTCTGAAAAGCAAGAAAAGCTGAATCATCCCGATACGAAACATGTTGATCGTTCTTATGAAGATATTCATATGCCACGTAATTCTATGTTGCCTATTATTATCGGAGCGATTGCCTTTATGTTTGGTTTTGCTTTTATTTGGGATATTCAATGGTTAATCATTTTGTCTGGAGTGGGCCTTTTAGTCGCTACATTAATCCGATCATTTGACTATGACCTTGATTATTATGTTAAAGCGAGTGAAGTTGAAGCAATAGAACGAAGTTTGGGAAGATAAATATGTCAACAACATCTGTTACAGCCGCACATCACCACCATCATGATACAGAAGCGACGATTGTTTATGGCTTTTGGATTTATATTATGAGTGACTGTATTTTATTTGCATCACTGTTTGCAACCTTTATTGTCTTGCATGCGAATACGTTCGGTGGACCTGGCCCCAAAGAGCTTTTCAGTTTGCCTTATGTTTTAGTGGAAACTTTTTTGCTGCTGGCAAGTAGCTTTACTTACGGGTTAGGGTTGTTGTCGGCATTTAAACAAAAACAAGCCCAAGTCATACGCTTTCTCCTATTAACATTTATATTGGGTTTATCTTTCGTTTTGATGGAAGTCAATGAGTTTGCTCATTTAGTGATGGAAGGGCATAGTTGGAAGAGCAATGCGTTTCTCTCCTCTTTTTTTACACTGGTCGGTACTCATGGCTTTCATGTGACGATGGGATTAATTTGGATGTTAAGCATGATGATTCAAGTCAAGCGCCATGGGTTAGTTCGTATCACTTTGCGTAAATTGACCACCTTAAGTTTATTCTGGCATTTTCTCGATATCGTTTGGATATTTGTCTTTACAATCGTTTATTTGATGGAGCTAATTTAATATGGCGCATACTAATCATGGTGAAGTTTTAGATATTGAATTTGGTAATGATCATGGGTCTGTTAAATCCTATATTCACGGGTTTATTTTATCTCTCGTCTTAACAATCATACCTTTTGCGGTTGTATCCCAGCATTGGTTTACGACGGGCGTGACCTATGCGATTGTTGCTATTTTTGCGGTGGCACAATTGTGTGTGCAGCTTGTTTATTTTTTACATCTCAGTTATAAGTCGTCTGCGCGTTGGAATTTGTATGTCTTTCTGTTTACTTTTTTAGTCGTCCTGATTGTTATCCTAGGTTCTCTCTGGATTATGGTGAACTTAAATTACTTTATGATGCACTAACGTGCTGAGTAAACATTACTTCACCTTAACCAAACCAGGCATTATTTTTGGTAATATTATTACCACGCTTGGCGGTTTTTATCTTGCCAAAACACCCGCTTCTTTTACGCTGCTTTTATTGGCGATTTGTGGTCTTTCTTTAGTCATTGCATCGGGTTGCGTATTTAATAATTTTTTTGATCGAGATATTGATTCGCTCATGGAGCGGACAAAACAGCGACCGTCTGTATTAGGTTTAGTGTCTGGCCGACAACTTTTTTCTTTTGGATTATTGCTCGGATTATTGGGCCTTTCGGTGTTATTTTTTTTTGTTAACTCGCTCAGTGCGCTAATGGCCTTGATAGGGTTAATGTTTTATGTCGTTTTTTATACGCTCTATTTTAAACGCTCTTCTGTATGGGGGACAGCGGTTGGGAGTGTTTCTGGTGCCATGCCACCGGTTGTTGGTTACTGTGCGGCTAGTGGGGTTTTCAATAACGGCGCGCTTGTTCTTTTTGTGATATTGGCCTTATGGCAAATGCCACACTCATACGCGATCGCTATTTATCGGTTGAATGATTATAGGGCAGCAAACTTGCCGGTTTTACCGGTAAAAAAAACAATGCAATATACAAAATTTAGCATGTTAATCTATGTGATTGCCTTTGCTATTGTTTCACTTTTACCAACAGTGTTAGGCTATGCAGGATGGTATTATTTCTTCGTCGCTTTATGTTTAAATGCCTATTGGATTTATATCACGGCGAAAGGATTTAACGTCGAGAATGATTATCGTTGGGCGAAACAAGTCTTTTCTTTTTCTATTCTGATAATCACCATGCTATGTTTTATGATGGTCATGGATTGATGCATTTTCAACAATTCATAGGAAATAAATCATGATTTTTTTACGTCAATGGGGGTGGGCGTGGTTACTGATCGCTTTTTCATTCACCGCTTTTTATGCCTCAGGTATTGATAATGGCGTCTCTCATGATCGTTTGAAATATTTAAGCATCGGATGGGGTATGTATCACAGCGGAAATTATTTTATTCCGATGGTGAATGGGGAAATGTATACCGACAAACCGCCGCTAATATTTTGGTTAATCGCTACTTTTTGGCATCTTTTCGGCGTTGGCATATTTAGCGTGACACTCATGATTTCTCTTGTTTTGGTTGGTTGGGGAATGATCATCCGTGCGATGTATGCCACCCTTTTCCCTAACGATTTATTGGGCAAAAATATGATTGCCGTTCTTTTGCTGGGGTCTTGTATTATTTGGAAAGACCCTTGGTTTTTGCGCGTGGATATGCTTTTAGTATTAGGCGTATCATTGTGCAACTTAGGCATTCTGCAATCTATGCTGTCTTCGTCATCTATCAAGGCGTTGAAAAATGAGTATTCTTTTTTTTATATGGCGCTAGGAACGTTTATTGGCTTGTTTTCTAAAGGCCCTATTTTTTATATTTTTACATTGCTGCCTTTTTGTCTGACGCTAATGTTTAATAAAGAAAATCGTTTTTGTGCAGTTAAGGTATTACGTGCTATTTTTCTCGGTACATTTGTGATGCTGATTTCTTGGGTGATACCGGCGATTATTTTTATGGGGAGCGAATTTGCGCATCAAGTATTGTATCAACAGATTACGCACAGAGCCTTGCATGTCGATGCCTCTCCTATTCAAAAAAAGCCGTATTTGATTTACTTATATCAATATATGCCCATGCTTTTTTTTCCTTGGATCATTAATCTTGTTTTTTAAAAAAATATTTTTTAAAAACTACTTTTAATTCTATCTTGCGAGTCCCAAATTAACCTTAAAATACCGATGAAAAAAAAACTTACTTTGTCATGGCAACTATGCTGTGCGCTTTTTATTTTACACCAAAAATCTTATTCTCAGATTGGAATTGAAGCTAACTATGGACTTAATGGCGTTTTTGAACCTAGTATAAACGATTTATCTCATTTAGGTGGAGCAATTTCTTATGATTTTGACGAAACTTACGGAATGAAAATTGACTTTGCTTCAGACAAATTTAGAACTAAAAACCCTCTTTTTACTGAAGAAACAGGCATTGATGTTACTAGAATTTCACTTCAAGGAACTATGAATATTTCTACAGCTTTTACTAGAGCAAGAAGTTATGATTTTTTTAATTTGATAGCTCATGCAGGTGCTGGATATTCTCTTGTTAAATCAAGTTATAATTCTGGAAATGACAACTTAGTTAATGTAGTAATGGGATTAACACCGAGATTTAAAATTACAGATGGCTTGTATTTTGCTGTTGATACTTCCGTAATCTTTAACATCTCGCAACACTACAATTTTGATGGAAGTTTTTCCTATACAGAAGCAGTAAATTCATTCACTGGAATCACTTACAATGTTACAGGTGGAATAATTTATAAATTCAACGAATATTATTAGTCTTTAACAAACACCCTTACTTAATTTGAGTTAGGGCGTTTTGTTTAAAATTTAACACAAAAAAAGCCACTCGTAGTAGTGGCTTTTTTTACATTTAGACGAATTAATACTATTTACCCGCTTCCTTTTTAGCGTCTTCAATCATTTTCTCGTTTGCAACAATAGCAAATTCAACACGACGATTTAAACTCCTACCTGCTTCAGTATCATTTGTTGCTATGGGCTCTGCTTCTCCCATACCTACAACAGTAAATCTACTAGACACCAAACCTTTAGTTGCTAGATAGTTTTTAACAGCTGTTGCTCGCTGATTGGATAAATTCAAATTGTATTCATCCGCTCCTTTACTATCGGTAAAACCATAAATTTTAATATTAGTATCTGCATATTCTTTAAATACAGGGACCAACTTATCTAAATTTTGCTTTGCCTTAGATGTTAAAGTAGCTTTATTAAAGTCAAAGTTTACAGAGTTTTCACCCAAAACCAAATGAATTCCCTCACCTATTCTTTGTACTTGAGTTCCTGGTAAAGCCGTTTCAATTTCTCTTGCTTGTTTGTCCATTTTGTTTCCAATCAAACCTCCAACAGTTCCACCAACAACACCCCCAATTACAGCTCCTAAAGCAGTATTTCCTCCTTTACCAAGATTGTTTCCTAAAATCCCACCAATTATTGCTCCTGAACCAGCTCCTATAACAGCTCCTTTCTGAGTGTTATTAGCATTCTTGACCGCACTACATCCTGATAAAACAACATTACCTACTAATGTTCCTGCTACTAAATAAATGGCTATCTTTTTCATATGTTCTTATTTTTTTTCAAAATTATATACGATATCAACAAATTGCCCCCCAACATTCACTTTATCAATTAACTGAAATGTGGTGGCATTCACATTGGCAACTCTTAAAATATATCCCGAATCAGTATGTTTAGCCTTCACCCCTTCCGTTAAAAATTTCATTACCATAAATCCGTCTTTGTTAATGTACCACGTAATATTACTACTATAAGAAGGGCAATTAACTTTATCTAAAAGCATATTTCCTTTATTATTGTTAGAAATAAAACTCCACTGACTTCCTTCAAAACATTTAGCATCTGCTATGTTAAAAGAAGTAACCTTCAAATAATCGGAACCAGGAAAATTTACCGATGCTATTCGCCAGTTTCCTTTGATAGCTGCTTCGGTCTTATTATCCAATTTTGTACTCGTAATCGTTTCTTTTGGCTTACAGCCAAAAAAGACGATAGCTAACAGTAAGAATAGTGCACTTTTTTTCATTTTTCTATTATTTACTTTCTTACAAATTTACTTCATTTATTTTGGAATTAAAACAATCTATCACACAAAAACCATATTTAAATTACTACGTCAATTTGTCATATTTTATGATTTGGTA